>CAYJLZ010000106.1:0-7456 GCA_964371265.1 uncultured Bacteroides sp. | reverse complement strand
CATTTGATTGCACACTATCGTCCACTACCTGTGCTATTTGAAAGTCTATTATAAATGACTCGCCGTTATGGTCATAGTTATAGGTTGCACCGAGTATTCCGTTTGTTAAATTCGGCACATACCATGTGTTGTCAATAGATTTACAGCTAAAACGATAGCAATCACTATCACTAACAAAGCAGCTATGCCTATACCGATGAACATTATAGATTTATTATTTTGTTGTTTTTCTGCCACATTGCCGCCATTTCCGCTACTTTGCATGGGCTGCCTGCCTGTATATTGTTGGTGCACAGGTGTATCATTTTGCATAGGCATTTGGTTTTGCCCGTGTGGTGCATTATAGTTGCCCTGCATTGGTGGTTGCGAGGTTTGCTGTGTGTTGGCAAATTGCCCGCCCTGTACATACCCACTGTTTAAATTTGGTTGAGGCGGATAAGTGTTTGCTGGCATATTGTTTTGCTGTGAGCCATACACAGGTGCCTGCATATTTTGCCGCTCTACATTTATACCTTGATTGTAATCACCCTGTGGGTGTGTATGCAAATGTGACGGTTGAGCGTTTTGCACATAATTTTTTGGTGCACTGTTTTCTTGCTGATAATTCATTTCCTGCCTATTATCATTATTTAAGCTGTTTTGCCCCTGTGTCGGTGTAGCAATTACTTCTACCTTTGCGCCGCAATTATTACAAAATTTTACATTTTGCGATATGTCATATCCACATTTACTACATTTAGCCACGGTGCCTCCTCCTATTTTTGTCAAATTATAAATTTGCAAGTACATCTACAAGGAAATTAAGCCCTGAGGAACTGTATAAAAACATGTCAATTTCATCTTTTGCATACAGATAAACAACTTTCGATATTTAGTATAATTTCAATTTTGTTTTTATCGTTTCATGCCATAATGGCATGTGTTATGCCTGAAGATAATAATTTCTTTTGAATGTAAACCGCTATTGTTTTCATAACTCCACCTTATACAGCAGTAATTACTTTATAATTTTTTAATGTCACAGTTTATTTTTAATTTCTTATTAAAACAGTGTTGACACCGTAATCATCACTGTAATTTATAAGCACAAGATAATTTTCAATAGCCTGGTGTATAAATGTTCTATCATTGCTTGTAGTTGCTATCGGAATGTTCATATCGCCTGCATGTATAGTTTTGCCACTATCGTTAAGGCTTGCAACATAAAAGTCCTTATAGTTATGTGTCGCCTTGTCAGTTTCCTCCGGTATGGAGTAAATTTCTCTTGTCCCGTTTGCTATATTAATTTTTGTGACGGTGTCGTATCCTGTAACCATGATTGTATCTTCAATTACACAGTAATCCGCAAACATACCCTCAAATACATCGAGATAAAAATGTTCTTCAAGCGTTTGTGTATTAAGGGTATAAAGCCCGACGTGCCCTGTTTGACTGCCCGGTATAACTATGGAACAAACAACAAATCTTCCCTCATCTGTTATCTCAACATCAGAAAAGTATGCAATCCTAAATTCCGGTGGTGTATCCTCTGCAAAATTTACGTTTTCCATTGCCCATGTGCTCGGAATAAATATTTCTTCTCTAGGGTTACCTTCTGCCGGCTGTAGTGCAAGCCCATCCTCAAATGTTGCGCCCCACCATGCGTTTTCACCTGCAAAAGGTAAGCCGTCATAAGAGTAGGCATAGTTTGAAAGGTCAACATTTTTAAGGTATGGCGGCAATTCCAAAACTACGGTATTTACATTTACACCATCAAATCCAAAAAAATGCATAAAGCGGTCTTCTGTCCAAAGTGATATACTTTCGGAGATTTTGTCATATCTCAAACTTTCGATAACTACCGGATAATCAAACTGCTCTGCATAAAGGCTTTCTCCTGTTGTCGTATTAAAAAACTCCACTGCGCCTTTGTAAGGGCTGTCATCTGCAAATTTATATGCCGCCACAACCATTTCGTTGTAGTAAATATATCTAACATCTTCTAAAAAGCTCATCATATCTGGTTTAACGGGGTTTGGCACAAAATATTCACCGCTTATTGTAATATCCCCAAAAGCTGTCATGTCAAACTCAGGGGTAGGTGTATTTTCTGATACCTCGGTATTTGCTGTGCCACCGTCACCGTTACTATTGTTTGTAACAGTATTCTCCTGCGAAGCACTGTCTAAAGCGGCATCTGTGATAGCGTCAAATAAATTAACACTATCGGCATTGTTATTTGCACAAGATGTAAAAAGCATAAAAACAACACTTGCTGTGAACAAAAAAACAAATAATTTTTTCATAAGTCTGCTCCTCTCAAATTAAATGACTATATTTATAACCCATTACAACAATAGGTGCATTTATTAGCTTTTCCATGTGTTGCAACAAATTCACCACCACAGTTTCTACATTTTACATTAATAAAACTGACTTTTTCGTCGCCCTCGACATTTGCAAAGTTTAAATAATTTTACTCCTTTTATAATAAATAAAAATTTTATTTACATAGCTGTAAAAATTAATTGTTGAATTAGCTTAGTCGTCAGCTTATGTTTATGCCAAGATCTTTTAAGACTACAGCAATTACAACACCATAAGTGCTTTAATATTGCTCCTAGCAGCATAATTGTTTTACTAACTCTTGATTTAAAAATATAAGCCTCGTAAAACAAAAGTATATGAACAGTAAACAGTCACTCGAATATACCTAAATTAATGCTCAATACAGTAAGCACGTTCCTTTTCTTAAAAGCACACTTCTTTAATCTTTGTAGTAAGTATACCAATGTAATAATCATTAAACATCGTGTATTTCCGCGGTTATTAATAAAAAAATTGTAACAGGGCTTATGTGAGGTAGTGTCGATGTAGTTTCTGGGGTTGGCGTTGGTGTAGGTGTAGGTGTAGGTGCCGACTGCGGCACGTTTTCCAATTTTAATATAATGTGTTTTTTAACTAATAAAACATTGAAATATATTAGCTGCTTTTAGTATAATATATACAATGCGAAGTTCGATGTTTATAAAAAATTATATTAACAAAGCGTTAAAAGCAATTTTGCAATTCTAACTATTGTTGATATGCAAATTTTGAAAATTAGCGGAATAGAAACACAAATTTTATTTAATATCAAAATATTTTTCAGGAGATTTAAAATGAATTATTTTAACTTCAGCAGCTGCGAAAGCAAAAATTCAAAAATTACACTGGTAAGCGAGCAGAAAATTACAGTTAATTTTAACAAAGCAAAAGGTTCTATAACATTGCCACAAGTTTTAGGCACTAATTTAAGATATATAATAGGCGATATTGAAGTTCTCGAAGAACATTCGGTTGCATTTTTAATGTCTTTTTATGCACACAACGAAAACAGCCCAAGGCTTATTTATAGATTTGGACTGTTGCCAAACTTAAAAACAAAAGTTAGGCTCGATTTAACATTAATGGATAATCATACAATATACACAACAAGAACTCCTGGGCTTTTAAAACTTGTATGCCATGGTGCAAGAATTTCTATGGATGAAATTGAGCGAATAGAGCTGGGAATTGAAGATACTTTTCATAATGTGAACGTAAGCCTTGAAAATTTCTATTTATCTGATGAATTGCCAAAAGAATTTCCTCTTCCTAACAAAAAATACGTAGATGAATTTGGCCAGTGGAAAAACAAAGATTGGCCTGGGAAAATTAAATGTATAGAGCAACTTCGCGAAAAAATTAAGTTAAATGAGGGCGAGCTAAAATACCCTGAAAATAAGTATAATAAATGGGGTTCAAGTACTACTAGAAAGCTTACACAGGGAACGGGCTTTTTTGCTACAAAAAAAGTGGATGGTCGCTGGTACTTAGTTGACCCTGACGGTTATGCATATTTTTCAAACGGTGTTTGCGCAGTGGGTTTGGGCGGTGCTGGCAGGGTTGATGGTTTAATGTCGTTATGTGAAAACTTGCCAAAAAGAAACACTGAATATGAGCAATTTTACAGCGAGAGAACATTGCAGCGCACCCCTTATATGCCACCCGAATTTATGATTAGTTACGATTTTATGCATGCAAATTTATACAAGGTTTATGCAGAAAATTATCAACAAAAGTGGAGGAATAATTACAGGCATATTTTAAGTAAATTAGGCTTTAACACAACGGGAAACCATCCTGAACATTATTTGATAACCACAGGCCAATTTGAGCAACCTAAAATTCCTTATACACATCATTTGTTTATTAAATTCCCCGACACATCGGTTAGAATTTTTAGGGATTTCCCCGATGTGTTAAGTGAAGAGTATGAGCAAAACTCGGTGGAATTTGCAATGCAGTTAAAACCGCTAAAAAACGATCCATATATGCTTGGGTATTTTATGCGCAACGAGCCCGAATTTAATTTTATTGAAGATTTGATTATAGCCGATGAAGTTCTGTACAACCCTGAAAAAACAGCTTGCAGGGCAGGACTAAAAGCGCATTTAGCTAATAAGTACAGCAACATACAATCACTTAATGACGCATGGGAAAGCAATTTTACAAGCTTCGATGACTTTGATAGCTCTATAAAAAATTGTTCGGTGCAATATCCCAAGTCGAAGGAAGATTTAAGAGAGTATTCTGTGTTTTTAGTAAGCGAGTATGTGAGAATACCTGCTCAAGCTTGTAAAAAAGTAGACCCCAATCATTTGAACTTAGGTATGCGTTGGAGCAAAGCAATTAATGAAGATATGTGCGCCGGCTGGGAATATTTAGATGTTTTTTCAATAAATTGCTATTCGTTTAACCCGCAAGTAGACATAGATTTTGTTGTGAAGGCTAAAGTAGATTTACCCGTTTTAATAGGAGAATACCATTTTGGTGCGTTGGATAGAGGGTGTAGTGCAACGGGATTAAAAGGCGTTGCAACGCAAAAAGACAGAGCAAATGCATACAGAATGTTTGTAGAATTGTGCGCAGAGCACCCATATGGTGTAGGGGCTCATTGGTTTCAATTTGTAGATCAATTTTGCTTGGGAAGATTTGATGGCGAGAACTACCAAATAGGCATAGTTGATATTTGCACACAGCCTTACCCTGAATTTGAAAAAGCGTCTATTGAAATGGCAAATGTTTTGTACGATGTATATACCGGCGACAAAAAAGCTTATAGCACCGAGATTACAAAAATACCGATGATTGGATATTGATAATTATTATGTAGTGGTTGCACTTAAATAAAATGCTTTTAAAATGCTTTATTTAATAATATTTATGAAATTTTAATAAGTGCAAAAAATAATGGTATACTGTGGTAAGCCTAAATATAAAGAACGGTGTTTTTTACATCTCTACTCGAATATATTAATATGACAGGAGCAAAACATAATACAATGACAATAATTCTGGTTTTTTTCTATTGGCTGATACAATTATCATGGGGTATTGTGCAAAATTTAATGGGGTTTTTCTTGATGTTAAAATATATAAAATGCAAAAAAATGTTTTATTATGGCTCTATACTGATTGCTCACAATGGAAAGTTTGGCGGAATATGTCTTGGTGGGTTTATCTTTGTAAAGGATATTGCGCATAAAGATAAGTTTTATAAAATGGCAGTGCATGAATATGGCCACACAATCCAGTCATTACTTTTCGGTCCACTTTATCTAATTATAGTAGGAATTCCATCGGTTGTTTGGTCTGCTATATGGTATTCAACATTAAAAAAAGGTGTTAACTTAAAATACACTTCAATATATCCCGAAAATTTTGCAAATTGGCTTGGCAGAATTGTTACCAAATTAGAACCTTTAGATATGTAGTTTTTTAAGGGCAATAATTTATAAATTAAACGCTTAAAAGGCCAAAACATTTTGATAGCTGTAAAACCATTTAAAAGAAGTAAGCTCCTACTTGAATAGCATTCCACACACTCTCTCAAATTAATACTATATCTTCAATTCCCAAATAGCTTTGCAGCATACTTTGCTCAAAGCTATTTTTTTATAATAAAGTGAGGCCCACAACTATTAGCAAAAAAATACCTCTTACACATAGTATATCCTATCACTTAAAGGGGCTAGTCAAGTGTTTTTTTATTTTTTGTTATTATCAATATACTCTAATATTGCACTAACAGCAAAATATAAAACACCTGCAACAGGCCAAACAATCCAAGAGCGATCCCAGTCTTCAAAGAAAAAGCCCCAAATTAAGAAAATAGCCACTGCCACTGCCCAATATACACCACTAACTAAGTCGCTTCGTTTTTTAGCCTCGGGGCTTTCATAGTCGTCATTATCTTTTAACAGCTGGTTAAATGCATATATTGTGTATTCGCTTTTTACAATAATAAATGTTGCAATTGCTGCAATAAGGAAAATCCATGCAAGTGCGTACACCTCGTATTCTCCGCCATTTAAAAGTGCCATTGGCAGTGCCGAGGTTATATACATTGATATGCTTATTATCAGTGAGCTCACACGTCTTTTGCTAAAATCATCTTTTTGTTTTCTTATCAAACCATCAACATTAAAAGAAAGTTCGAAATTTCCACTTTCAATATATTTGTAATTTGAAAGTTTGAAAGCACCATAATAAATAATTATGCCAACGCCTATTGCTACGGCTACAAAAAGCCAAATTAATCCTACTGAAAAAACAGTGTTTTCAAAATTTGTATAACCTGAAATACCTATTGGTAAAACTGCGGTTATAAATAAAAATAAACTGATAGACAGCATTTTTGCAAAAGTTTTACTCGCTGTTAAAAACTCATTTGCCATTTCAATTGTAACAAGTTTTTTGTCGCTCTTTTCAACAAAAGGCTCTGTGTTTACATCTTCAATCTCGTCGTATAAAAGGTAATCGGTAGAAACGCCAAAAAGCTTTGCCATTGCCATAATTTTTTGAATATCGGGTATGCTTTGTGCGCCCTCCCATTTAGAGATTGACTGGCGCGAAACATCGAGCTGTTCTGCAAGTTCCTCTTGCGTTAGCCCTGCACGTTTTCTTAAGTTTAAAATTTTATCCGATATAATCATAATTCTTTCTCCTTTTACTATTTAGCCAAGTTTGTAATTAAAATAAGTTATAGCAAATTGGCTAGGCTTATTGTGTAAGAAAATTGTAGCAAGACATATAGTTGCAAACAATAAAGCACAATGTATTTTTGCGCAACCGACGGTTGCAAAACAAAAAAACATACTTATTAAGCATTATTATAACACGAACATACTTGACAAATTAGTTTACTGCTGATAAACTAAGTATAGTTTATTCACAGTAAACAAAAAAGAGTGTGGCGTAAAAACCACGATATCAACTATTAAAACGGCGGCTACTCACATGCTAAATAATCTCCATTTTGTGTGGAGATTATTTAACGATGTTTGTTTTGTGTAAAGAATGGAGATTAATATGATTACTTACAAACTTGGCGAAATAGAAATGCAATTTGCGGATATAATATGGCAAAACGAGCCGCTAAACTCCCGTGAGC
>CAYJLZ010000105.1:4301-7529 GCA_964371265.1 uncultured Bacteroides sp. | reverse complement strand
AACGTACCATTGCCACAAATGGTTAAACAAACTCATGCTCGCTAGGGTTACAACGCAAATAGTACTTAATATGCCCATAACCAACTTTGAATTGTACTTATAAAAAAGCTTTATTGATATAGGCATCATAAAGGCGGCAACAAATGTGCGTATAGTATAAAAAAGCGACATATCGCCTGTACGGTACCCCATATCGCTTATTACACCCGAAATAAGTACACCCGCACAATTAATAATTGCCCCGTACACACCCGATTGTATTAATATCATTGCAAATATTATTAGCTGAGAACTATATTTTTTAGTTATTTGTAACATTAAAAACCTACTTTAATATTTAATTTATATTTCTTTAGAATAAAAATATTGCTAAAAATTATTTGCAATTTGTTTGTTTAATTTACATAATCTACTTTACTAAAAATGTAAATAACTTGCAAAATATCGTAATTTTATGTTAAAATACAAATATTGCTATTCATGTATTTTACAACTCATTTTTGTAATTTTCATTTTAAACATGCAAACGCTATCCAAAATATTTTTGCTAAAATTCCAATCACCTTTTTTTGTGGTGTGCAGCATAAAGGCTTGTAGGGCAAATTTCTTTTCTTCATCATCGTTTATAATAAAAACCTCACCGGTTCCAATTATACTTTCAAAACTTGCCGAGTAAGAACAAGGTTCGTTTTCGTTTTTGGCATACATGTTAAAATTTGTATCCATTTCAAAACCTACACGGTTTAGCTTTTTTATTAAATCTATTTTTCTTCCTTTAAATGCACTGTGAAAATATAAAACCGTTTCGTTTTCAAACTGTTTATAACCAAAATTCATCGGTACTATGTAAATTTCACCATCATCATAAAAACCAAGTCTACAACAATGGCAATTTTCAATTATTTCATGAATTTTAGCAATGTCTTTTATTTCTCTATCAATTCTTCTCATACATGTATCCTTTCTTGAATAACATAAATATTATTATTGCATACAAAATAAAATAACACAAAATTACATATTTTACAATATAAATTTACAATATAAAAATAAAGGGTGAACTAGCGCTGTGAAAACAATTGTTTCAAAGAGCATACTATCTCCCAAAAATAGTTTTAACGTATATAGGGGCTGTACACACGGATGCATTTATTGCGATAGCAGAAGTGAAGTATATGGTAAAACGTTTGATTTTGAAGACATAGAGGTGAAACAAAACGCCGACATAATTTTGGACATGCAGTTAAAAAAAAGGCGACAAAAATGCATGATTGCCACAGGCGCAATGACCGACCCATATATACCACTGGAAAAAGACCTTGAAAATACAAGAAAGTGTTTAAATGTAATAGAAAAAAATAATTTTGGAGTAGCGCTACTGACAAAATCTGATTTAATTTTAAGAGATGTAGATATACTAAAGAGGATAAATCAAAAAACAAAGTGCGTAGTTCAAATAACGATAACAACTTTTGACGAAGCCCTTTGCAAAATATTGGAACCGAATGTTTGCACAACAAAAAGAAGGTTTGAGGTTTTAAATGAGCTCAATGAAATGGGAATTCCAACAATAGTGTGGCTAACGCCTATTTTACCATATTTAACCGACAATGAAGACAATATTCGAAATATACTTAATTGTTGCAAACAAACGGGTGTAAAGGGCATTGTTAGCTTTGGTATGGGCATGACACTGCGCTACGGCAATAGGGAATATTACTACAAAAAACTGGACGAACACTTTCCGGATTTAAAGAGACTTTACATGAGAAAGTACGGCTCTGCATATGGGATAAAAAGCCCAAATAGTGTAGAGCTCTCAAAAACAATTAGCGATTTTTGCAGAAAAAATAATATAATGCACAAGCAAACTGATGTTTTTAAATTTATTTGGGAGTATCCTAAAAGTAATGATCAGTTGAGTATGTTTGATTAAAAGTAACTATAAAAGTATTAGAAAATTTTAAAATGGAGAATGAATATGATAAAGCGGATATTTTATTTTATTTGCACAGCAGTAATAATATTTAGTTTTGCTGCGTGTAATACAAATATGCAAAACGATGTACAGGTTGAAAATAATATAGAATTAGGTAATTTAACCAGTGAATTTGTAGAAGAATTTTTGAACGCTGAATTTTCAAATGTATACGAGAATTCGTCACAGCAAGTTAAGGACGCAATAACATTGCAAGAACTTGAACAGGCGTGGTTGACTGTTACCGAAAATGCGGGTGAGTTTGTACACAAAGAAAAATCAGAGCAAATACAATCTAACAGTTATCTTTCGGTTAGTGAATATTTAAAGTTTGAAAACTTAGGCATTGTTGTAACACTGTCGTACGATGAAGATGAAACTGTAGTTGGAATTAATTTTAACTACTACACACCAAAAGACAGTACTGCGACATTGCAGTTGCCTAAGGGGCTTACAGAGGAAAACTACACAGTGCAAACAAAACAATACCAACTACCGGCAAAACTTGTATCAAAACCTGAGAACGGTAAAACAAACATTTTATTATTGGTGCACGGCTCGGGGCCAAACGACATGGACGAAACTGTGGGCGGAATAAAAATGTTTAGAGATATTGCATATTATGCAAGTGATTTAGGCGTTGATGTTTTTAGATACGACAAAAGAACATATGTTTATAAGCAGGGAATAGCTGAAAACGGCGATGAATTTTTAACAGTAGACGACGAGGTAATACAAGATGTTCATTCGGCGGCACAGCTATTAAAAGATGAGGGTTACCAAAATATATATTTAGTGGGGCATAGCCTTGGCGGTATGTTGGGGCCTACAATAATTGGAGAATACCCCGAATTATATGCGGGGTTTATATCAATGGCAGGCAGCCCAAGAACCCTAACAGACATAGTTGTAAGCCAAATTAAATCCACTTACAATTTACTTAACGACAGCCAACAACAAGAGATGAATAACTATATAGATGTAGAACAGCAAAAACTAAGTGACATTGATACATATACCGACAAAGAGTTGACAAATATGACGATTTTTGGATTTTCAGGCTACTATATAAAAGATTTAAATTCTCGCAGTGCTTTGGATAATGCACTTAGTTTAAATATACCAATGTTGTTTTTGCAGGGAAATGAAGATTTTCAAGTTACGGTAAGCGAAGATTATAACGCATGGAAGATAGGACTGGAAGGAAAAGAACATGTTGAATTTAAAGTTTATGATAAACTTACACATAT
>CAYJLZ010000105.1:0-4214 GCA_964371265.1 uncultured Bacteroides sp. | reverse complement strand
CCAACATATGTAATTGAGGACATTGTAAGTTTTGTAAAAGAACAACAGTTATAATATAAAATTATTTACTATTAAAGAGGTATAATATGATTTTCAACTTTTTTCGAACTATTATTTGGTTTTTGTTTTTTTTCGGCTATTTACTTTTTGTAGTACCTTTTCAAATTATTGGGTTAAAGGCGCTAAAAAGCGGTAATTATGAAAAAAGCGATGCATTAGCTAAAAAGCACGTAAAAATTTGGATAGCAACACTATTAAAACTTGCAGGTGCAAAAGTTGTAGTTGAGGGTAAAGAAAATATACCGTCAAATACAGCTTGTGTGTTTGTTGCAAACCACCGTAGCCAGTACGACATACCTATTATGTTAACACAAATATCAGATAATCCGCTTGCAATTTTAAGCAAAATAGAGGTTAAGGCCATACCGTTTGTTAGAAGTTGGATGAAAATGCTTCATTGCGTATTTGTAGATAGAAAAGACGTAAGGGCTTCAATGGCAGCTTTAAACGAAGCAATTGAAGTTGTTAAAATGGGTTACAGCATGGCTATTTTCCCCGAAGGTACACGCTATAAGGGTAAAGAGGGTGATGTTGGCGAATTTAAGGCAGGGGCATTTAGAATAGCGCTTAAAACAAAAGCTCCAATAGTGCCAATTGCAATTAGCAACAGCCGTGCAATAATGGAAAATAACCATAATATTATGACACCGGGTACTATTTATGTAAAAATATTGCCGGCTATACATACCGAAAATCTCTCAAAAGATGAAGTTAAACTTCTACCTGAAAAAACCGCCAATATTATTAAACAAAATTTACAAAAATAAGTCACATTGCTATTATTGATAATTTATATCAATAAGCACTTGACATCAAATAGTAAATTATGTTATATTTTATTCATCGTAAAAACGCGATGAAATTTAATAAATTTAATATATTAAGGAGAAATATTATGTCTAAATATGTATGTACAGTTTGCGGTTATGTTCACGAGGGCAGCGAAGCCCCTGAAATTTGCCCGGTATGTAAGGTAACAAAAGAGAAATTTAAATTACAAGGCGATAATAAAGAATATGTTTCGGAACATATTGTTGGAATAGCCAACGGTGTAGACCCCGAAATACTTGAGGGATTGCGCATGAATTTTAACGGTGAGTGTGCAGAAGTTGGTATGTACCTAGCAATGAGCAGAGTTGCCGACAGAGAGGGATACCCTGAAATAGCAGAGGCATGGAAAAGATATGCGTTTGAAGAGGCTGATCATGCTTCGAGATTTGCTGAATTGCTTGGCGAAGTACTTACAGATAGCACAAAGAAAAATTTACAAATGCGTGTAGATGCAGAAAATGGCGCATGTGAGGGCAAATTTGAACTTGCTAAAAAGGCAAAAGAACTTGGCCTTGATGCTATTCACGATACAGTACATGAGATGGCTAAAGACGAGGCACGCCACGGAAGAGGCATGGAAGGTTTGTTGGCACGTTACTTTAAGTAATTAATTTACAACATAAAATAAAAAACAAACAGGGCAGTTCAATTTCGCCCTGTTTGTTTTTGTTTTATAATTATTTGTAAATTAAATATAGCTGTGCGGTATATTTAAAAAATAATAAAATTTACATATCGTAAAATTCAGCCTTAGATTTTAAAACTTTGCAAATAGTGCAATCTTTGGCGGCTTTAATTATTTCGTCTTTTTTGCTCTGCTCAATGTTATTTGATACTATTTCGATTTTTGAATAAAACTTAGTTACTTCCTCGTTAGAATTATCAAAATCGGTACATACAATAACGTCGTCGTACTGTAAATTTTGCTTATCTAACATTTTGCGTGTAGTTGAATTCATGCAACTTGCAAAGCCGGCAAGTAATAAATACCCCGAGCGCATATGCTCGCCTGTGCCGCCTCGGCTTACAGGTTGACCTGAAAAAATGGGTTTAACGTTATCGTCATCGCTTAAATAAATTTTTGTCGTCCACTTGTTATCAACAGCTTTCGAAATAATCATTTGGTACCTCCGAAAATATTTTATTTGTTTAACATTTTAAAAATAACATATATTTAAAAAAAAGTAAACAGAGCTTATCATATAAAATCAACATTTCTCAATCAATACGTAAATATTGACAATTTGCATAAAATATTATATAATACTTGAACAAATCGATAAAAACGATGACAAAGACAGTAGCCGTTTGTAAAAGCCAAAGCGAGTGGGGGATAGTGTAAGCCCTGTGCCGATAGCAAGCGTGTGAATATCACTTTTGAGTTGTGTACTAAACCGCTTTATGGCGCAGTAAGCTACATCGGATGCCCACCGTTATAGGGGCAGCGTATACCGCATTTTTAATTGGCGGCGCACGTGCAATAGGTGGTATAACAAAAGTTCGGCTTTTGTCCTGTTGAATAATGGGGCAAGGGCTTTTATTTTTTTAGTAAAGGAGCAATAATAATTATGGGCGTATATAAAAAAGTTGACACGAGCCTTGATTTTGTAACAAGAGAAAAAGAAATTGAAAAGTTTTGGAAAGAAAACGATATTGAGAAAAAGAATATTGATGCAAAAAATAGCGATGAAACATATACTTTTTATGATGGGCCGCCGACAGCGAACGGTAAGCCGCATATAGGCCATGTAGAAACAAGAGCCTTTAAAGACTTGATACCGCGTTATCACGCAATGAAGGGTGCATATGTGCCCCGAAAAGCGGGCTGGGATACACACGGATTACCCGTGGAGCTTGAAGTTGAAAAACAATTAGGATTAGACGGAAAAGAACAAATTGAAGCATATGGACTTGCTGACTTTATAGGCAAGTGCAAAGAGAGTGTATGGACATACAAAGGCATGTGGGAAGACTTTTCACGCGTTGTTGCATTTTGGGCAGATATGGACGATCCTTACGTTACGTACCACAATGATTTTATCGAGTCCGAATGGTGGGCGCTGAAAAAAATATACGAAAAAGATTTGCTTTATAAGGGATTTAAAATTGTTCCGTATTGCCCAAGGTGCGGCACACCGCTTTCCAGTCACGAGGTTGCTCAGGGCTATAAAGAGGTTAAAGAACGCAGTGCAATTGCACGTTTTAAAGTTAAAGATGAAAACGCACATATATTGGCATGGACAACAACACCGTGGACGCTGCCGTCTAACGTAGGGCTTTGCGTTAACCCTGAGGAAGAGTATGTAAAGGTAAAGATGCTTGAGGAAAGCTATGTATATTACCTGGCAAAACAGCTTGCAAATACTGTTTTGGGTGAGGGAACTTATGAAATACTTGAAACATACAAAGGAAAAGACCTTGAGTATAAAGAATATGTGCCTCTTTTTGATTTTGCAAAGTCGGACAAGAAAGGTTGGTTTGTTGTTTGTGACACATACGTAACGCTTACAGACGGTACGGGCATTGTACACATTGCGCCGGCATTTGGCGAGGACGATAATAAAGTTGGTATGCGCTACGATTTGCCGTTTTTGCAGTATGTGGACACAAAAGGTGAAATGACTGCCGACACAAAATGGGCGGGTGTATTTTGCAAAGATGCAGATAAACTGATTTTGACAGACCTAAAAGAGCAGGGTTTACTTTTTAGTGCTCCTAATTTTGTGCACTCGTACCCACATTGCTGGAGATGCGACACACCGCTAATTTACTATGCGCGTGACACATGGTTTATAAAAATGACACAGGTTAAAGATGACCTTATAAAAAATAACAATACAATTAACTGGGTGCCCGACAATATAGGTAAAAAACGCTTTGGAGATTGGCTAGAAAATGTTCAAGACTGGGGTATAAGCCGAAACAGATATTGGGGAACACCTCTTAATATTTGGGAGTGCGAATGTGGGCACAAACACAGCGTAGGAAGTATTGATGAACTTAAAACAATGTCGGACAACTGCCCCGATGATATTGAGCTACACAGACCATTTATTGACGATGTTACAATAAAATGCGAAAAGTGTGCAAAACAGATGACAAGGGTAAGCGAAGTTATTGACTGCTGGTTTGATTCGGGCGCAATGCCCTTTGCACAGCACCATTATCCGTTTGAAAACGAAGATTTATTTAAACAGCAGTTCCCGGCCGATTTTATTTGCGAGGGAGTGGACCAAACTAGGGGTTGGTTCTACTCGTTGCTTGCAATTTCTACGCTTATTTTTAATGTTGCACCGTTTAAAAGTGTGCTTGTTTTAGGACAT
>CAYJLZ010000104.1:0-7628 GCA_964371265.1 uncultured Bacteroides sp. | reverse complement strand
GGCCTTAGCAGATAAGGTGATTATATTAGAAAAAGGCAAGATAATCAAAATAGGTGGAAAAGAACTTGTAAAACAGTATTTTAACAAAAAAGCGGTATTATGAGAAAAAACATGATGATGCACAAAGATTAAGCAGAGTATTTTAATTTACTATAATTATTATTCTTTTTCAATAATCTCTTCATTTCTTATAAAAGTTGTGCTGTTTTCGCTGACACTAATTGAACTTTTAACAGCATATGCATCGGCATTCACTTGGTCGTTTAAGTAATACACTTTATCACAAACTAAAGCTTTTTTGCGATAACTTTCTACCGAAAAAAATACAGTTGCAGCAAAAACTATAACTGCGCCAATTGGGCCTGTTAACAAAGAGAGGCCTGTAATTGCTGCTATCACAAGCGCTGACAATAAAATATGAATAATTTTCCTTGCAATATTGCTCATAGGCAATACCCCTGCAATTTTACCTGTCTGCCCATTTATTGTAAAGCAATATTTTTTCTTTTTATAACTAATATTTAAAAACCATACAGGTATAAGTACATTAATTTTTTCATAGTTACTATATGCCATGTTTGAATTTTTTAGTTCAATTTTTGCATAACCGTTCATCATTTTTTTGCAAAGTGATGACACAGATTGTACTATGCGATTTTCTGCTGTTTTAAAGCATTTATCGGCTGAAATATCACTGTAATCGGCAAGAAAGCCCATAATGTATTTATTGTCAAACGGCGCTAGTTTATCACATTCAAACGGCTCGATTGATTCAATAAAATGACTGTTTACATAGCTGCTTGCGTTCACCGGAATTTTACTAAAACTAGCAAAACCACGCATTACAACATTAAAAAAACTTGCAATCCTCTTTGCGGATACTACTTTAATTTCATCTGTTGAACATTCATATTGCAATGTGCAATCAGCATTGGCGCTAAAAAACCACGCAGGCACATATACGCCTTGCATTCTGCTAATTGTGCTGTTTTTGGTAAGTTCTCTAGGAGTTAGTTTTTCTTTCTTGCAAAGGTTATAAAATAATTCCATTGCACTTTCTTTATTAATAACGAAAGGCAATACATATTCAGGCTGTGTATATGTATTAGATGTATCACTTAATACTATATTTGAGCCACAAAAGGCACACTCTGTGGCAATTGTCATTTTATCAGCTACTAGTTTAGCCCCACAAGAAAGGCACTCGTAATTATTAAAATTTTCACTTACAAACTGAGGGTTTTGCCCTTCGCTGAGGGTTGAATATTCAGCCCTGCAGTGCTCGCAAACAAGTTTTTGCGTTGTAGGGCTAAATGCAACATTTCCTCCACATGCGTTACATTTGTAGTTAGCCATCGTTTCCATATTTAACCTCTTTCAGCAATTATTGTAATAACATCCACATGTGGTTATTTTATCATAATGCTTATTTTGTTGCAATGTTATATGTCGCATATTGGCAAACGTAAGTGTTTTTTTGCGCTTTTCCAAGGTATACTATTTCCATCAGTTATAAACATAAATGATATTTTTGTAACAAAGCTGACAACAACGAGAGTAACTGCTAAAATATGACAAAAGTAAAGTTGTTATTTTTTTTAACACACGAAGATAAACAATGGCACGATTTACATTTTTTATATAGTGTTGTATCATATTTTGACTTTCAATTTTATCGAGAGCCTTTTACTATGTATATGTCGTTGTTAAAAAATGTTATATTTAAATTTTATAAAATTTGCTATTTATTACAGCATAGTATATTATTAGAATAGATAACATTTATATTTAAATATAGTATATAAGTACTTTTTCGATTGTTAATGTTTAAGATTTTATGGCAATGCAATTGATTGAATATTAAACAGCATGGCTTTGTTTTTTGTATTATAATATAACTTAAAAATTATGTAATAATTAAGCAAAAACAGGTAAAGGTAGTAAATATGAATAAAAAAATAATTAACATAGATGAAAAAACAATAAAAATAAGTTTGTTTGGCGGATTTAAAATAAGTTTAGGCAACAAAGATATTTTTAAAGAAAATAAAATTAAAACGAACAAAGCATTACAATTGCTAATTTTTTTGCTTTGTAGCCCTGGCCGCAAAGCAAGCACAGAAGCGATTATTAATGGTATTTTAGATGCAGATGAGCTTGAAAACCCAAACGCTGTTTGTAAAAATTTAATCTATCGTTTGCGTAAAATTTTGCGCGACAATGAACTGGTTGCTGAAAATGACGATGCCATAATTTTTGAAAACGATGCTTATAATTTGCACTTAAACTGTGTTAGTGATTTAGAAGCGTTTAATGCTTGTTGGGCTATTTTAAATGGCTTAGATGAAGAGGACTTTTTCGAAGCATGCAAACAAGCTTTGTCTTTATATAAAGGCGTGTTTTTAGGTAATTTAATAAGCGATCATTGGGCTAGTGAGCAACTGGCTTTTTTAGAAAATCGTTACTTCATGTTTTTAAACAAGCTTTTAAAATTTGTTGAGTTGCAGGGTTGTTACCAAGAAATATTAGACGAGCTTGCACAGGCGTTTGGCTTATATCCACACGAAGAACTTGTTTATTTAAATTATATTAAAACATTATATGAGTGTAAGCATTTTAACAGGGCATTTCAAGTGTATGATAGTGTGTGCGAGCGCTTGCTAAGTGATTTAGGCTTACAGCCTCCACCAAGTTTGCTGGAGTTAATGAAAACTTTAACACTGGAAAATGAAAATTTTGCAAAAAACACAACAGAAGTTCATCAAAAATTATGTAAGTCAGAAGTTTTTGAAAATGCACATGAGTGTGGACTATACGAATTTTCACATATATACCAAGCAATGCTAATGGGTGTAATGGGAATAGACAGCTCCATGAGGATTGTTTTGTGCACTGTATACGATGAAAAAGGTGAAATGTTTCCTATTAGCCCTCATCTTGACGGAATAAGCCAATATTTACGAAAAAGCTTGCGTGCATCGCTTCAAAGCGGCGATGTATTTGCACGATACAGTGCAAGCCAATTTGTAATACTACTAAAAGACAGTGACGAGGAGTGTTGCAACGGAATTACTTCTCGTGTAAGGACACATTTTCATAATATACCCAAAATGCGTTCTTTACGGTTAGGTTTTTCTTGTTCCGATTTGCAGCAGTTTCGAAATGACAATCAATTTAAATAAAAGAGTGCGTTATTACTGGTAATGTAGCTCAAATAACTTTATTTTTTAATAGCCATGCTCAATAATTGGGCATGGTTTTTATTGTGCTGTTTTTGTGTTAAAAGATAAAAAGTTACAATTAACTATAAAATGAGACTGCTTTTGAGACCAAAAACTATATGCAGACGTGTTTAATTAAAAAAGAGTGACCGTTTTTGAGACCGAATGTATATATAATTAAATTTATGAAAACGAACATGAATTTTGAAAGGACTCAAAACCGATGAACAATAACAGTAGTAACGCATTAAAAGGCAATAAAAAAATTTTGCTTAAAACGCAAAGTCACAAATTTAGAATTATAGCAGCAATTCTAACTATAACAATTTTAAGCAATTTGCTTCAAGTAAATATTTTTGCTCAAGAAAAAAACAATGAAGTTGAAGCAAACATATCTAACCAAGAAACATATATTGAATATGCAGGCGTTACAAACGAAGAACCTACAAACGAAGAACCTACAAACGAAGAATCTTTCGATGAGGTAGTGGAAGATGTATCTAATGATCAGCTTACAAATGTAGCAGATTTGCAAACACAGGAACCGGTAACATATTCTTTTGCGAGTTTAGCACAAGTTTCTGATCGATATAGAATTACATATTACAGTAATTATCCTGAGGGTTTGGGCCTTGCAAATGCTGTTTATACAGATCCTATAATATATGAAAACAATGCTCTAGCAAATGCATCATTTTTAACTCAAGCCGGTTTTGCACTACCCGAAAATTATTATTTTGTAGGCTGGCATCCTGCAGCAAATGCAGGAACTGCACAATATTATGAAGGTGAAAGCTTAGGTGAAATAGATAATAATTGGAATTTATATGCTATTTATATGCCATATAAAACAATGGAATGGACGATAAAAGACAGCTCATATATCTCAGACTATAATGCGCAATCTCACACAAATTTAATTTCATGGCCAACAGCCCAATCAGCTGATTGGGCAGGCGATGTTATCTCGGGCTTAACTTACACATACAGTGTAAACGGTGGTGTGTTTTCGTCTACTAAGCCAAGCTTTGTTGATGCGGGTAATTATACTGTAACAGTAAAGGCAAGCGCACCAAGGTATAAAGAAACTACAACGACAGTAAATGTTACAATTAACAAAGCGCCACTTAAAATATACCCTGATATTTCAGGATCTTATGAATTTGAAAGCTTAACTGGCATACCTTATGGATTACCTGCTGTTAATGTAATAAACGGACCTAAATCTCAAAGCGATGAAAGTGCGATAAATAATGTTATTGCTGCAAGTGTACCTTTATTTAATGTGATTGACAGCAATAGTAATGTTGTGATTGATTTAAAAACCGCTTTGCCGGGTCAATACTCTGTGCAAATAAACAGTAATGCGTTGGCAAATTTGCAAAATAATGCTGCACTTCGCAACTATATTTTAAGCGCAGACAGCGGCAATTTTATAATTACTTCACTAAATACATTAACTGTTACTGCAAAACCATTAAACACTGTATATAATTCACAATATCACTCTGCTATTTACGGTGTAACAAGCAATGTTGCAAATGCAAAAATTGAATACAGCATAGATAATTCGGCCTTTAGCACGGAAATTCCACAAGTAAAAAATGCAAACAGTTATAAAGTAGAAATACGAGCAAGTGCACCGGGATACAATAGCGCTACAATAGAATTGACGGCGACTGTTGAAAAACGCGATGCTACACTAAATATAGCAATGCACAGCAAAACATCAGGCACTAATGACCCCGCTTTTGCAGCAAGTTTCAGCGGCCTGCAAGGAAATGACACAATTGCGTATACTTTAAAGCGCACAGCTGGTGAAGCAGTAGGTAGTTATGTAATAACTGCAAATGTCACAAATGATAATAATTATAATGTTGTAGTTAACAACGGTTTATTAACTATAACACCGGCACCTGTTGTGCCTACAAACCCGGAAGATACTACTCAAGAGCCAGAAACTGAGATTGAGGTGGAAACCGATACAGAAAGCGAAACTATACAAGCGTTAGACTTTACATCAAATGCAGCCGAAGAAATTACTGAATTAGATTCACAGGGACTTTCCGCAGAAGCGCAAAATGAATTGCAAGTAAACATTGGTGATTCCGAGCTCCCACTCTCAAAAGCTGACAGCTCTTGGGCACTATTAAACCTAATTTTATTAATATTAACAACCATTATTTCGCTTGTACTGTTAATAGGATATTTTACAGAAAAACGAAAATATAGTGAAGATAATGAAGAACAAATTAAGCGTAAAGGCTTTGTTCGTTTTACAAGCATAATTATCGCAGTTGTATCTATTATTGTATTTATACTAACACAAAACATGCAATTGAAAATGGTTTTTGTTGACAGATGGAGTATTATAATGATTGTGCTTACAATTACACAAATTGTTGTTGGTATACTTGCAAAAAAAGCAATAACTGATAAAAAAGTTGTTTAAAAATAATGTTTGATTGTTGTAGGGTTTTATATTTTTTATTAAATATTTTTGGCGCAAACCGGCCGACAACATAACGATGCAAAAAAGAACCCTTTAGCCTATGCTAAAGGGTTCTTTTTGTGCCCAAAAATAGGGTAGGCTATTTAATAAGTAAATTATTATTTATTTACAAAAACAGTAAAGTGCTTTTAATAAATTTTAGTTTGTATTTTAAGTAAGTTTAAGGTTTATAAAATATAATGTTTATAGAAAATACAAAAAAAGTTGTAATACAAACAAGCTTTAATTAGTATAAACTAAAATATTTTTTGACGGGAAGTGTAGGAAGGTTAACGAAGACGAACCATAATTTATGTATTTTTTGAAAGCATTTTCAAAAATACTTTAACACAATAGGAGATATACATGCATAATATAACAATTATTATACCGGCATACCAGCCAACAGAAAAATTAACAGCAATGATAAAAGAGCTAAAACAAAACGGGTTTAGCAGTATAGTTATTGTTGATGACGGAAGTGATGTTTCTTGCGAAACTGTATTTACACAAGTTAAAAATTTTGGCTGTTTGCTTATAAGGCATAAAAAAAACAAAGGGAAAGGTGCAGCTTTAAAAAGTGGAATTAAGTTTGCTACCGAAAATATAGACTTAAAATTTGGAGTTATAACAGCAGATGCTGACGGGCAACACAAAGTAAGTGATATTATAAAAGTTGCCAAAGTTTTAAAAAGTAAAACTAAATCGCTTATACTTGGTATGCGCGATTTTAGCATTAAAAAAGTGCCGTTTAAAAGTTACTTTGGCAATAAAATAACTTCGTGTGTTTTTAAATCGTCCACTGGTATTGAGTGCAAAGATACTCAAACAGGCCTGCGTGGAATACCATTAAATCTTATAAAAACAGCTTTAGAGGTTAATGGTTCGCGGTATGAATATGAGTATAATTTCCTGCAAGAAGCTGTGAAACAAACAGACATTCACGCTGTGAAAATTGAAACAATATACTTTGATAACAACGAGCAATCACATTTTCGGCCTCTCCGCGACTCTATGTTAATATACCAAAGGCCGCTAAAATTTATAGTAAGTTCTTTGGCAGGTTTTTTAACAGATATTATTTTATTTGCAGCTTTTTCTTTAGTGTTAACGATGTATTCGTTAGAAAATATAATAATGGCAACAGTTGCCGCACGGTTGATATCAGGACTGGTTAATTATATAATAAATAAAAAATCTGTTTTTAGATTAAGTGGCAATACTACTAGTAGCATAATAAAATACCTTGTTCTCTTTTTATTTATAATGGGTGCAAGTGCAATTGGCACAACAGGGCTTAATATGTTACTTGATAACCCTGTGCTATCAAAAATTATTGTTGATATATCTTTGTTTTTATTTAGTTACTCTATTCAAAAAAACTTAATTTTTGTAAAGAAGATGAACAAAAATCAAATATCAAAAGTGTGGAAATCTTGTGCTGCCTTATTTTTTATTGGATATGTTTGCTTTACATTTTTAAATAGATTTGTTGTGTCGCATAATGTTGTTGCTTTAGGTGATGTGTATACACAGCAGCAAATCGAGCAAAACGACTTAGATATAGATGTAAAATTTGAAAGCGACATTGATGATATGCAAAGTGGTAATGATAATGAAAATGAAAGTACCTTCAGCGTAAATGAAACTGCAATTACAAATCCTATTATTACACAAACTTCTTATATAGACGAAAATACACAAATTAATATTAGCACAATTAGAGAATATAATACCGACATATATATTGCAGAGATAATTGTCAGTGACAGCTCACAGCTTATGGCGGGCCTTGCCGAAAACTCTTTTGGTACAAATGTAAAAGAAAAAACCTCGGAAATTGCAGAGGAAAACGATGCGATTATTGCAATTAACGGTGATTACTACGGCTTTAGAGACTATGGCTACGTAATGCG
>CAYJLZ010000103.1:0-7734 GCA_964371265.1 uncultured Bacteroides sp. | reverse complement strand
CTCGCCGCATTTTCCTTATACGTTTCAATTTCAGCCATATTTTCAATGCTACTTGCCCATTTGTCTATGCACGGGTGCTCGGGGCTTATTACCATGTATGTTGCGCCAAAAAGTGTGTCGGGTCTCGTTGTGTAAATAAGCAAATCGTCGTTTTGCGTTGTTTTAAAAAGCACCTCAGCGCCAAAGCTTCTGCCAATCCAGTTCTTTTGCTGTGTTACAACTCTGTCTATAAAATTAAGGCCGTCCAAATCGTCTATAAGTCTGTCGGCATATTGTGTAATTTTAAGCATCCACTGGCTTTTTACTTTTCTTACAACCTCACTGTTACAGCGCTCACACGTGCCCTGCACAACTTCTTCGTTTGCCAAAACAACCTTACAAGATGTGCAAAAATTTACACTCATCTCTTTTTTATATGCAAGGCCTTTTTTGTATAACCGTAAAAAAATCCACTGTGTCCACTTGTAATATTCGGGATCTGTTGTATTAATTTCTCTCGACCAATCGAAAGAAAGCCCAAGCGATTTTATTTGACTTTTAAAGCGCTTTACGTTATCTCTTGTTACTATTTCGGGGTGTATGTGGTTTTTCATTGCATAGTTTTCCGTTGGAAGACCGAATGCGTCCCATCCAAGCGGAAAAAGCACGTTGTAACCCTCCATGCGCCTTTTGCGAGAAACTATATCAAGCGCCGTATAAGGGCGTGGATGCCCTACGTGCAAACCTTGTCCGGACGGATAAGGGAACTCTATAAGTGCATAAAATTTTGGCAAAGTATAGTCGTTTTTTGCGGCAAAAGTGTTTTCACTTTCCCAAATATCTTGCCATTTTTTTTCAATTGCTTTAAAATCGTACTTCATTTATATCAAAGCTCCATATCTGTTATTGTAAAAAGTCAGGCGTTACATCCTCGCCGTCTGCCCAAAGGTGTTCAAGGTCGTAAAAATCTCTTGCGTCGGGGCTAAACACGTGAACAATAACACTTGCATAATCAACTATAAACCAGTTTTGCGTGTTAAAACCCTCTGTTCTAACGGGTGGTTTACCCATTTCTTTTAATTGAAACTCCACTTCATCGGCAAGGCTGCGCACGTGTGTAGACGAAGTACCGCTTGCTATTACAAAGTAATCGGCAATAACGGTTAAATCGTGTACTTTTAAAACCTTTACCTTTGTTGCTTTTTTATCATCCAGTATTTGTGCCGCTTTTATGGCAAGCTCTCTCGGTTCCATGTTTTGCTCCATTCTTTAATAAACTTTAGCTTGTGTTTTATGCCGCAGGCTCGCTTTGAGCTTGCTGCTCTGTATTCACTTCATTTAGTATGTCGTCACCCGTTTGTGTTGCGTCTGCCGCTTGGCCTACTTCGCCGCCACCCTGTGCGTCTACGTCCGACATCCACTGCACATTAGTATCGTAAAGTGTACTGCTTTTTGGCAGTTGTGGTATATTAAGCTCGCTCACATCAACCTGTGCGCCATCTGCTCTGAAATACTCATTTAGCATATCTGCAGTCGCCTGTGGGTCTGCAACTAAAATATCAACAGCATCAGCTCCGTAAGGCTCTGTTGCGTCCGACACGGGTAGTTTACCCAGTAAAATATTAGATGATGGCACCCTTAAAAGCTCAATTCCAAGCGAAGCGCACTCAGTTGTGCTTAAATCTGTGTTTATGTACTCTTGTAAAATAGGTGTAAGCCTTACAATCTCTTGCCATGTAACGCTTCGAACAAGCGAGAACAGCGCCGAGTAGAACATTCTTTGATTGTCAAGCCTTGCAATGTCGCCTGTGGAGTAGTTGCGGTATCTTACAAAAAACTCGGCACTTGCGCCGTCAAGCCATCGCCATCCCTGCTCAAGTTTTGAGCCCTCAAAGTACATATCCTCCGACACATAAACTTGAATGCCGTCAAATATATCAACAACATCTCTCAATGAGTCCATATCTATGCTCACATAGTTATCTACGGGCAATTTATATTGCTCGTACAAAACGTATGCAAGGCTGTTAACCCTGTCTTCGTCGTTTGGTGCACTACCGTACACACCGTTAATTTTGCCGCTACGCCCGTGGTCAATTTCCTCACCCACGTAAACATCGCGCGGTATTTGCAGCATTCTTATAGTGTTATCGGCAAAATTAAAGCGCACATACATTATAACGTCTGTTTGACCATTAACATTTCTGTCTTGGCCATCAATTGAAGTGTAATCAATGCCCAAAACAAGAACATTGAGCTCATCACCGGCATATTGCGGCGGTGTTTGGTAATTTTTAGATACACTGCCAAAACTACCGGTATTTATTAAAGTAGATGCAAATACTTGAATTGCACTGTAAGTACTAACAAAAATAAAACAAACTACACACACAATATTTACAATAATATTAACTGCCTTTTTGCCTTTATTTTGTGCTGAGCCATTTATTTTGTTTTGTTTTGCACCGGCACTTTTTGCTGAATTAACAACCTTTTTATTGTTTTGTACAGATGACCTACCTGTGTGCGAATTTGATGCGTTTGCAAATACGTGTTTTTTGGAATATACGTTTTCTGTTTTATATGCCTTGTTTGTATTTAATTGCCTACTTGCGGCATGATTTTGCATTAGCATACTCTCGTTAACGCCAAATGAGTTTATTGCATCTCTTCCGACACCAACATTTCTATTATAGCTGTTAATATTTGACGAACTTTTATTATTACTTATCGGCGGTCTAACTTGATGATTTCTGCTATAATTTTGTTTTTCAACATCAAACATTTTGTTTTGCTGTGTGTTTGTAGTTGCGTTTTGAATATTAATTTTACGAGGTCTCCTATTTTGATCCAAAGCCTAATTACCTCCGTAATATATTTTTCTTTGTTGTTTATAAGCTTCTATGGTGCGCTCATCAATAGGTTTTTTTGCTGCTTTAAGCCACGATATACTTAGAGCAAGCCCCTGTACAACTGCTTTATCAATGTTTATAGCGGCAAGCTGCCTAAGTTGCTGTGCCTGTGCATACTCTCTGTCTGTGCTTGCCATATCGGCTATGTAAATAATTTTATCCAGCATCGACATGTTTATTTTGCCTGTTGTATGACACTCAATTGCACTTAAAATTTCTTGGCTTTCAATTCCAAAATTTAATTTTGCTATTATGGCACCTGCCTTTGCATGCCAAAGCGCAAAAGGGTATTTTTGCATATCCTTTGGCATTATACCACTTTCTTCAAATAACTGCAACATATCGCTTTTGCTTGTTTCTTTGGCAATATCATGCAAAAGTGCCGCTATTTCGGTATTTTCTTCGCTACACTTGTAAATTTTAGCAAGTTTTACTGCTAAATTTTTTACACATATTGTATGCTCATACCTTTTTTGGCTTAAGGTTTTTTTTACAATTTTTTTCACCTGTTTTAAAGATATCATTTTTAGCACCCTTTTTGAAAAAACCATAAAGTTTATAAGTAAAGATCGTTATCAGTTATAATTTTATTTACAAGCGGTGGCACAAATTCACTTATATCCTCGCCTTTTTTTATGCAATCTCTTATTAAAGACGAAGAAATTTGCAAAATCTCATCATTTGACAATAATATATCCGCACCGTCTTTTTTTAAATTTTTGGCATAATCTGCCACTTTTTCAATGTGGTTTTCGTCCCTGCAATGCACAACCAGTGCAGCATGTTTTAAAATTTGTTTATAGTCCTTCCATTTGTGAAACATCAGCAGCATATCACTGCCTATCGAAATTGTTATTTTTGCATCTTTATACTTGTTTTTTAAATAAGTAAGCGTATTTATTGTATAGCTGCTGTCGTTTTTGTCAACTTCATAACTGTCTATTTCAATATTGCTAAAAAACGGTAAAAATGCCCGGCACATTTTTAGCCTAGCATATTTGGGCGCTGTGTGCGCACTTTTATGCGCAGGTAAACCCGAGGGCATTATAATTACCTTTGTGGGGTGCACAATTTTTATTGCACTATTTAAAAGCGAAATATGCCCGTAATGCACAGGGTCAAATGCTCCGCCAAAAAGCAATATTGTATTCATACAATTTCTCCGTTACCACAGCACTTATTAAAGATACTGTGCAAATTTGCTCTCTTCTTTCTTTTGTTTATAAAGCACAATTTTACTGCCTATTATTTGCACGCTCTCGCTGTTTGTTTTCTCACACAGCTCAGCGGCCGCCTCTTTTGGTGCAAGTGGGCATGTTTCAAGAAGTTTCAATTTTATAAGTTCTCTTGCGTTTATGCATTCGTTTACACCGTTTACAAGTGCTTGGTCAATACCGTCTTTTCCTATTAAGTACACCGGTTGCAAAGTATTTGCGTGTTTTCTCAGTGTGGCTCTTTGTTTACTGCTTAGCATATTTTTTCTCCTAATTTATAGTTTGTTTAAAAACTTTTTTTGTTTTATATCTTTACTTCTACTTATTATCGGTAAAATTTTTTAAAAATTATGTAATAACTATGCATTTTTCAAAAATTCATCAAGCTTATCTTTCATAATGTTAAGGGCCTGCGCCCTATGACTTATCTCGTCTTTTTCATAGTCTTCAAGCTGTGCATATGTTCTTTTGGTTGTATTTGGTATAGTGGCGTTTTCTTCTGTTTTTGCACCCACAAAATTTGGCACAAAAAGAGGGTCGTAACCAAAACCATTATCTCCTGCACATTCAAATGCTATTTGCCCGGGACATATACCCTTTGCAAAAAAATATTTATCGTTTTGAATATCATCGCACGGAAAATAAACGCAAATTACGCTTACAAACTGCGCATGTCTTTGCTGTGCAGTTACGCTTTTCATCTCGGTTTGCAGTTTAATGTTGTTTTCATCGTCATATCCGTGTTTACCGCAATATCTTGCCGAGTGCACACCCGGTGCACCATTTAGCGCATCTACACAAAGGCCACTGTCGTCGGCAATTGTTGGCTTTTTGGCTATTCGTGCAATTTCTCTTGCCTTTATAAGTGCGTTTTCTTCAAATGTTGCACCATTTTCTTCGGGGTCTGCGTTAATTTGCGCCTGTTTTTGAGACATAACGCTATGCCCCATACCTGTTAGTATTCTTTCCATCTCGGCAATTTTGCCTTTGTTGTTACTTGCCAGTATAAATTCCATTTACTGTTCCTCTTTTATTTTATCGTAAAACAGCGCCTCGGCAAATGCATCGGCATCAAATACCATAAGGTCATCAACGCCTTCACCAACGCCCACAAAACGCACAGGCAAACCTAGTTTTTCTTTAACGCTAATTACAGCTCCGCCTTTTGCTGTGCCGTCCAATTTAGTTAATATAACACCTGTTGCACCTGCTGCATCTATAAAGTTTTGCGCTTGATTAATTGCATTTTGCCCTGTAATTGCATCTAGTACTAACAATGTTTCAACGCTTGCGTTCTCGTTTGCCTTTTTTACAACACGGCTTATTTTACTAAGTTCGTCCATCAAATTTTTCTTTGTGTGCAGCCTTCCTGCTGTATCGCAAATAACTATATCTATATTTTTTGCACTAGCCGATTTAACCGCATCAAAAATAACTGCCGATGGGTCACTTCCTTCGCTTTGCGATACTATTGGTACATTTACCCTTTGCGCCCAAACGCTAAGCTGCTGTGTAGCTGCAGCCCTAAAGGTATCGCCTGCGGCAAGCAGCACACTTTTGTTTTGTTGTTTATAGTAGTTTGCAAGCTTTGCTATCGACGTTGTTTTGCCAACACCGTTCACCCCTATAACTAAAATAACTGTCGGTTTACCGTCAATATTCATTTCATTTTCAGGTGTTAAATGATTTTTAATGATTTGTTTTAGTGCCTCGAGTGCCTGCTCGCCTGTTTTTAGGTTGTTTTGTTTAACATATGTCTCTAGCTCGCTTACAAGTTTTATGGCAATTTCACCGCCGGTATCGGCAAGTATAAGCTGCTCTTCAAGCTCCTCATACATTTCGTCGGTAATTTCGCTCATTTTCACCATTTCTGCCAATGTACCAAAAATGTTTTCCCTTGTTTTTTTTAAGCTCTCGCCCAGTTTATCAAAAAATCCCATTAATTATTTTATCCTTTCAGGTAACAAAAATTAAGTTAATATTAAACAAATACTGTTTATGTATTATTTACACTTTGAACTTAAGATATCAATGTTGCATCAACATTTTCAACGTCAAGCTTCAATAACTTGGACACCCCGTCCTCTTGCATGGTAACGCCGTAAAGCACATCGGCTTCCTCCATTGTACCTCTTCTGTGAGTAATAACTATAAACTGAGTATTGTCCGAAATTCTGCGTAAAAATCTTGCAAAACGCACAACGTTAACGTCATCAAGCGCTGCATCAATTTCGTCCAATATGCAAAACGGCGCCGGGTTAACCGCCAAAATGGCAAAGTAAATACTTATAGCCACTAGCGCCTGCTCTCCGCCCGAAAGTGCCGACAAGTTTTTAATAATTTTACCCGGTGGTGCAACTTCAATATCTATACCACACTCTAAAACGTCCATACCCTCTTCAAGCGACAAATTAGCACTTCCACCGCCAAAAAGTTCGGCAAAAAAGCTTTTAAAGTTGTTGTTTATCTCATTAAAACACTGCGAAAACATTACGCGCATTTCATCCGAGAGCTGTAAAATCATATCTAATAGCTCTTTTTTACTCTTTTCAACGTCGTCTATTTGCTCTTTCATAAATTCGTACCGCTGTTTTACCTGTTTGTACTCCTCAATTGCGTTTACGTTAACGTTGCCAAGGGCTTTAATTTTACTTCTCACATCGGCTACATCGCTTTTAAGCGATGTAATACTCTCAAACTCCACACACATTTGCTGTGCCGAAGTTATTGTTAATTCATATTCCTCCCAAAGCTTTGTAAGTGTTTGTTCGTATTCATCGTTTTTGGTGTTCTTTTGCTCAACAAGCCTTGCAATCTCTCTTGAAATATTTTCTCTTTGCTGCAATAATTCTTTTTCTATACGGCTTTTTGCCCGCTCTTGTCCCTCTTTTTCAAGGCGTTTATTGCTACATTCTTCTATTTGCTTTGAAAGTTGATCGATTTGTTTATTACTATTTAGTACCGAATCTTCAACTTTTGAAATATCTGCTAAATATTCCTCGTTTTTATCGGTTAAATTTTTCATTGCAAGTTCTAATTGTGCATTTCTTTCGTTTTCATCATCTGTTTTTGCATTTAACGATTCTATTGTTCTCTCGCAATTTTCAATGTCTTTTTGCGCACTCAACATGTCCAGCTTTGCCTGCGAAATCTCTTGCACCAGTGTGTTTCTTGTATTAGCAAAATCATCATCGCTTGTGCTCAATGTGTCAATTTCGCTACTAAGCTGTACGCTTTCTTTTTCTAATTTAAGTTGAAGTGCATCGGTATTAGCGCTATTAATTCTATCGCTTTCAATCTGTGTTTCAAGAGAACTTTTTTCGTCCTTAATTAAAACAATCATGTTGTTTACTTGGTTTAATGCAGTGTTTATTCTAACAAGTTCCGTATCGCATCTTATTTTGTCGCCGTTTGCCGTAATTAGCTCGCTTTCGGTTGCAACAATTTCAGCCGATATTGAATTTACCTGCGCCCTTGCATCATCCAACGTTTTTTGTGCACTTTGTATTTCCTGTGCCAACTGTTTTTTTCTTTGCGCAAGCTCTTCAATCTCTTTTTGTCGTGTAAACATTCCGCCCGTAGCCGATACGCTTCCGCCCGTAAACGAGCCGCCCGCATTTATAACTTGT
>CAYJLZ010000102.1:312-7778 GCA_964371265.1 uncultured Bacteroides sp. | reverse complement strand
GCTTACTTGCGCATTTGAATTTACGAATTATCAGGCAAACACCTTGGCGCTGCGCCAGGTTAGCATTATTATAGGTATAGGCTCGTTTGCCGTATTGGCACTGCTTTTATTTATTACACTAACGGGTTTATCAAGGCCAATTGAGCAACTGGCAAAAGTTACAAAAAACTTTGCAAACGGTAATTATGATGTTCGCAGTAAATATAAAAGTAAAGATGAGGTTGGACAGCTTGCCGTATCTTTTAACGACCTTGCAAACAATGTGCAACAAAATATAATAACCCTTGAAGACGCTGCAAGTGAAAAACAAAATTTATTCGACACACTTGCGCACGAGATTAGAACGCCTATAACAGCCGTTGAGGGGTATGCGCAGTATCTTCAGCGCGCACAGCTTACCGAGGAAGAGCGCTACGAAGCTTTGCAATATATTGTAGACGAGAGCACACGCCTTGGAACAATGTGCAACACTTTGTTAAAAATGGCATCGCTGCGTGGAGAAACAGCCGAGAAAAAACTTGTAAATTTATCGCTTACAGCGCAAAAGGCGTACACAACGCTTTTGCCAAAGGCAAAAAGTACGCACGTTAGTATATACATAAACTGTGCCGAGGATTGCTTTGTTTTTGGAGAGGACGATTTACTTGAAAGCCTTATTACAAATCTTTGCGACAACGCAATTAAAGCTTGCGCAACCAAAGGCTATGTAAATATTAGCACCCAAATATCGAAAGATAGCGTTATACTGTCGGTTACAGATACAGGTGACGGAATGAGTGAGGAAGCGTTAAAACATTTGGGCGAATATTTTTATAGACCTGATAAAGCCAGAAGCCGAAAAAACGGTGGTGCAGGGCTTGGTGTTTCGCTTTGTAGGCAAATTGTAGAAAGCCACGGTGCAACCATAAAGTACACAAGTAAAATAAATATGGGTACAAGTGCAAACGTAACATTTGCAAAAGCACAGCAAAAAGAATTGCAATAAATTATACTAAAAGTTTATTATTTTTACATGTTGATAACAAAACAAATACAACTGCAAAACATTGCAGTGCAATAATTATATTACGCTATCAAACTATTTTGGTGGATGTATTGACATTAATTAATTATTGTGAGGAGAGAAAACAAATGAAAAATAACAATAAAGCACTGAGCGTAATAACTAATTATTGCAAATATTTGCTTGTTGTAATATTACTAACAGTATTTTTTACGTCGTGTTCGAGGCAGACACAAACAGGCACACCCATTACAACGCAGGACGATATTGCCCCCACAAACACAGTAGACGAGGCGCTTGCCATAGCCGACTCGCAAGAGAACTATACCTACTTGTGGCGAGCCGAAGACATTGATGCAACTGTTGCAGACTATTTGGAAATTTACGAGCAAGATAAAGCCGACGGCCTTGATGTGCCACCGCAAGATTATATTGACAACCACATAAAGCAGTTGAGGCAAGCGCTTGAAGATGAGTACAAAATTGAGGCCAATATAACAGCACAAGAGGCGGCAAACGTAGTGGGCGCAGTGTGCGAAAATATTTTTGGATTTGGCAAAACCGAAATAAACTACGTAGAGGTAAACCTTAACAAAACACATACAGGTAGGCCGTTTTGGACGGCATTTGGCATAAACGGCAGTATGCACGAACATTACATTTTAACGCACATCAATATAGATGCCACCACAGGGCTTATTTTAAACATTTACCCGTCGGGAATTTCACAGCCGGGCCAAAGCTTGCAGCTTACAAACAAAGAAGTTACAGGCGAGTTATCGCCGGCATTTGAAGTGACAGATATTGACCAGTACGGCTTTGTAATAGGCACGTGGAACCCAAATCATGAACAGTTTGAGGCGGAAATGGATAAAGCAGAGGCGCAAATTGAAACTGTGCTTACAGATAGCGCACTCATTCAGGGCTCGGCAATTACAAGCGTAAGCTACAACCTAATTAGAAACGAGTATGTACCCGAAGACCCAAAACTGTACCTGACATTCGACATTGCCCTAGACGACGGCAGAATAATTGTTGCACAAAGAGAGCTTACAATTGAGGGATACCTAGATTACGATTTGGGCAAGTTTCCAATGCGGGCATACACCTTTGTAATAAACGGTGGTACAGATGCGCTGTAAACTACACTTATGCATTAAAAAAATGCAAACTGAAGTATAAGTATTAAACAGTGTTTAAAACTGCTAAAACTATTTTTAATAAGCGGCATTACTGTTATTAGTTGTAAAAATTGCATAAAGCCATAAACACAGTAGCGCATTTAAAACAAAGAGAAACATAAAAATTGTAAGGGGTTATTTAATATGATAAATAAAGAACATTTTGATATTTTAAAATTGAGCAAATTTATTATACTATTTGTATTAATATTAATAATATTAACTGCGTGTAGTGAAGTTAACTATGCCGAAAACGGGCCGGTAACAACGCAAGACGATATACAGCCAACACAAGCGGTAGATGCCGCAGTGGCACAGGCAGACGAGGCCGAAAATTATAATTACACGTGGAATGCCGAGAATATACAGACGATAATTGAAGATTTTTACGACATGAACGAGGTTGATGAAACATTGCCAAACTACGAAAACGATATAGCAGTGATAGAAAATATGGCACAGGAAATAGAGAGCCAGCTTGAGGCGCAGCTTACATACGAGCCTATAATAGCAGCGCAAGAGGCAGCAAATATAGCGGGAGTTGCAGTAAATGAAACTTATGGCCAAAACAAGGAAAGAGTAGAAATTACTTTAGAGCTGTACAAAGGCTACGACGATAGGCTGTACTGGACAGCGGGTACACAGGTGCTAAAAGAAGGAGTTGAAGCAGAGAAAACCGAAGCGCTATTTCAAAATAACATAGAAAGCGCTGTAATGATGCAAATAGACGCAACAACAGGCGCAATTATAAGCATAATGCCTATGATAGAATATGCGGCCGATTTGACAGACAAACAAGCAGTAGGTGAAATGGCCGAGTGCTTTGTTGCACACAAAATATATGACGGCGGTGCTGCAGAGGGCGAGTGGGACGAAACGCACGAGAGCTATGATGCAACAATGCAAAAGCTGAAAGATGAATTGAGCACAGCACTGGACGGCTCGGCAATTTTGCAAGGTGCAAGCATACAAGAAATTACCCATACAGAACAGTTAGTTCCGAGTATGGACGGCAAAACGTACGAGAGTTTGTCGTTTGACTTAGTACTAAGCAGTGGCAGAGAGCTAAACGCCGAAAGACAATTTTACATTGCACCATATACAAATTATGACTATAAAGGTTACCCCATGTACGCATACAGGCTAGAATTTGACGGAGGCATTGAAAGGCCTTGATATGGTGCAAAAATGAAATTATCAAGGTAATGTAATTTTAGATTTTGCCCAGTAGGATAGCAGTGCAATTCTACTTAAATGCTACCTACAAAATTTTGAAATGCTCCCTAAAATGCGCAAAGGAAGTGCAAACTTAGTTGCCTTTGCGCTTATAAATAAAAGTCCGCCTGTTATATCAGGCGGACTTATTAATTTGTGCTGTCGTTAATATTAAACTTTTTTGCAAAAGCTGAGTTAACAAAAAGAATATACAATTAATTGCGTATTATTAAACGATTATATTTGCCGGCTAATAGTGTTTTTTTGCACCGTCAGCTTGCATTTTGGGCGTAAGTGTTGTTAATAATATCCTCAAACGGTGCGGCTTTGTCAAGCTCGCCTGCGGCAATTATTACGTCTTGTAGGCGTGCAAAATCTTCACTTGTCATTACAGGTGTTGCCGAGTATGCTCCAATGTCTTTGTAGCTTTGAACGGCACTTGTAAGTATATCTAAATCGGTTTCGGCAAAGTATTCATGCACACTTACTGCAATTTCTTCAGCCGAATGCTGTGAAACCCACTCTTGCCCTTTTGCAATTGCATTTGTAAATTTTTGCACAGTATCGCTGTTTTCGCTCATATAGCTCTTAGTTGCAAAATATGCGGTATACGGCATTGGGCCGGCATGTTCGCCAATTCCTGCAACTATGTAGCCCTTGCCCTCGGCCTGTATGCTCGATGCTGTCGGCTCAAACATTGTTACATAGTCTGCAGTGCCGCTTAAAAATGCAGCTGTCATGTTTTCAAACTGTATGCTAGTGTCCATATTCATATCTGTATCAGGATTTAAATTGTTTTTCTCAATTGCGTAGCGCAGTGCCATATAAGGCACACCACCAACACGGCCGGGCAAAATGTGCGCTCCCTCAAGCATTGAGAAGTCAAAGTCTTCGCATGGCTCTCGCGCAACTAAAAAGCTGCCGTCACACGCTGTTAGCTGTGCAAAAACCTGTGCGTAGTCCTCTCGGCCTTCGTTATAAACATAAACAGCTGCCTCGGGGCCTGCAAGGCCAATGTCTATGCTGTTACTTAAAACGGCTGTCATTACCTTGTCGGCTCCGCCTGCATTTGTAAGCTCAATTTCAAGGCCTTCCTCGGCAAAAAATCCCTCGGACATTGCCACGTATTGCGGTGCGTAAAATATACTGTGCGTTACCTCGGCTAGGCGAACTATTTGCGTTTCAGGTTGGTTGTTGCACCCCACAAACAAAAATATGCCCACAGTGAATAAAGCCAAAACTAAAACAGTTAAAATCCTTTTTCTCAATATAAACCACTCCTAAAATTTATTATAAAGGTGTATAGGGTTTATTTGCAGCACCCTTACGTATATTAATATGCACTATAAAATAGCGGCTACATTATTTTGCATTGTTTATTGCTGTAACAACAAACAATTTAGCTTAATTAAATAATTACTACAAAAACTAATTATTTATGCTGTAAATTTTTTTTGTATATAACTTTGAGCAAAATTAACGCACTGGTACATTACAGCGGCAAGAAGCGCCAAAATTAACACACTGGACATAACAAGATCCATTTGAAAAACTTGGCCACCGTATACAATTAAGTAGCCAAGGCCGGCTTTGCTAACAAGAAATTCGCCCGCAATAACGCCCACAAGCGATAACCCAATGTTAATTTTAAGAGAGTTAAAAAGCGTTGGTAAATTTGCCGGCAATACAATTTTTGCCAATACTTGCTTTTTTGTTGCACCAAAAGTTTGTGCCATTTTAATGCTTTCTTTATTGGTGCTTTTAAAGCCTGCTAGCATTTCAAGTACCGTAACAATTAAAGATATTGCAAGCGCCATAACAATTATTGCACCTGTGCCGGCACCTGCTACCAAAATAATAACGGGGCCAAGTGCAATTTTAGGCAGGCTGTTTAATACAACAAGGTAGGGCTCTGCCACTTTGCTTGCAAAATCACTGTACCATAGCAAAATTGCTATTATAACGCCAAAAAAAGCGCCTAGGGTAAAGCCTGCAAGTGTTTCGTATATTGTAACGCCAATATGTAAAAGCAGGCCGTTTTGCGAAGTGTTTGCAATGGTTGCAACTATTCGCGAGGGCTTGCTAAGTAAAAAATCATCGATAATACCTATGTGTGCAAAAATTTCCCAAATTGTAAAAAAACCTATTAATATTCCCCAGCGATAAACTCTAACAAACATTTTAAGTTTTTGTTTGTTTCTTAGCCATTGCTGCCTTTCTAAAGATACAACCTTTATATGGTTAAATTTATTTTTTTGCATGTTACTGCTATTGTTGTCGTTGTCGTCATCTGTGCTATGTAGGTTTGTCGTCATTGTAGCGCAACTCCTTCCAAATATGTTCGAAGTACTGCGTAAACTTAGCATTACTTCTGCGCTCTAGCGGAGACTTTTGTTCATCAAAGTCTATTTTTAAAATTTCTTTAACCATGGCAGGTCTTTTACTTAAAATTAAAACGGCATCGCCCATAGATATGCTCTCGGGTATATCGTGCGTAACCATAAGCATTGTTACTCCCTCTGCCTTTAAAATTTTATAAACGTCATCGGTTACCGTAAGGCGCGTTTGGTAATCCAGCGCACTGAACGCTTCGTCGAGCAATAAAATATCGGGGCCTGTTGCAAGCGTGCGTATAAGTGCTACACGCTGGCGCATGCCACCGGATAACTGCCTAGGATATTTATTGCGAAATTCGTACAATCCATACGTTTGTAAAAGCCGTTTTGCTCTCTCGCATGTAAAATCGTTTACATTGCCCCTAACTTCAAGGCCAAAAAGCACATTGCTCCAAATCGTGCGCCATTCAAGAAGATTATCTTTTTGCAACATGTAGCCTATGTGTTTACTAACACCGCTAACACGGTTGCCATTTATATAAACTTGCCCAAAGCCGTTTGGCAAAAGCCCTGCTATTACCGACAAAAGTGTGCTTTTACCACAGCCGCTAGGCCCTACTATGCTTATAAATTCGCCCTGATTTACACTTATATTTATGCCGTTAAATGCTTCTGTTTCGCCATTAGAAGATTGATACTTAAACCCGGCATTTATAACTTTTAACATTTCCAAGCGCCACGCCCCCTTAATTACTAGTCACTTTTATATATATCATGCAAGCAAACAGTAATTTGTTACACGCAAATCAAAAACAGTAATAATGTATTAAGCACAATTAAATATATAGGCAATATACCGCCTAAAAATGCAAGCTTTTTTGTTTTATGTTTTATTAAAAAACGCTACTGTTGCAAGCGTTATTTGGCGCTTTTTTAAAAAGTGTTTTTATTGACAATATTTACAATAAAGGGTATTATATTATATTGAGGGATATTGTTTTAAATATATGAAAAGCAAAAAGGGGAAAGCAAAAATGGGGCAAACTATATCGCAAAAAATTATTGCTGCACACGCCGTTTGTGGCAAGTGCGAAAAGGGAAGTGACGTTGGTTTGCGTATTGATCAAACGCTTACGCAAGACGCAACGGGAACAATGGCGTACCTTGAGTACGAGGCAATGGGTATACCAAGGGTTAAAACGCAGCTGAGTGTTGCTTATATTGACCATAACACACTGCAAAGCGGATTTATGAACGCTGACGACCATATATTTATTCAGTCGATAGCAAAAAAAATAGGCGTTAGGTACTCGAGGCCCGGCAACGGAATTTGCCACCAAGTTCATTTAGAGAGGTTTGCAAAGCCGGGCATTACACTTATAGGATCGGACAGCCATACCCCAACAGCCGGCGGCGTTGGAGCACTTGCAATGGGTGCCGGTGGCCTTGATGTTGCCGTGGCAATGGGCGGCGGAGAGTATTACATACCGTACCCAAGTGTTACACAAATTAAGTTAACGGGTAAATTAAATTATATGGTTAGCGCTAAAGACGTTATTTTAAAAGTACTTGAAGTAATGAGCGTTAAGGGCGGAGTTGGCAAAATAATAGAGTACACAGGAGAGGGCGTAAAATCGCTTAGCGTTCCACAGCGTGCCGCAATTACAAACATGGGCGCAGAACTCGGCGCCACAACGTCAATATTTCCTAGTGATGACATTACAAAACAGT
>CAYJLZ010000102.1:0-302 GCA_964371265.1 uncultured Bacteroides sp. | reverse complement strand
AAGGTAAACCAAGTTTGCATTGGCAGTTGTACAAACTCAAGCTATACCGATTTAATGACGGTTGCAGCAATGCTAAAGGGCAAAACAGTTTGTGCCGATGTAAGTGTTTCGCTTGCGCCGGGCAGTAAACAAGTGCTTAGCATGTTAAGCGAAAACGGCGCACTTACAAGCCTAATAAATGCAGGTGTGCGCATACTTGAAAGCACATGTGGCCCATGTATTGGCATGGGGCAAAGCCCAACCAGCGGCGGTGTATCGTTGCGCACGTTTAATCGCAACTTCGAGGGACGAAGCGGTACGGC
>CAYJLZ010000101.1:830-7803 GCA_964371265.1 uncultured Bacteroides sp. | reverse complement strand
ACAATGACAGTTTCGGCAGGTAGTTACAGGTTTGTTAAAGCATACGACGGAACAGTCGAAAGTGATATTAATAGCATAGAACGCATAAATTACGGCTCACTTTCAAGAAGTGGTTACATATCGGGCGATGAGGCAAATGTAATTGTAACGCCACTGGAAGACTACACAAGCGCAAACGTAGGCACAGGCAAAATAAATGTAAGCCTTGCATTAAGCGGTGAAGATGCAACCAACTACGAATTAAAAGCAGATACACTTCTTGTTACATCGCAAATAAACAAAAAAGTGCTAACAGTGGCAGACATAACGGCAGACAGAGAGTACAATGGTTCGAGAGTGGCAGTTGTAACAGACGTGCAGTTTGACAATTTACCTAATGGCGAAACTTTAGAGTTTGGCACAGATTACTATGTGTCTAGCACAATGTTTGCAAGCGCAAATGCAGGCGACGATATAAAAGTAACAGGTAGAATTTATTTGAGAAGCGGCACAGACGCATATAAAAATTACTCGTTAAGTTCTTCGCTTGTAAGTGCTGCTAATATAGCAAAAATTGACCCGCAAATTGAAATAATTGCACCTTCAGCGCAGTATGTAGGCAAAAACCTAACGGTTACTGTAAAAATAATAAATCCGTTTGGATACAAAACAGGTTTCCCATCGGCAAATGACGTTTATTTAAGTGTCCAAAATGCCACAGAAAAAACAGCACTAAAACAAAGCGGTGCAACGGGTGTTTACACTGCCGTTTACACAATGGATGGCACAGGCGACGCAGTATTTAATGTAACAACAAACGAAACAACAAATTATAACGCAAATTATGCACAGGTTAGCACCTCAACAGCACTTTTAGGTGGAAATAGCGCTTACGAGCACGGACATGGTGTTACATTAAGCTTAACGCCTAGCCTTACAAACCTAACGTATGGCGGAGGCATGGTACTAACTGCTAAAGCAGTGAAAGCAGACTCTACAAGCCCGGGAACACTTTCAGGCACAACAAGAATTTATGCACTGGATGAAAACGGTGTTAAAACACTTCTAAGAGAAGTTAAGTCAACATCAAATTCATTAACTTTGAAGAGTGATTACTTGACAGTTGGCACTCACCAATTTGTAGCCGAGTTTGAGTCTGCATCACCGACCGGTACATCACAAGGCTTTGCAGACGCAACAACAGAAGCATTTATTACACAGGTTACCGTTAACCATCGCCCAATTACAGTAGTAGCAAGTTCATTTAGGTTAAACAAAATTTTTGACGGTGAGGTAACATTTACAAGTGGCGAATACACAACAAGCGGCGCACTATCATTAAGTGGTAAGCTTTCGGCCGATGATGTAAAAGCTACATACGACATAGGCGAACTTGCCAGTGCTAATGTTGGCTCGGGCAAAATAACACTCGACAACTTACAGCTGACAGGTGAAGATGCACAAAATTACTATTTGGCAAACTCATCTGTAATAGTGAATTCACTGGTTAGCAAAAAAATACTTGAAGTAACGGCAATAAATGCGAATAAACCTTACGATGGAACAAAAACAGCAACAATACAAAGCCTTGAATTTAATAATGGTGAGGATGCAACAGATCTTGAAGTTAACATAGACTACAGAGTGTCAAGCACAGTATTTGCAAGCGTTAACGCAGGAACAAACATACCTGTAAGCGGTAGAGTTTACTTAAATTCGGGTACGGATGCATACAAAAATTATCAACTGAAAACATCGATTTTAAGTGGATATTCTGATATTCAAAAAGCACATCCTATGTTTGATGCAGAGTTGCCTCAAGCACAAAAAGGCGGTAGCACGGGCGAGCTTAAAATTACAGTGACAAACCCCGAAAATGCAAGCTACGGCTACCCAACGGCAAGCGAAATTAATGTTACAGCAACAAATGCAACAATAAACAGCGTTACAAAAACAGGAACAAATACATATGTTGCAAATTATACGCTTGATGAATATAAAACCCCGGATGTTGAAGCTGAATTTACAGTTGCTATAAGTCCGGATTCAGTGAACTACTCCACAGAGCTTAATACTTTTAAAATGAGCACAATAATTGTGGAAAATTCTGCGTCTTTTGTAACACTATACGCAACTGCAAGTGATATTACTTACGGCGACAGCGTTAGATTAATAGCGCAAGTACAAAAAGCAGACAGTAGTGCATTTGGAACACCAAGCGGTACATTATCAATTTATAAGGTTGATGAAAAAGGCAATAAAGTTGGCGATGCACTTATAAGCGCAAGCTCGAGCACGCTGTATTATACAGTGCCGGATAGCTTATTGTCGCAAGGAAACCACAGCTTTGTAGCAGAATTTGTTGCTAACGCAAACAGTGATTTTTCAAGCAGCGCTACAAATGAAACAACTGATATAACAGTCAATGCGAAAGCATTGACTGTTGTTGTTGGCAATTACAAATATTTAAAAGAATTTGACAATACAACTTCATCAATAAACGCAGGCGGAACAGGTGAGTTAAAGCTTAACGGTTTTGTTGTTGGAAGTGATGTAAAAGTGATAGCATCGCCCCAACATGCATTTACAAATGCACAGGTGGGTACAGGTGAAATGATGATGAATCTTTCACTTGATGGCGATGATGCCACAAATTATATATTGCAAACACAAGAAATTGAAGTTCCTTATGAAATTTTTAAAAGAGCAATAGCAATTAAAAGCATCGATGCAGAAAAAGACTTTGATGGAACAACAGATGTAGAAATTAAAAACATAGAGTTTGATAATTTGCCACAAGGCGTAACTTTAAATATTAATGAAGATTATGTGCTGTCAAATGCGAAGTTTTCAAGCGCAAACGCAGGGCAGGTTGATGTAACAGGAAACATAATTTTTAAAAGTGGGTCAGACGCATATAACAATTATATGTTAATTAATGATGGCTCAATTTCGGGCAATACAGGCACAATTAACCCTGTTAATACTGAAATTAAAGTATGGGCGCCGGATGAACAAGAATTGGGCAAAAATATTACTTTAACGGTGGAGCTTGGTAATGCACAAACAGCCACAGCGTTCCCGTCGGCAGCAGATTTTACAATTGAGCACCCGAACACAACACAAGTAACACCGCTAAAACAAGTTGGCACAAGTGGCACGTATACGGCTGTTTATTCAATAGACAGCACAGTTGGCTTAAACGAAACAGTAACTTTCAGCGTTACAATGGCAGGTAGCACTAACTACACAGCAGTTACAACGCCGGAAACAGCTCAAGTTAAAGTAAGTGGTGACGAGGGCGTAATTACTACTTTAACAGCCTCTATAGCAACTGCAATTTATGGCGAGCCTATTAAAATAGTTGCAACACCAACAAAGTCAGACACATCAGTTTCGGGCACTGTTACAGGCTATATGAAATTATTTAATGTAGCGCCGGGTGAAGAAATGCCCACTGTTATGGATGTATCGACATCACCTCAAGAATCTACATTAATAAATAGTTATACTAAATCGATTAGTGTTACAGAAACTATGCTTGATGTAGGCACCCATACTTTTGTAACAGTTTTTAGGGGCGCTAGCGGTTATGGTGATAGTACCACAACAAAATACCCCTTAGAAATCGAAATTACGCAGCGCCCACTAACAGTTGATGTTGGAACATACAAAATACAAAAAGAAGAAGACGGCAATACAGCAATTAAAGCAGAGGATAGGACAGGCTCATTTGAGCTGACAGGATATGTTGAAAACAGTGATGTAACTGTTGTTGGCACACCTCGAGGCGAGTTTTCCAGCGCAGAACAAGGCGAAGAAAAAATGGTAATTGACTTATCGCTTACAGGTGAAGATGCCGCGAATTATGTTTTAAGAACTAAAGAACTTGTGGTAGACGCAGAAATAATTGCACCACAACCAATAGAGTACGATGTATTTATTTCAGGCGAGCAAGTGGTGGGGGCACCGATTAATTCACAGCCATTTAATGTTACAGTACCGGGTGTTACAGGAACAATAACCTACACACCGGCAACTGATACTAGTCCGCAAAAACTTACGCTTAATAACGCAATCATAAAAAATGCAGGCACATTTAGCTTTGAGGGCGTACAGGCTTCTGACAGATATAGCATTTATGCAAAAGAACCACTTGAAATTGAACTAATAGGAACAAGTACAGTAGGTGGGGGAGCCCATACAGACATAAGTGGCAGCTTAAATTATCAGCTTAGAGAAACGAGCGGTATAAATGCAAATACGCTTGTTATTTCGGGCAGTGGCACATTAAATGCCTTTGGCGGTAGTTATACAGAAGGACAGTTCAGCTACGGCATACACAGCAACAACTTAACAATAAACAGTGGCACAATAAATGCTAAGTCAGGCTCTGTGGAAGGCCACAAGATAAGTGCATATGGTGCAGGTATTGCAGGTGGTAATTTTACAATTAACGGAGGCACTACAACTGCAACAGGAACAGAGTCGACATCGGGCGGCGGAATATATTTGTGGGGCGGCCAATTTATTATGAACGATGGCGTACTAAATGCCGTTGGTATACATAAAGACAACCCGACCATCGGCGTATCTTCAACAGGTATGGCGCTTTTAGGAACAGACTTTATTATGAATGGCGGAGAGCTAAATGCAACAGGCAATGTAAGAACACAAAGTGGTGTTGTTTACGGTGTCGGCATTGAAATGGCTGTTAACGAGGGAAGCCTTACAGGTGATTTTGTTATTAACGGTGGTGTAGTAAACGCAAGCGCCACAGCAACAGGCAACACCGACACTTACGGAATAGTAACAAACGGTTTTACAACAATTACAGGTGGCGTTGTTAATGCCTCGGGTACAAAATCAGCGTTTGGTTCAACACATAATAGCTCAATAAATGCGGGTGTAGTACAACAAGGCCCTAACGACGCAATTAAAATATCTTACGGCGATAGCTTTAGCAATATGCAAACAGCTATTAACCCAATTGATTTAAGCATTTTAACTACAAACACGCACGTAATTTTTGAGCGTGTACATTCATATCCTGTAAGCGTTGCCGGCAATTATGCGCACACATTTGATACTGATGTAACAAAAGAAGTGCTGATTACAGGCGATGGCATTGAGGGCACAGTAAAATATTTGCCTGCGCAAAACGGAAACAAAGCAGTGCTTACACTTGAAAATGCTACAATATCAGATGCACAGAAGGAATATTATAGTATATCAAGGGCGCCGGTTGCTATAAGGGCAAGAGAAGACCTTGAAATTGTGTTAATAGGAAATAATTATATTTCTCAAGATGCATTTGCAGGTGAAGAAAGCGGCACTGCAATATCTGCATTTAACCCTGATGTGCATTTTGAATTCAATGATAACATTTCGTTCTCGGGTACAGGTAGCCTTGAAATAACATTGCCGAACGTTGCCGACACAACCTTTAACGGCATATGGCTTGAAACATTTACACTTAACGATTCACTTCAGCTTTATGCAGGTGCAGATGAACAGTCAGCCGCTGTTATTTCAGTAGCAGATTATTGCTCAACTACAGATGAAGTTGATACGTACTACTATACTAAAATTGCATAGTGGTATAAAGTGTTTTCAACAAATTTTACAGGCAAATATGAAACATCGGCTAAGAGTATCCAAAATTTTTTATGCAAAATATATTTAAATAAACAAAAAAACCCAGCACTAAATTTGTGCTGGGTTTTTTGTGGATAACAGAAAAATTTACCGGTATAATCTCGATTTTAAGAGTGCAATAAATTTTCGTAAAAATACATCGAAAAACACGAGCCTTTTTATTTACACAGCACTTTTACCTATCAAACAAAAGTGTAAGCAATTTTGCCAAAGTATTCTTATCAAGAGTAAAAAAATCTCTAACTTCACCGCCATCTAAATAGCAAATATGTGTGCAAGTACACGCTAAAAATTCAAAGTCATGTGAAGCTATAAGAGAAGTTTGTTTTTCTTTGGATAGCTGACGAATAAAATTAGAAACTTTTATCATATTGTTGTAGTCCAGCCCACTTGTGGGTTCGTCCATGCAAATGATTTTGGAGTTTTTAAAATAGGAAAGAGCGATAGATAGGCGCTGTTTTTGGCCGCCTGAAAGTGAAGCAGGGTGTCTTTTTAGCAACCTATCAAGGTTTAAACTCTCAAGTATTCTATGTGCTTCTTTTTGCTCTTTTGCAGTTGTTTTCTTGCCTAAAAACAATTCTTTTTCTACGCTCTCGGTAAATAGTTGGCAATCACTGTTTTGCATAACGAGATAGCTGTCTTTGCTGCGCTTGTTTGGTGCAACTTTTTCTTTTTCAAAATACACTTCACCGCTTTTTTGCCTTTGTAAGCCGCAAATAATATCCATAAGTGTGCTTTTGCCCACTCCGTTTTTGCCTATTAAACCTACAACGCTGCCTTTTTTGATTTCTAAATTTATATTGTTAAGTATGGGTGTATTTTTGTTGTAAAAAATATTTATATCTTTGAGCGTTACCGAACATTTATCTTCTTCAACTTGTTTTTTATAAAACTCAATTTTCTGCATATTTAACGAGCGCAAACCCATTTCGTTTACACTACTATTTGTCATTTTATAAAACTCATTGCCGATAAATTCACGCTTTATTTTCCCACCCTCAAATATTAAAACCTTGTCTGCAAGCTCTTTTAAGTAATTTAAGCGATGCTCGGATATAACTATGGTAACACCTTGTTCTTTTAAAAAGCCAAGTGTTTTACGTAAATTTTCTACGGCAAACATGTCCAAATTAGCGGACGGCTCATCTAAAACCAAAATATTTGGGAAAAGCGTATAAACCGAAGCTATGGCAATACTTTGTTTTTCGCCGCTTGATAGCTCGAATATGCTTTTACCTGTTAAGTGGTGCAAGTTAAGGTTATCTACGGCTTTATACACACGTTTTTTTATTTCATCTGAATCAAGGTTTAAATTCTCACAAGAAAAAGCAATTTC
>CAYJLZ010000101.1:0-820 GCA_964371265.1 uncultured Bacteroides sp. | reverse complement strand
CGGTGGTTTCGGTGGCAAAAAATTGCGAACGTGGGTCTTGGAATACAGAGCCTACAACACCGGCTAAACTGTCAATTTCAACGTCTGCTAAATTTTTGCCGTCTATCGTTACGCTGCCGATAAACTTGCCCTCATAAAACTCCGGTATCAGTTTGTTTATAAGCCTTGTAACGGTGGTTTTGCCACAGCCGGATGCACCTGCAAGTACAACAAATTCGCCTTTTGCAACAGTTAGGCTAAAGTTTTCAATTGCGTTTTCTTCTGCACCGCTGTATTTAAAGCTTACATTGTTAATTTCAATCATAATAAGCCTCCTTGTATACTGTTAAATGCAAAAAAAGCAGGTATCAATGCTGAAACAAAAATTAGTGTGATAATCACATCTGACACTCTTAAATAAACAGGCTCATAGCAAGAGCGCTGTTTTTGAAGACCAAGCCCTCTTGTCATTGCAGAAACCGATATTTCATCGGCTATTTTTATACTTCTAATAAACAGCGGAATAAAAGCATACTCCGCTGTTTTTATAGGGTGTATAATTATATTTTTTGTATTTATCCCCACACCACGCAGTTTCATAGTGTTTTTAATTGAGATAAATTCTGATTTAACAGTTGGTGCAAAGCGGAAAATAACCGCAAGTGCTACAACAATGCTCATAGGTAATTTCATTTTGTGTAATGATGAAATTAACTTGCTTACATTTAATTTACTGCTTATCCAGCCTATCATAAAAAATGCAACTGAGGTTCTTTGCAAAAAGAAAAGCATGTATGAAATAGGCATTGTTATATCATTGTTTGAAATATAGCAGAGCAGA
>CAYJLZ010000100.1:0-7806 GCA_964371265.1 uncultured Bacteroides sp. | reverse complement strand
AAAACAAAAAACACAACTTTGCTAGACAGACTGACAGAAATTTATGAGCAGTACGGTTATTACTACCATAAAATTGATTCGTTTGAGTTTGAGGGGCTGAGCGGCATGGAAACGATGGCGAATATAATGGCAAACCTAAGGCAAAATGCACCGGCTAGCATTAGCGGTTACAACGTACAGCAAATAGACGATTTTGAAAAGCAAATAAGCACCGACTTAGTGAGCGGCCATACACAGCAAATTACACTGCCAAAAACAAACATGCTTATATATAAACTGGAAGGCAACAGCAGTGTTATCGTTAGGCCAAGCGGAACAGAGCCGAAAATTAAGCTTTATTATAGCACAATTGCAAAAACAAAATTAGAGGCAACGCAGTTGTACCAAACGCTTGCCGATGGTGCAAAAAAACTGCTTGTTTAACCAATTAATTGCAAAAGTGCCATTGTTTATATACTATAAAAAATTAATAGTACCAACATTACCCGTTGCTAAACACAGCTTTACAAAGCTAAAAGCAAACAGCAAAACCTGAAAGGACAGAAAAAACAGATGAAAATTACATTAAAAGGCGATGTAGTAAGAGAGTTTGAAAACGGCAGCGCCGCCGACATTGCAAAACAAATAGGCGCAGGGCTTTATAAAAGTGCATGTGCGGCTAAAATTAATAATATATCGTGCGATTTACGCACTAATATAAACGAGGATTGCAAACTTGACATATTGACATTTGCAGATGAAGAGGGAAAACGCGCCTTTCACCACACGGCAAGCCATATATTGGCACAGGCCGTAAAAAGGCTGTACCCAAATGCAAAATTTGCAATTGGCCCCGCAATAGAAAACGGCTTTTACTACGATTTTGATGTTGAAAAACCTTTTTCAAGGCAAGACCTTGACAACATTGAAAAAGAGATGAAGAGTATTGTAAAGCAAGGCCTAGACATTGAAAGGCTTGAAATGAGCGCCGAAGATGCAAAAAGCGCCATGAAAAACGAGCCGTATAAACTAGAGCTTATACAAGAACATGCGGCCAAAGGAGATACACTTACTTTTTATAAACAGGGCGAGTTTATAGATTTATGTGCAGGGCCGCACCTTATGAATACATCGGCAGTTAAGGCAATAAAACTTACAAGCGCAACAGGTGCATACTGGAGGGGCGACTCTACAAAAGCTATGCTGTGCAGAGTTTACGGCACGGCGTTTCCAAAGGCTAGCGAGCTAGAGGCATACCTAGAGGCAGTAGAGCAAGCGCTTGCGAGAGATCACAACAAAATAGGCAGAGAGCTAAAATATTTTACAACTGCCGAGGTTGTGGGCCAGGGCTTGCCTATACTTATGCCAAAGGGCGCAAAGCTTTTTCAAATACTTAACAGGTATGTGCAAGACAAAGAGGAATACGAGTACGGCTATGTGCTAACACGCACGCCCATAATGGCTAAAAGCGACCTTTATAAAATTAGCGGACACTGGGACCATTACCGCGATGGCATGTTTGTTTTGGGCAATCCCGAAGACGAAAATGCCGAGTGCTTTGCACTGCGCCCGATGACATGCCCTTTCCAATATCAAGTTTATTTAAACGAAAAGCACTCATACCGCGACTTGCCCATTAGATACGGCGAAACGAGCTCGCTGTTTAGAAATGAGGCGAGCGGAGAAATGCACGGCCTTATACGCCTGCGCCAGTTTACAATAAGCGAGGGGCACATAATTTTAACAAGAGAGCAACTAAACGAAGAGTTTAAAAACTGCGTTAAACTTGCAAAAGAAGTTATGGATGATTTAGGCCTTAGCGATAGCCTAACGTACCGCCTTAGCAAGTGGGACGAGAGCGATAAAGAAAAATACATAGGTACCGCAGAAGTTTGGGACGAAACGCAAAATATAATGCGCGAAATGCTAAACGAAATTGGCCTTGAATACGCAGAGGCCGACGGTGAGGCTGCATTTTACGGCCCGAAACTGGATATTCAAATTAAAAATGTGTACGGCAAAGAGGATACACTTATTACTGTGCAAATTGACCCATACCTTGCAAAACAATTTGGCATGACATACATAGATAAAAACGGCAAAGAGGTGTACCCATACATAATTCACCGCACATCGCTTGGGTGCTACGAGCGCACAATTGCATTGCTTATTGAAAAGTATGCAGGCGCATTGCCCGTTTGGCTAAGCCCCGAACAAGTGCGCATTATACCCGTAAGTGATGCATTTGCAGATTATGCACAGGACGTTTTAAACCAGCTTAAACAAAGCGGCGTAAGGGCCGAGTGCGACTGGCGCAGTGAAAAAGTTGGCTACAAAATAAGGCAGGCACAGCTTGAAAAAGTGCCATATATGCTTATAGTTGGCGAAAAAGAAGTTGCCGATAAAACTGTATCGGTAAGGGCAAGAAAAGAAGAAAAAGGCGGCGTAAAAACTGTTGTGCAGTTTATAGAGCAAGTTAAAAAAGACGAAGACACAAAGGAAAAATAAATAGCGTGAAAAATTGCGCTGTTTATTTATCTAAAGGTGTGCTGTTTGCACTTATTATACACGGCACATGCCGAAAAATATCCATTTATGCCGAAGATTTATTAAAACTATTTGTGCTGTGCACTAAAATAGAATTTTTTTATGAAAAGATGCTATTATGAGTAAAATGACAGGCTTAAAAAACCACGATTTGGTTATTACATTTAAAGAACTTAAGGGAAACCCAAAGTGGAGCATTGTAACCGAGCCACTTTGGTTTATTCCTTATTCGCTTTTTTTGCCGTTTGCCACGCTGTATATGACGTACCGCGGAGTTACAAGCGGGCAAATAGGGCTAATTATAAGTATAGGGCTTGTTTTACAAGTGATTTTTAGCCTTGTTGGCGGTGTTATTACCGACAAACTGGGAAGAAGATATACCACGCTTATTTTTGACGGAATTGCGTGGACAATACCGTGCTTTATATGGGCTTTTGCCGATAATTTTTGGTGGTTTTTAATTGCAGCGTGTATAAACTCAACGTTTCAAATAACTAATACGTCGTGGCACTGCCTTTTTATAGAGGACTGCCCGGCAAAACACCTTACAAATGCATTTACGCTTATACAAATTTGCGGCATGTTATCGGTGTTTTTTTCTCCCATAGCAATTATATTGGTAGATATTTACAGCGTTGTGCAAGTGGTAAGTGTAATTTATTTTGCAAGCGCTATAAGTATGAGCGCAAAGTTTGTGGTGCTGTTTATATTCGGAGACGAAACAAAAACGGGCGAAAACAGGCTAAAAGAAACAAAGGGTGTATCTTTTTTTACTTTGTTTAAAGGGTATTTTGGTGTGTTTAAACTTATATGCAAAAGCAAAAATATGCTTTTTGTAATAGTGTTTATGGCACTTACAAACATTATATTAATAACAACAAACAACTTTTTTTCGCTTTACATAACACAGCACTTAAAAATAAGCGATAATTTTGTATCGGTTTTTCCTATGATACGCACACTTGTAATGTTGCTGTTTGTGGGTGTACTTCAAAATGCAATTAATAAAATAAGCATGAAAACAAGTTTGTTTTTGGGGTTGGTGCTGTATTTAGCAAGCCATGCTGTACTACTTATTGCGCCTATTGGCAGTGTGTTTTACGCAGTTATTTACACATTGCTCGAGGCGTTTGCCTACGCAATAATTTTTCCCCGAAAAGACAGCCTGATGGCATTTTACGTTATTGCCAACGAGCGCAGCAGGGTATTTGCGCTGTTTCACACCTGTATGATAGCGCTATCCTCGCCGTTTGGTTTTATAGTGGGCAAACTGTTTGAATATTCGCCCTTGTACCCGTTTATTTTTAATATAAGCGTTTTTGTTATAACAATGATAGTTATATTTAAAGCACAGGCTGTTGCAAATTACGACAGCGATGTTAAAAATGTTACAAACGAATAGATTGCAAGAAAAAGTTAACAATAAAAAGTGTAAAATTTATAGCATTTTGCTTTACAAAAACAATTAAAAAAGTTATAGTATATAGGTAGAAGTATTTATAATAAGTAAATTAATAACAAAATGGTATAATAAATTTTTGCAAAGCTTATTAAAATGTAACGCAAGATAAAAAGCGTTAAATATGCAAAGCTTAATAGCATCAACGCATATGGGGAGTGTGCGCTTGATGTTAAACAGATATTATATAAGAAATACGGCTATTATGTAAATTATTTAAGGAGATTATATGCAGATGAAAAAAGTATCAGCTATTATTTTGGCGGTTTTAATTGTTTTTTCGCTTACGGGGTGTAACCTAATACCGGGTCTTGGCAATAATTCAAGCGACAATAACGGTACACAGGGCCAAAACACCGATACAAGCGCACCGCCTGTGGAGGTAGTGGAAGACCCATACGAACCAAATGTTTTAACAGGCGAAAAAGAGGAGGGCGAATACCCTCAAACAACTCGTTTTGCCGCATACATGGTAAATAACATCAGCAACGATTTATATCAAAATGCTAGGCCGCAGTGGGGCATAGGCGAGGCAGATGTGCTTATTGAAATTTTAGTAGAGGGTGGCATAACAAGGTTTATGGCACTGTTTTCAGACTATACGCAAACTCCGCAAATAGGCCCTATTCGCTCTGCAAGGGATCAGTTCTTCCAATTGCTAATACCATTTCAAGCGCTTTATGTGCACGAGGGTGAGAGCGGTGTGCAAGAGCAGTTTAGAATACTTTACGAGTACAGTGACCTTGATATAAACCTTGGCAGCTACTATTTAATGAGAGACGACGAGCGCAGGGCAACAAACGTTGCACTGGAGCATACTGCTTATACAAATTACGAGCAAATTCAAGAGATTATTGATCTTGATGAGCGTGATATGGAGCGCCTTTACAAAAGTACAATATTTAACTTTGTGCCGTACGATGAACCCGAGCGCCAATTGACGGGTGATGTGAACGGAGCAAATAGCCTAGCTGCAAAGGTAGATATTCATCACTCGGATAATTACAGCACATATTTTGAATACGATGAGGCGACAGGCAAGTATTTGATGAGCCAATACAGTGGCGCATACGGAACAGTACACGCAACGGTAGACGCAAACACAGATACACAGCTGAGCTTTGAAAACGTTGTTGTGCTTTACACCGATATTTATCTTGCACCGGGCCACGAATCATCCGGCTTACAATATGTAGAGTACGGTTTGGGCGGTGTTGGATATTACTTCTCTAATGGTCAGGCAGAGGAAATTCGCTGGGGAAAAGGCGCACCGACAGACGTGCTTAGGTTATACGATAAGTTTGGCAACGCTACCGACATACAAATTAACCCGGGCAAAACATACCTTACTGTTGTAGACCTTGATATGGCGGAATTGTTTACCTATTATCCAACACTTGAAACACAAACAGACGATACATCTGCTGTAACGTCAAGTGCAACATCTGCTGTAACATCTAGTGCAACATCGCAAGTAGGCTAATAAAGCATATTTAATTAAAAACAGTTGCAGTAAAACGTGCAACTGCAATAAGTAATTAAAAAATGTTTATTTATAACCGACAATAAGGCATTATGTGCCGTTAATTTAGGAGTTGATTTAAATTAAAAGGATTTTAGCACTTTTTACGGTGCTTGTACTTTTAAGCACAATGTTAGTTGCGTGCCAAAACGAGGCAGAGTCGACAACAAGTGGCTCTGAGCCAACAATAGCAGAGCAAATGTTTACCGATACAAGTGAGCTAAACTACAATCCGCTTACGGGCGAAGAATTGCCAAGCGGTGCCGATGCAGGGCGCAGGCCGGTTGCTATTATGGTTAATAATTCTCAAGTGGCATTGCCCCAGCGTGGAGTTGCCGCCGCAGATGCAGTACTTGAAATGGCAACAGAGGGCGGAATTACAAGGCTAATGGCATTTTATTCAGATATAGATGACATCCCACAAGTTGGAAGTGTTCGCTCGGCGAGAGATCAACATTTGCAGTTTGCAATGCCATTAAATGCTATAGTTGTACATATAGGCACAAGCATTTATGCGTCTAACTTGCTTAATACATACACCTATGCCAGTATCGACGGCAGATATCTTGGTACAACGTCTTTTTGGTTTGACGAGCTGCGTGCAACATCGCGTGCAGAAGAGCACTGTTGGTATACCGATTCGCAGCTTATTAAGGCAGGAGTAGATGCTGCAAACCTTGAAACACATGGTAAAAGCTACCCGCTTGTTAACTTTCGAGATTACGATGCATCGTTTAGGTTGCCCGACGACGGAGATGCACCACACATAGAGTTTAAGTTTTCCGAGCTTAATATAACCGAGTTTTTGTACAACGAAGAGAGCAATACGTATTTAAAAAGCGTGTTTGGTGCACCACATGCCGACGAAGAGTCGGATCAGCTAGCATATGAAAACGTGCTAATACTTTTCTCTCAAGTAGGGCTTAAGGACGACGGTTACTGCAGTGACTTCGATTTAATTTCCGGTACAGGCTACTACATGTTTGGCGGCAAATACCAAGAGATACAGTGGGAAAAAGGCGATGCCGAAGAGCCGCTTATAATTAAAGGCACAAACGGCAACGATTACGACATAAACCCCGGCAAAACGTACATTGGCGTTACAAGTTACGATTACCAAGGCAGTGTTGTTATGGATAAAAGCGGCGTTTTAACGTAAAGTAACTAAAAATTAAAAAGCCTTTTACGGCTAGTTTTTTAACTAGGGTAAAAGGCTTTTTTGCTGTTAAATTATTAAACATCAAGCTCTACTTTTTCGGCCTGCATTGCGCCGTGCTGTTTTAAAAGTGGGTAAACTAAATTGTTTAAAAATTGTGTTACTTGCGAGGGGCTACGGCCTATAAAGTCTTGCGGATTTAAAAGTGTGTTTATCTCATCTTCGCTTAAACCAAACGATTTATCGGCGCATATACGCTGTATTAAATCGTTTTTGCCGCCCTCTTGCTTAACAACGTTTGCCGCTGCTATGCTGTGAACACGAAGTTTTTCGTGCAATTCTTGCCTGTCGCCACCTTTTTTAACTGCGCTCATCATTATGTTTTCTGTTGCCATAAACGGCAGCTCGGCCATAACACGAGCGTGCACAAGTTTTGGGTAAACCACAATGCCATCGCAAACATTAATAAGTATATTTAATATTGCATCTATGCCCAAAAATGACTCCGCCACGCTAATGCGCTTATTTGCGCTGTCATCAAGTGTGCGCTCAAACCACTGTGTGCCGGCTGTAAATGCCGGGTTTTGTGTATTTATTATAACGTACCTTGCAAGTGCCGTTATGCGCTCACTGCGCATGGGGTTACGCTTGTAAGGCATCGCCGATGAGCCTATCTGGCTTTTCTCAAACGGCTCTTCCATCTCTTTAAAATTTGCAAGCAAGCGCATATCGTTTGAAAACTTCATGGCACTTTGCGCAATGCCGCAAAGGGCGCTAAGTACATTGTAGTCTACCTTTCGGCTATATGTTTGGCCGCTAACAGGCACAATTTTGTCAAATCCCATGTCGGCGGCTATGCGCCTGTCCACATCGTCTATTTTAGTTTCGTCGCCGTTAAAAAGTTGCATAAAGCTTGCTTGCGTTCCCGTTGTACCCTTGCTGCCAAGCAATGCTAAATTTTGCTGTCTGTAACAAATTTCTTCAAAATCCATTAAAAGCTCGTTTAGCCACAGCGTTGCCCTTTTGCCTACCGTTGTAAGCTGTGCCGGTTGCAAGTGTGTATATGCTAGTGCAGGCATATTTTTATACTCATCGGCAAACTTTGCAAGGTGTAGCATAACACTTAAAAGTTTGCGTTTTACT
>CAYJLZ010000099.1:0-7819 GCA_964371265.1 uncultured Bacteroides sp. | reverse complement strand
TTCTGTTGCGGGCACTGATATAACATTTATGTCTTTTCTAAAATCGTAGTTTTTCGCAACCATTGTGCTGTTTACAACAAGTGTTGCTCCGGCTGTCATATACGGCATAAATTTTGCCACAGACGGTATGTTCATAGCTACCAACAAATCTATATCTTTAACAAAAGGGCTTGATATTTTACTTTTTGATATTTTTACGTTGCAGTTTGCCGTACCGCCGCGCATTTCGCTGCCATAAGAGGGTATCCAAGTAACATTGTCGCCAAAATCCATAGCAGTTTTTGCAATTATAAGGCCGGCTGTAAGCACACCTTGACCGCCAAAACCGGCAAAAATCATGTTAGTCATTTTTGTCCTCCCACTTTTTGTACTCGCAAAGCGGATATTTTTGCAAAACAACTTGCTCGATATACTTTAAAGAATCAATCGGGGAGATCTTCCAGTTTGTAGGACATGGAGAAAGAATTTCGACAAACGAATAACCCCTGTTATTACGCTGGCATTCAAAAGCTGTTTTAATAGCTTTTTTTGCTTTAACAATGTTTGCATTATCAGTTAAAGACACACGAGATAGATAGGCAACGTCAAGTGTATTTAACATACTTATAACGTCTAAAGGATTGCCGGTTTTTGTGCAATCACGCCCGGCAGGGCTTGTGGTTGTTTTTTGTCCATCAAGTGTTGTGGGAGCCATTTGGCCACCTGTCATTCCAAAGTTTCCGTTATTTACAAAAATAACTGTAATATTATCGTTTCGTATTGCCGCCCACATCGTTTCAGAAAATCCTATGGCTAGAGCATCGCCGTCTCCTTGATAGGTAAATACAGTGCAATCGGGCCTGCAGTTCTTCATACCTACGGCAATTGCGGCAGCACGGCCGTGCTGCGCCTGTACGCAGTCTATACCAAATGTGTCGGGCATTAACGACGAACAGCCAACAGCTATTGCGCACATTGCCGTTTTGTCCTCGCCAGATTCCTCTAAAACTTCGGCAACAAGCCTGTTAATTATGCCGTGTCCGCATCCGGGGCAGTACTTGTTATCTACAAATAATGCCTTTGGCCTTTTTAAAATCATGCGAACACCTCCTTTGCACTTCCCAAAACAATCTGTTCAATTTTATCACACACGTCTTGTGTGGTGTACATTTTTGTTCCGCCGCCTAAATCGTAAATTTTATTTTTCATTTTGCATGCTGTTGCAACATCGCCTGTCATTTGCTCTAGCATTGTCATCTCTACACATAAATAGCCTAAATAAGGGTTTAAACTTTCAAACGCAACGTTTGGAAAAGGGTATAGAGTAATAGGCCTTATCATGCCAACTTTAAATCCTTTTTCTCGCATTTGGTCAACTGCCTCTTCGCACAGTCTGGAACTTATACCGTAGCCTACAAGTATTAACTCCGCATCCTCGGTTTTATAAGTTTCAAATCGCTGTTCGTTTTGCTCTATTTGCTTATACTTATTAACTATGTAAGAATCATAATCATTCATATAGTACATAACCGACGTGTGGCGCTTGTTTTCACCATCGCCCTTGCCTTTTAATGCCCATGGCATTGCGTTTGGGTTATGCTGTTTTAATTCGGGCAACTCAACAGGTTCCATCATCTGCCCAAGAGATGCGTCAGTCAACAAAACAACAGGTGTTTTGTACTGCTCAGCCTTATCAAAAGCAAGTCCCATTAAATCAACAGTTTCTTGTACGGAATTAGGCGCATAAACCATTGTGCGATAATCTCCGTGTCCGCCGTTTTTTACAGTTTGCCAATAATCGCTTTGTCCTATAAAAATGTCGCCAAGGCCCGAGCCATACCGCATAACGTTAACAATTACACATGGTAAATCTGCCGAAGCTATGTACGATATGCCCTCTTGTAATAGCGAAAATCCGGGTCCTGAGGAGCTTGTCATGGCCCTGAACCCGCATGCAGCGGCGCCATATACCATCGAAATTCCCGAAAGTTCGCTTTCACTTTGTATAAAACTTCCGTCCACTTCGTCCATTCTCCACGACAAATACTCCAGTATTTCGCTTTGGGGTGTAATAGGGTATCCCGCAAAAAAGCGGCAACCTGCTCTAACAGCAGCCTCGGCAATAGCCTCGGTGCCCTTTAAAAGTTTACGAGCCATTTAATCAATCCCTTTCAACTTCAAAAACATAATCGGGGCATACGTTGTAGCAAATACCGCAAACGATGCATTTTTCTTTGTTTACAGTAACAGGGTTGTAGCCCTTTTCATTAACTTTATCCAAAACACTAAGCGCCTGTTTAGGGCAAAAATTTACACAATACGTACACCCCTTGCAGCGCTGTTCAATAATCCTTACTTCTTTCAAACCAAGCTCACCTCAATAATCATAGTGATTGTCCGGCGTATCAAACGTATCCGGTTCATACAGTTAAAATGCTATTTCACGGTGCGGTCTGCCGGTTTCTTTTGCCTTTGCAAACACGTTTTTAATAGCCCTTCTTATAATAGTTTCAGTGTCTTTTACAATATCTTCGGGAACAGGCCCAACAATACCGAACACAAGTGCCTCATAAATTCGTATGCCGCCCATATTAGCAACAAAGTCAACTGCTATGTCTACGCCTTTTTCAAACAGCACTTTGTCAGCCTGTGCGGTAACAGGTATATTTGCAGCTTCCACTATTAAGGAGGCTTTAACTTTGTCTACATTGCCCTCATTTATAACATCTTCAAGTGCTGCCGGTACTAATATATCACAAGGAACGTCAAGCCACTGAGTATTCTGCATAACTTTGTAATTATCGCTAAATGCTTCTTCGTTTAGCTCACCTTGAGCTTTCCTTGTTTCTACAAGCTTTTTAACATCAAGGCCATCTTCACAATATACCATGCAATTTCTGTCGGATATACCAACTACTTTGTAACCCATTTTATCTAAACAAAACGCCATACTTGCGCCAACACAGCCAAATCCTTGAAGTACAACACTTGCGCCTTTTTTGCCTTGTTTAAAGTTCCATGCCTCGTCGAGTGCATATGCACAGCCGTAACCTGTTATCATGTCGTACATTAAAAATCCGTCGTACTTTAGTGTGCAGGCAAGATCATGGTTTTTTATTTGCTGTTGCATAACCGGATCTACTCGCATTGCGTGAGTTTGTGGAAGACCTATTCCTAAATCGTCCAGTATTTTAAGTACATCGCTATAATCTACTCCAAGGTCGCCGCCAATAGAAACACCTGCATTTATATATGGCGCCATAGCTGTTAAATATCTTCTCAAAACATCTTTTGCATCGGGTGCTTTGTAATCGTAAGCTATGCCTCCTTTGCAACCGCCCGTGGTGGTAGACTCACATGCCTTATATTTATATCCCATTGTAGTGGCAAGCCTTATAACTTCATCTTTTGTAACTGTGGGGTGCATTCTTGTACCGCCACCGCAATAATTGCCAACAAAATTGTATGCACAAAGCCATCCTACCGCGCTAGACTGTGTATCGTTCCACTCAACTACAACATAGGGTCTTTTTTTCATATTAAAATCTCCTTTAAACAAAATTTAATATATTTTGCATATAGTATACACAGACATTTATAATTTGTCAATAATTTTGAACATGTGCAATTTGCATAAATAATTTTTGCTTTTACAGTGCAAAAAATGCATAGTTATGTTGGAAATTAAAATAAAGTAAAAAAATCAAACTAGTTATGCAAATTGTATATTGTATACAATTTGCACATAAATTGTGAAAATGGTATATTGTTATTGACTTTTATACTTTTAAAAGGTATTATAAAATAAAATTTTAAAAATGATAGTATTTATTAGGGGACAAAATGGGTAATAGTTCTGAATTAACTTCTCTTAGAGATATAGTTAGAAAATTTATATTAGGTGAAATTTCTAGCGGCGCATTGAATGCTGGCGATAAAATTAGTGAGCAGGGAATAGCCGATGCAGTTGGAATTAGCAGAACACCCGCAAGGGAGGCGTTGTTACAGCTTTACAGCGAGGGTTTACTTGACTATTTTCCAAGGCGAGGATTTGCAATTAAAACACCAACTGATAGGGAAAAAAATGAAAATTATGAAATGATAGCATTATTGGACTCGTACTGTGCGATGAGTGCAATTAAAAATTTTACACAAGAAGATATTGCGCTTATGAACCAATATATTGACAAAATTGACATTGCAATAAAGTACAAAAACATAGTTGAGTACAGTGAACTACAAGAAAATTTTCATTACGTTTACAGAAATAAATGTGAAAATATATTAATAATTAAAACACTTGAAAACATAGAAAACGGTATTGCACCAAAAACATTTATAAGTGAAGATACGGACGAATTGATGAATTTGTACTCTATGTTAAACGACGAACACCGTAAAATTGTACAATTGTTTAAAGATGGTAATGGCGATAAGTTGTTTAACTATTTATTAAAAACTCACTGGGCGCTTAGGTATATTCAGCACACTAAAATATCAAAATCTGAAAAGAAAAAAACTAATGGAAAGGAAAAATAATATTATGCCAATTGTAGAGGAAAAACTAAAAAAGGCGATTGAAGATCTCAAAGAAGAAGTTTTTGAGTTGTCTGTTTGGCTTACAGATAATCCGGAAGTTTCAGGCGAGGAGGAAAAAAGCTGTGAGTACATTTGCAATTTTTTGAAGAAATACGGGTATGAAGTAGAGTCGCCGTGCGGAATTGCACATTCATTTAAGGCAAAATTGAAAGAATATGAAGGAAAAAACTACCCCAAAATTGCAATTTTGTGCGAATACGACGCCTTGCCGGACATGGGCCATGCTTGTGGGCACTCGCTTAGTTGCGCAGTTAGCATACTTACGGCGTTTGCATTACGAAAAGCTTACCCTGATTTACCATTGCAAATAGATCTTGTTGGTACCCCTGCAGAGGAGAGTGTGGGCGGTAAGATTGAAATGGCAGACAACCATGCGTTTGATGAGTACGATATGGCTATTATGAGCCACCTAGACAATGACAACTGCCCACATGCAGCACTGCTTGCGTCAAACGATATGCTAATTACATTCCACGGCAAATCGGCGCATTCTTCGGGCAACCCTTGGGACGGTGTAAACGCTTACAATGCCGCACAGTTATTTTCTCATGCAAGCGATATGCTACGCCAACACGTTACACCCGACTGTCAGCTGCACGGAATTGTAACCGAGTGTGGATCTGCACCGAACATTGTGCCCGATAAAGTAGTGCTTGATTACTATTTACGCAGTAAAACAATTGATGGATTGAACAACTTGCGTACAAAACTTGACGACTGTGTAAAAGGTGCTGCAATTGCAACAGGATGTACGTATGAAATTGAACAGCGATGGGGTACTTATTGCGATATATTTTACCCATATGAAACTGTTAAAGAAATAGAAAACATATACAATGAGCTTGGAATGACGTATTATTTGGGAGAGACACCAGAGGGAAGCTCGGACGTTGGTAATGTTGACAGAATTACGCCGTGCATAGGGCTTTATTGCAAGTGTTCCGATGAATTTACAAATTTTCACTCGCCGGAACTTGTACAGCTTTTATACGGCGAAAGAGGTAAAAAAACATTGAACGATGGAGCTGTTGTTTTGGCCGCATTTATAGCTTTGCTGGGAAACAACCCCGAAAAGCTTGAAAAAGTTAAAGAAGAACACAGAAAATATCACAATAAAAATAAATAGAAACAGAGGTGATAAATATGGACATAAATAGTAACATTGATAAAACAATAGATAGCTTGTTTGAACCGTGCTGGGAACTTGCCGACTGGATAACACACAACCCCGAAATTGGCGGTGAAGAGGAAAAAGCGGTTGAAAAATTAACCGAGTTTTTGCACAGCAGAGGATACACAATTACTAAACCGCATGGCGGTATGCCACATAGTTTTTTGGCAGAAGATTTAAGCGACAAAAACAAAGATAAACCGAAAGTTGCTCTGCTTTGCGAGTACGACGCACTACCTGATGTGGGGCATGCATGCGGACACAGTATACATGGCGTAATAAGTGTATTGTCGGCGCTTTCTCTTAAAGGAACTTTCGATGATTTTCCGTTTAGACTCGACATTGTAGGTACGCCAAACGAAGAGGCATACGGTGGCAAAGTTGTTATGGCAAAAAACCATGTTTTTGACGATTACGAATTTGCAATTATGTGCCATATAGACAATATAAATTGTCCGCAAATTAAGGTAATAGCAAGCGATGCAATATTTGTAACATTTAATGGTGTGGCAACTCATGCGTCGTCTTCGCCACACCTTGGTGTTAATGCACTAAATGCTGCACAATTTTTTATGCACGCAAGCGACATGCTTCGTCAGCACATTAAACCCGATTGCCAAATTCACGGAATTGTTGTTGAAGGCGGTCAAGCACCAAATACAACTCCCGACAGAATTTCTTTAGACTATTATTACAGAGCAGCAAACATGGAAAATATGAAGATACTTAAAGAGAAGTTAATGCTTTGTATTGAAGGTGCCGCTATTGCAACAGGATGCACATACGACATTAAAGCCGACCACAGCGAACTTTTTGCCGATTTAAGCTATTTGCCCACAGCAATAAAGGCAATAACCGACACATTTGATGCGCTTGGCATGGAGTGGACTGAAATGGAAAAGGCAGAGGGGTCGACAGATGCAGGCAATGTAGACCTTGTAATTCCCACATTCCACATAGAGCTTAAAGGTACCGATACGTTTTGTGCATTCCATACTGCTGATTTTGAAAAGCAAATGCATGGAGAAAGAGGCCGCAAGACATTAAAGGATGGTGCAAAGGTAATTTGCCACTACGTTAATTACTTAGCTAATAACAAAGATGCACTTGAAAAAATAAAGGAAGAACACAGAGCTTACAGGAGTGTTTAGCAAAGCAAATACGAATAAAATTAAAAAGGGCGATGAGTATATTTACTCATCGCCCTTTTTAATTTTATTAAGTTGATTGTTTTTTAAAGTTTAATTCAATATACCACACTAAAAGTGCGCTTATTATACACAAAGATATGCCAACAACAAAAAACAAGTTAAAACTACCGGTTAAATCGTAAGAATACGGAATGGCAATGCTTATTATTGCAACTACAAAAAGGTTGATACTTTGCATTTTTGCAAGTTTGTTTTGGTATTGAGCAGGCCCATATAGCTTTAGTAACAAAAGCGCCGGTGCAGTAATAATTACAGAGTATACATTGCCAAAAATAAACGATGCAATGTAAATTGCAATTATATTATAACCAAACAACAAATATAATATAAGAGATAAAATAACTATTGTAACAATTATTTTAATAGCTGTAAGTATGCCGAATTTATCGCTTAAAATACCGAGAAAAATTTTACCGGTAACGTTGCCAATCATAGCAAGGCTTGTAAGAAGTGCACCCACATTAATGCTGTAATTAAACGAAATAGCATAAATGGGTAAATAGTTAGTAAAGTGAGAAATTAACCCAATAAATATATTTACAAGTATGCAAATAGTAAATAAACCTTTTATATTAACTACTTCAAAACTATTTTGCTTGCTTTGTAAATTTTGTGCGGCCTTTAATTCAGCAGCGTCCTTATTTGGTGCAAATTTAAAAATTGTTAAAGATGGTACAAACAATAGAAAAAAAGCTATTGCGGCAAATAAAAGAGTTGCAGTTCTCCACCCGTAATTAATAATTGTGTTTGAGAACATAGGATTAAATATAGCACCCGTTATGCCCGAAGAAGCTGAAACAACACCTATTATAACACCGTTTTTTTTGCTAAACCAATTGTTAAGTACAATAGGTATTAT
>CAYJLZ010000098.1:5084-7857 GCA_964371265.1 uncultured Bacteroides sp. | reverse complement strand
GCTACCCCGGATATTTGTACAGCGACCTTGCCAGTTTGTACGAAAGGGCAGGCGTTATAAAAGGGCGAGGGGGTAGTGTTACGCAAATACCTATTTTAACAATGCCAAACGACGATATTACCCACCCAATACCCGACCTTACAGGATATATAACCGAGGGGCAAATAGTACTTGACAGGTATTTGCAGCAGCAAAACATATATCCACCTATAAGTGTGTTGCCAAGCTTGTCGCGCTTAATGAAAGACGGAATAGGCGAAGGATACACAAGAAAAGACCACAGCGATGTGAGCAACCAGCTTTTTGCAAGCTATGCAAAAGTTAGCGATGCCAGAGGCCTTGCAAGCGTTATAGGAGAAGAAGAACTTAGCAGTACCGACAAGCTGTATTTAGACTTTGGCAATGCATTTGAGCGAGAGTTTTTGGGACAGGGCGATAAAACCGAGCGCACAATTGAAGAGAGCCTTGATTTGGGCTGGCGGTTACTTTCGATATTACCGATAGAAGAACTTGAGAGAATTGATAAAAAAGTACTGGATGAGCATTATAAAAAGCACTGAAAAGTGTGCGATAAAGCGCAGATGATAATTTTTTAGCTTAACAAATTTAACAATGCAATGCGCCAATTAAAGCAAAAACAGGCACTAATTATACAACAATTTAAAAAGCAGTTAAACGAGGTGATATATTGGCACAGCAAATATTTCCTACAAAGGGCAATTTAATAGCTTGTAAAAAAAACTTATCGCTGGCAAAACTGGGCTTTGATTTAATAGACAAAAAGCGCAACATACTAATGAGAGAAATGATGCGCCTAATAGATGAGGCATCGGGGCTGCAAAGAGAGATAGGCGACACTTATAACAAAGCTTATCAGGCGCTGCAAAACGCTAATATAACACTGGGAATACAGCACTCGCTTGAAAATTTTGTGCAAGAGGAAAACGGATTTAGTATGACAAGCCACAGCGTAATGGGTGTAGATTTGCCCAAAACAAGCCTAAAAAGCGGCGTATTATTGCCGTATTATGGTTTTGGCACAACTAATATGCAACTAGACAGTGCATATATAAGTTTTGACAAAGTAAAGCAAATGTGTGCAAAACTTGCCAGCATAGAAAATAGCGTTTATCGCCTTGCCGTAGCTGTTAAAAAAACGCAAAGACGAGCGAATATGCTGGAAAATGTAGTTATTCCGCGGCTTGCCGACAATATAAACTATATTACAATTAGCATGGAAGAGCAAGAACGTGAAGAATTTACACGAATGAAAGTTATTAAAAGGCAAAAGAGCAGCGATTTTAGTTGACACATAAATAAAAGAATGGAGAAACAAATGGTTATTAACGCAAAAAACTTTTTTAAAAAGAAAAGCGGAAACGATGAAAACGGCAAAAAGGGCAATATTTTAAGAAATGTGGGCATTATAATAGTGGCTTTGCTTGTTATTTCAATTGCAACAAACTCGTTTTATATAATAAACGAGCAGGAAAACGCAGTAGTAATAACACTTGGAGTACCGCAAACAATTACAAGCAGCGGCCTACACTTTAAAATACCTTTTATACAACAAGTGCGCATTGTAGATATGACAATAAAAGGTTTGGCAATAGGATATAATTTGCAAACAAACGAAACAATATGGGAAGAGAGCCTTATGATAACCTCTGACTTCAATTTTGTTAATGTAGACTTTTTTGTGGAGTACAGAGTGACAGATGCGAGTAGATACTTATTTGCAAGCCAAAACCCCGAGAGCATACTAAAAAACTTAACACAAAGCTATATACGCGACACAATAGGCCTATACCCGGTTGACGATGTAATTACAACGGGTAAAAACCAAATTCAAAGCGAAATAAAAGATAAAATTACACAAAGGCTAGAGCAAGACGATATAGGCCTTCAACTAATTAACATAACAATACAAGACGCAGAGCCGCCAACACAAGAAGTTTTAAACGCATTTAAGGCGGTTGAAACGGCAAAACAAGAGGCCGAAACAATTGTGAATAACGCAAACAAATACCGCAGTGAACAAATACCGGCAGCCGAGGCTCAGGCCGACCAAATAATGCAGGTGGCCGAGGGTGAAAAAGAGGCCAGAATAAACGAGGCAAACGGTCAGGCAGCTAGGTTTAACTCGCTGTACGAAGAATACGCACGCTTTCCTCTTATAACAAAACAGCGCATGTACTACGAAACAATGGAAGATGTTTTGCCATCGCTTAAAGTTATTATACAAGACGAGGGTGGCAATACAGTTAACGTGTTAAACCAGGGCGCATTTACAAGTAGTGTACAAGCGCCTGTGGCAACACAGTAAGGGGGGCAAAATAAATGAGAAAAAAAGTTAAAGTAAACAAGTTTTGGCTTGTAATAATTGTTATTATAGTTTTAATAGGGCTTGTTTCTTCAAGCATTGTTGTAACAAACCAAAACAGGTATAGCGTTATAAGGCAGTTTGGCGAAGTAACAGTTATTTACGATACACCGGGCATAGCGTTTAAAATACCGTTTTTGCAAACATCAAGCGAGCTAAGCAAAGAAATAATGCTGTACGACTTACCGATATCGGACGTAATTACAAAAGACAAAAAAACAATGGTTGCCGACAGCTTTGTTATGTGGAAAATAACCGACCCAAGGCTGTTTATACAAACACTTAACGGCAGTGTATACAATGCTGAAAGTCGTATATCCAGCAGTGTTTACAACAGCTTAAAAAATACTATAAGCGCAAAAAGCCAAAACGACGTTATTAGCGGTAGGG
>CAYJLZ010000098.1:0-5074 GCA_964371265.1 uncultured Bacteroides sp. | reverse complement strand
GGACGGCGAGCTTGCAAGTGAGATACTGACAGGCGTTGGCGATTCTCTTTCGCAGTACGGCATAACACTGCTTAGTGTGGAAACAAAGCGCCTAGACTTGCCCGACGATAACAAAGAGGCAGTGTATCAGCGCATGATTAGCGAGAGAAACAACATAGCGGCAAGCTTTACAGCCCAAGGCGAGAGCGATGCGCAAATTATACGCAGCACAACAGATAAAGAAGTGCAAATTATGCTTAGCGAGGCGCAGGCACTTGCCGATGCAACAGTTGCCGAGGGCGAGGCAGAGTATATGAGTATACTAAGCGAGGTGTACTCTGATACCGAAAAAGCCGACTTTTACAGTTATGTGCGCTCGCTTGATGCCGCAAAGGCAAGCCTTGAGGGCTCAAACAACACGCTGTTTTTAAGTAGCGATTCTCCACTTGCAGAGATTTTTTACTCGATAGAGCCATAGTGCGAGCGGACAGCCGGAGTATACCCCACAGGGCGGCATGCTGCACCAATTGGCAAAACCCAAAACCTAGCACACTACACCCAAAACCGCAAATACCAAAACCAAAACAAAAAGGCACACCTTATGGTGTGCCTTTTACAGTTTTTAAAATTAACATTAATACGTTTTGCACAGGGCGCAATATAAATAGCAATAACCTGCTATAAAAGTGTACAAAAAAGCATAAAACTAAGCTTTTTCACACCCGAGCGAAAGCATAAATTTGTTGTATGCTGCCATACCCTGCGGGGTTTGTTTAAACACACCTGCGTGCTCAAGGCATGTTTCAAATTTTTCGCCAACCTCTTGCCTTACAGTTTCTATCGCATCTTCTTTGCTAAGGGTTTGCGTGTATTTTGTCTGCAAATAATCAATCCAGTCGGCGTGTTCGGGGTACTTTGCCTTAACTTCCTCGGCTTTTTGCACTCCGGCAAGAACCTGCGCAATGTCGCTGCACTGGTCTTTCAGCCTTGCGGGCAATATGGCAAGGCCCATCACCTCAATTAAGCCAATGTTCTCTTTTTTAATGTGGTGTATCTCTTTGTGAGGGTGAAAAATCCCGTCGGGAAACTCTTCGCTTGTGCGGTTGTTTCTCGGTACAAGGTCAAATATATATGTATCTGTCAGCTCGCTTTTATGCAAAATAGGCGTAATTGTATTGTGCGGCGTTTTTGTATCGCCGTCATCAGAGTAAGCAACAATATTTGCCTCTTCGTCGGTGTAGTTTCGCCAAGCGCTAAGTACCTTTTCGCTAAATGCCAAAATTTGCTCTTTGTCTTTGCCTTTAACACGCAAGCTTGCCATAGGCCAGTTTATATTTTCTATAACAATATTGGGGTAATTTTTGTGCTTATAAGTGCAAATAGCCTTTGCACTTTGCATTGGAAATGAGTAATTGCCGCCTTGAAAATGACTATGGCTTAAAATACTGCCGCCCACAATTGGCAAATCGGCGTTACTACCGCACGTGTAATGCTTAAAAATATCCACAAAGTCAAAAATTTGTTTAAATGCCCTTGTGTTTACGCTCATGTCCTCGTGCTTGTGGCTAAAAATTATGCAGTGCTCATTGTAGTATACATAAGGGCTGTACTGCATGTACCATTGCTCACCGCACAGCTCGAACGGTACTACCCTGTGCGTTTGCCTTGCCGGAAAATTAATGCGCCCGGCATAACCAATGTTTTCTATACAAAGCATGCATTTGGGGTAATTTGCAGCAGGTGCAAGGCGCTCCATAGCTATTGTTTTGGGGTCTTTTTCCGGCTTTGTAAGGTTTATTGTAATTTCAAGTTTGCCGTACTTGCCAAAATAATTCCACTTTATGTTTCTTTCTATTTGCGCTGTGCGTATGTAATTAGATTTTATGCATAAATCGTAAAACCATTTAGTAGCGGCTTTTGGGCCTTTTTCGCACAGTAAAGCGTTAAATTTAGCGCTTACCTCGCTTTGCCTTGGCATTAGTGCGCCCATTATTCTCGCCTCAAAATTTATACGCAATGCGCTAAATTCACCGTCAAAAAGCTGTTTATTTTCAGCGTTATCAAGCAGTGCATATAAAATTCTTGTAGGCGTGTTTGCGCAGCCCTCTTTAACAGCTTGCTCTATTTGATCTTCGGGGCATGGCGCAGTAAGGCCGAATAAATCTATCAACGTGTTGCGTGCAACGTATGCATCTGTTTGCGTTATTAAGCCGTGGTATACGCCGTACTGAACAAGGCGTTCAATATTTAAGGCGGCAGAGTCGAGTTTGTTCATATTAAATCTCCATTCTGTGTACAGCACAATAGTTTTAAAAAATTCTATTAAAAATTAATGTTTTTGGCATGTGCGCATTATTATAAGTAATAAGTTTAAATTTTTATGTTAATGCCTGTACAGATATGTAAATAGATGTATTGATTATAGCTTATAATTACATTATAATCGCATAAAATAAAACATTCAATACAAATTTGTTGCACGGGCATGGTTGCACATCTCTTATATGTCTATGCCTAAGTATAATCGTATTGACTTTAGCATTATTTGACATTATAATGTTGTAATAAGTATTATAAAAAACTATGTAGTGGGAGAATGAGATGAAACGCACGGAAATTAAAAGTTTATTTACACAAATGCCGAAAGACGGCGAAAAAGTAACAATTAGCGGCTGGGCAAAAACGCTTAGAGATAGCAAGAATATAGGCTTTATTTCGCTTAGCGACGGCACCGATTTTAAAAGCGTGCAAGTAGTATTTGAGAGCGAAAAGCTTGCAAATTATAAAGACGTTGCAAAATGCGCAGCCGGTACAAGCTTTAGCGTTAGCGGAAGTGTTTTGCACACACCAAATGCTAAACAGCCGTTTGAAATAAACGCAGATGAAATAGAAATTATAGGCGAGTGCCCGGGTGAGTACCCACTGCAAAAAAAGAGGCACACGCTTGAATTTTTGCGCACAATGACGCATTTGCGCCCAAGAACAAACACACTTGGTGCGGCTTTTAGAGTGCGCAGCGTGGCCGCATATGCAATACACAAATTTTTTAACGAAAACGGCTTTGTGTACAGCCACTCGCCCATAATTACAGGTAGCGACTGCGAGGGCGCCGGAGAAATGTTTAGGGTAACAACAATAAACCCAAACGATGTGCCTAAAACAGATGACGGCGCAGTAGATTTTGAAAAAGACTTTTTTAAACGTGAAACAAGCCTTACAGTATCGGGCCAGCTAGAGGCCGAGGCAATGGCAATGGCATACGGCAAAGTGTATACGTTTGGCCCAACATTTAGGGCAGAAAACAGCAATACACCTCGCCACGCCGCCGAATTTTGGATGATAGAGCCCGAAATTTCTTTTGCCGATATAAACGACGACATGGATTTGGCCGAGGCAATGGTTAAAAGTGTTGTAAGCTACACACTAAAAACATGCCCCGATGAAATAGACTTTTTTAACCAGTTTATAGACAAAGGCCTGAAAGAGCGCCTAACAGCACTTGTAAACAGCGATTTTGAGCGCATAACATACACAAAAGCAATAGAGCTTTTAATACCACACAACGATGAATTTGAGTACAAAGTAGAATGGGGCTGCGATTTACAAACAGAGCATGAGAGGTATATTACCGAGCAATTATACAAAAAACCTGTGTTTGTTACCGACTACCCAAAAGACATAAAGTCGTTTTACATGCGCCTAAACGAGGACGGCAAAACAGTTGCCGCAATGGACATGCTGGTGCCCGGCGTAGGCGAGCTTATAGGTGGCTCTCAGCGTGAAGAGCGCCTAGACGCACTTGAAAAGCGCATAGAGGAAATGAACCTAAACAAAGCCGATTATGAATGGTACCTAGACTTGCGCAGGTTTGGCACAGTGCCGCACGCTGGCTTTGGCCTTGGCTTCGAGCGCCTAATCATGTATATTACAGGCATCACAAATATTCGCGATGTTATACCTTTCCCTCGCACTGCCGGCGGTTTTTAACTGCCGAGAACGCACCTATTTCATCGTCTAATTCAAAACTTCACTTCGGTTACATACAACATGTATGCGCCCTCGTGTCGTTTTTCTTAGCCTTGAACTAGGCACATTCTCGCCGCAAAAATAGCGAGAGTAAGCTGCCAAAAACGCACTATTTTAGTTATTAATATTAAAAAAACAGCACCCAAAACGGGTGCTGTTTTGCTTTAATTATAAATTATTGCTCATCTTTTCTATACTCAACTATATCAGCAATGTCACAATTCAAAATTTTGCAAAGTTTATTTAACGTAGCAGTTGTTACGTTGCCATTTTGCCTAAGTTTTGCAATTGTTTTAGTGTTAAAGCCATGGTCTTCTCGCAATCTGTACGTAGATACACCCTTTGCTCTCATTGTTTTCCACAATTTATCATATATAATCATAACTAAACACCACCTCTTGACATATCTTATTATGACCTATATAATGTTCATATATAAGTAGGCGATAGTGTTCATACGGTGAGGTGTATTATGAAGTTGTATAAGCAAATAGAAAAGAGCTTTACGAGAATAGAAAAGAAGTTTGAAAAAGATGATATGAAAAATTTTATGCGCTGTAATTACAATGATATTGATGAATATCATTTTGGGCTAGGAACTTGGATAAGAAACAATCTGCTAGTGAAAAACACAAAATTGTATAGGCTTTTTATAAAAAGTGGTATAACACAAAAAGATGATATGTCGATGTTAATTATTCAATTGTTTTATGCTTATATTAAGGCTAACAAAAAATAAAACAGCACCCAAAACGGGTGCTGTTTTTATTTATAAAATTATAGCCTTGCTTTAAAGTCTGCAAGTTGCTTTTTAAGCTCGGCAGGTACTCTATCACCAATTTCTTCAAATAAAGCATCTACGCCTTTTGTATCTTCTAGCCACAAAGCATTGTCAATTTCAAGTAAGCCCTTAACAGTATCAAGTGTAATACCCTCAAGTCCGCTAATGTCAATGTCTTCTGCGTTTGGCACATAACCAATTGGTGTTTTAACAGCGTCTACTTTGCCGTTGCAACGGTCAAGTATCCACATTAATACACGCATGTTGTCGCCAAATCCTGGCCAAATA
>CAYJLZ010000097.1:0-7930 GCA_964371265.1 uncultured Bacteroides sp. | reverse complement strand
AAGATGTAATGGCGGCAATCCGCGAGGCCGGCCGCGAAGGCGTTATTGTTGGCGGCCGCTACGGCCTTGGCAGTAAAGACACACCTCCGTCAAGTGTATTTGCAGTGTTTGAAGAACTTGCAAAAGACGCACCGAAAGAGCGCTTTACTTTAGGAATAAACGACGATGTAACATACCTTTCACTTGAAGAGAAACCATCGCCAAACACAGCTGCAGAGGGCACAAGAGAGTGCAAATTCTGGGGTCTTGGCGGCGACGGCACTGTTGGCGCAAACAAAAACTCTACAAAAATTATCGGCGACCACACCAATAAATACATTCAAGCGTACTTCCAGTACGACAGTAAAAAAACAGGCGGCGTTACAATTAGCCACCTTCGCTTTGGCGACAAGGCTATTCGCGCACCTTACTATATTAATAAGGCTGACTTTGTTGCCTGTCACAACCCGTCTTACGTAATTAAAGGCTACAAAATGGTTAACGACGTTAAACCCGGCGGCGTTTACATGATTAACTGCCAGTGGACTGCCGAGGAGCTAAACGAGCATATGCCGGCAGATGCTAAACGCTATATCGCTGAAAATAACGTTCAACTGTACACAATTAACGCCATAGACAAAGCTATTGAAATTGGCCTTGGCAAGCGCACAAATACAATTTTGCAATCTGCTTTCTTTGCACTTGCAGACATTTTGCCAAAAGAAGATGCAATTAAGTTTATGAAAGAGGCTGCATACAAATCATTTAGCAAAAAGGGTGATGCCATTGTTGAAATGAACTACAAAGCAATAGATGCAGGCTTTGACGCATATGTGAAAATTGACGTTCCTGCCGATTGGAAGAACGCAACTGACGCAAACGGCGCCGAAAAACTTGAGGGCGACGCAGCAACAGTTAAAATGGTAGAAAACCTATTAAATCCAATTACAAAAATGGTTGGCGACAGCTTGCCTGTTTCAGCTTTTGTAGACCATGTAGACGGCCAGTTTGCACAGGGTGCATCGGCATACGAAAAACGCGGCGTTGCAGTTAGCGTGCCCGAGTGGAACGCTGAAAAATGTATTCAGTGTAACCAATGCGCATACGTTTGCCCACACGCAACAATTCGCCCATTTGCACTAACTAAGGACGAAAGCGCAAAAGCGCCAAAAGGCTTTAAATGCAAAGGCATGAACGGCAAAGGCTGTGAAGATTACGACTTCACACTTGCAATTTCTCCGCTAGACTGCATGGGCTGTGCAGTTTGTGTTGGCGCATGCCCTGTACAGGCGCTAGAGATGAAACCGCAAGAGAGCCAACTAGAGCAACAAGACAGCTTTGGCTACTGCGTAGAAAACATAGACAAAAAACCGGGCATGATGCCTGAAACAAGCGTAAAAGGTAGCCAGTTTAACCAACCGCTACTCGAGTTCTCGGGCAGCTGTGCAGGTTGTGCTGAAACAAGCTATGCAAGGCTAATTACACAACTTTACGGCGAGAGAATGTTTATTTCCAACGCAACAGGTTGTTCTTCAATTTGGGGTGGCCCTGCAGCGGCAAGCCCATACACACGCAACAAACTAAGTGGCAAAGGCCCGGCTTGGATAAACAGCTTGTTTGAAGATAACGCAGAAAACGGCTTTGGCTTATACCTAGGCCAAAAAACAATTCGCAACAACCTAATTGAAGTTGTTAAAAGAGTTGCAGCAAGCGATAAATGCTCGGCCGAGCTAAAAGCAGCTGCAAACGAGTACCTTGCTTGTGTAGACGACGGCAAACTAAACATGGCAGCAGCCGACAAACTTGCAGAACTTTGCGAGAGCGCAAAATGCTGTGACGACGTAAAAGAAATTGCCGATAAAAAGCAATACCTTGCTAAAAAATCTGTATGGATATTTGGTGGCGACGGCTGGGCATACGACATCGGCTTTGGCGGTTTAGATCACGTAATAGCAAGTGGCGAAGACGTAAACATCATGGTATTCGACACAGAGGTTTACTCTAACACAGGCGGCCAGGCATCTAAGGCAAGCCAAATTGGCCAAGTTGCACAATTTGCAGCAGCAGGTAAGGCAATTGGCAAAAAGAACCTTGCAGAAATTGCAATGAGCTATGGCTACGTATACGTTGCACAAATTGCAATGGGCGCAAACCAAAAACAAACAATAGACGCTATTGTAGAGGCTGAAAGCTACAAAGGACCGTCAATTATTATTGGCTACTCGCCTTGCGAAATGCACGGTATTAAGGGCGGCATGGCTAACTGCCAAGTAGAAATGAAAAAAGCTGTTGAGGCAGGATACTGGGATATGTTCCGTTTTGACCCACGCAAAAAAGCCGAGGGCAAAAACCCACTTACAATTGACAGCAAAGCACCTACTGCCGATTACAAAGAGTTTATTAAAAACGAAACAAGGTACAGCCGTTTGGCACTAAGCTTCCCTGAAAGGGCAGAAGAACTGTTTGAAAAAGCAGCAAAAGAGGCAAGCGACAGGTACGAATACCTAACAAAACTTGTTGAGCTTTACAAATAAAAAAGCTATTGCAACATTAAAATTAAAGGCAAGCGATGCATATCGCTTGCCTTTTTTTGCGCTAATTAATTTTTATTTATACTAAATATGTTAAAAAACTAACAGTCAAAGCAAGCGATTTTTTGAAATTTAAATCGATACAACGCAGTTTTTATGCAAACAAATATAATTATATATAAACAAGTATGTTAACAATTGACTTTTTTGCTCATGTGTAATAAAATGGAGATGTGTAAAATATATAATAAAAAAAACAGCATTACAAGCAAATTTTATGCACATTTTTAACAAAAAAATTGCCTAATTATGCATATATTGCTTAAAAAATATATGTTAAAAATTAAACATGATATATCGGGGGAATAAAATGCCTGAAAACGCGCAGCAAAATATTAGCAATACGCAAATTCGCCATAATTTTATAGATGTACTTAAAATTATAGCGATGTTTTTTGTGTATACGGTACATTATTCGGGCATGGGTAGGTACGGGTTATACTTTTTTATGCTTTTAGTGCCAATGTTCTTTTTTGCATCGGGTTTTACGGCTTTTAGCCATAAAAATGACAGTATAGTGCATTTTATTAAACATAAAATATGCACAATAGTATGGCCGTATATAACTTTTACGTTACTTAGCTTAGCGCTAAGAGTGTTAATTATGCAAATGAGCCTAAGCGAGATCATACATTTTATTAAGCAAGCGGCTTACGGAGCGCGAAACGTAGTTCCTGTTGTTGCGCTGTGGTTTTTGCCGTGCTTATTTTTTATGAGCATACTATACCACGTACTTACAAAACTAATAAAAAATAGAGCATTGCTATTGGCTATATGTATTGTAATTAGCATAGCAGTAAAATTAATACGAGAAGACCCCGTTTGGCCATGGGGCATAGATATGGCTGCAAGGTTTATAATTTACTATGCGCTGGGAGATTTTTTTAATGCTTGTATAACAAAAACGCCGCTAAAAACATGCCGCAAACGAGCAAAGATACTGCTTTTATACACGGTATTTTTGTGTGCGTTTTTATCGTACTTTGGGTTTTATTACGGCATTGGGTACATTCCAAGCCTTTTTGGCATAACAAACCCACCGTTTATATTTTTAGCGGCAGAACAATTTTTGTACATTATAACCGGGCTTTACAGCCTTGTTGCGCTTAGCATTTTACTGCAAAATATACCGGCACTTTACACAGCGGGCAGGTACACGTTAATTTTTTGCGGTGTAGAGCAAATAATAAAAACTTTGCTGCCCTTGTTTTTTAGTGCGTTTGGCCTAACTGTAAGCGACAGTGGCGGAGCTGTAATGCTTATGCAGGCTGTGGGTACGCTAGCCACGGCATACTATATAATGGTAATTCCAATAAGTAAATATATGCCGTGGTTAACAAACTTTAATAGTGCAATAAATATTTTAAAAAATAAGTAAGTATACAAAAAGGATTATATTGGATTTAATAGTTGTGGAGGACTTGAAAAATGAAAAAGAAAACAGTTGCGCACGCTACAATTTTTTTGTTAACACAATTGTTGGTGTATTCCGGCTTTGCAAGCGATGTGCAAAGCGAGGAAGTTACGCAACAAACAGCTAGCTTAAACATACCAATAATTATAGCGCTTTGTGTAGTAATTGCGGTGCTTATTGCAATGCTTATAGTAGCCAAAATAGGTGCAAACAAGCTAAAAAGCACGGCAAAGCAAAGCGAAGAAATTGTAAAATCTTCAATTATAGACAAGGCAACAGGCCTTTTAACACGCCATAAATTTTGCGATGATGCACAGGATATACTAAAAAAGGCCACACCTGCGGCATACATATTGCTGTCTATAGACATAGATGCATTTAGAATTATAAACGAAGTTTACGGCTACGACATGGGCACAAAAGTGCTTCAAAAAACAGCTGATATTATTAAAGAAACATACAATGGTTGCGGCATAGTGGGCCGTGATAAAGACGATGTGTTTGTTATTTTAAAGAAAAACGAGGGTTCGATAGAGAACCTAAACAAAAGAGAAACGTGTGAAGTTAAAATTCAAGAAGGTGTAAAGGAACTTCTTGGCGAGCACTACGACATAAATTTAAGCCAGGGCGGATACATAATTGGCAACACAGACGAACCCGTAAGCAAAATGATAGATCTTAGCAACAGTGCAAGGCTAAAGGGCAAAAAACAGCACGGAACAACATTTTACGAGTTTACAGAGAAAATGAAAGAGTACCGTGAAAAAAGGCACCGAATAGTATTTAGCATGGAAAGCGCACTAAAGCACGAGGAATTTACGCTGCAATACCAACCAAAAGTAGACCTTAATACGTTTGAAATAGCCGGTGCTGAGGCACTTGTGCGATGGAATACAGGCGGCGGCGATGCTATTAGCCCTAACGAGTTTATAGAGGTGTTTGAAGAAAACGGTTTTATATACGAGCTGGACTGCTATGTTTTAACAAAGGTGTGTAAGTTTTTAAAAGAGCATCAAAGCATGATGAGATTGCCCAAAATAGCAGTAAATGTATCGGGTTACAGTCTGTTAAAGCCCAACATAAGGCAAACACTAACACGAATTTTAAACGAGCACAACGTGAGCAAAAATCAAATAGAACTTGAAATAGCAGAGAGTTTTTTGGTGGGAGAAAAAAGCACAATAGAAAACAAAATTAAAGATTTGCGAGAGGGCGGTTTTACAATAGCATTGGACGATTTCGGCTCGGGGGTGTCGAGTTTAAGCAGGCTTAGAGATATTAAGGTAGACATTATTAAACTAGACAGAGAATTTTTAAACTACGGTTTAACAGAATCGCGCGGTACAATAGTTATTGGCAACATGATAAAAATGAGCAAAAATTTGTTGATGCAAATAGTTGCCGAGGGCGTTGAAAATAAAAACCATTTACATATTTTAAAATTTTTAAAATGCGATATGGCGCAGGGTTACTACTTTGAAAAACCACTTAGCGAACAAGACTTTTTAACAATTATTGCACAAAGAAAAGACTATAAGCACTTAATAAAAACATAAATTATAAATAATTACGATACAATGTAACAAAATAATAGCTGTACATTTTAGTTAAAAAAGTGTATAATATACTGGTATTTATTAATAAAGGAGCGATTACTTTGATACAGCTTTACACAACAATGGGCAAAGTAAGCATGACAAACGAGTATATACAAGGCATAGTAAGCATTGCAACACAAAGCTGTTACGGTGTGTGCGGCATGGTAACAAGTAGCAGTACCGAGAGCATAAAAAGCTTTATTGTTGGGCCGCGCTACCCCGATAAGGGCTTACAAGTTAGTGAAGAAGACGGCCTATTGTGCATTGAGTTGCATATAAAAGTAACTTACGGTTTAAATATATCGGCAATTGTGCGCAGTATAACGCATAAGGTAAAATATGCGCTTGAAGACGCAACAGGCGTTAAGGTAAAGCGCGTTAATGTTTATGTAGACGATATCGTCAGCTAAAAAATAAAAAAGGCAAAAATTATGAGGTGACAAGTTTTATGATAAATGGCAAAATTCTAAAAGACAGCATTATTTCGGGCTGTAACAATTTATACAACTACAAAACACAGGTAGATGAACTTAATGTTTTTCCGGTGCCGGACGGCGACACAGGAACAAACATGACAATGACCGTGGGCGCAGCGCTTAGCGAACTTGAAGTGCTTAGCGATGATTGTACGGTTTCTACTGCGGCAAATACTGCGGCAAGCGCAATGCTTAGGGGCGCAAGGGGCAACAGCGGTGTTATAACAAGTTTGTTGTTCAGGGGTTTTTCAAAATCGTTAAAAGATAAAAAAGACGCTAGCGGAGCTGACCTTGCCCGTGCGCTTGACGAGGGCGTAAAAGCTGCGTACAAGGCCGTAATGAAACCTACCGAGGGCACAATGCTTACAGTTGCAAGGGTAGCGGCCGAAAACGCAATGAAAAGCGAACAAGACGACTGCGTAAAACTTTGGCAAATTGTTCTTGATGCATCACAAAAGGCGCTAGACTACACACCCGAACAACTACCGGTGCTAAAAAAAGCCGGAGTAGTAGATGCAGGCGGCCAAGGTTTGCTTTACGTGTTTGAGGGTATGATGAGCGTGTTTAAAAACGATACAATAATTGAGAAAAATGAGACAGAAGATAAAACAGCTAAACTGCATTCAAACGCGGCAGGAAAAGGCGTTTATAGCGACGACTTAATGCGTGTTGAGGATATTGTAAACGGATACTGCACACAATTTTTAATTAATAAAAACGAAAACGCAAACAGCGAAAAATTGCGCGCATTTTTAGAGGGCAACGGCGATAGCGTAGTGCTTATAGAAGATGACGAGGTAATGAACTGCCACGTGCACACTGCCGACCCCGGCAAAATTATAAGCAGAGCATTAAACCATGGTTACTTAACAAGCTTTAAAATTGAAAATATGCACGAGCAGTTTTTACAAAGGCAAAGCGAGGCAAAAGGCCTTAAAAAACAAGTAGCGGCCGAAAATAGCGGTGTACAAAGCGAATTTACATATGCCGCAGTAGATACACAGCGCGAGTTTGGATTTGTAGCAATAGCCGCAGGCGAGGGCCTTAAAGAAATATTTAAAGACCTCGGCGTAGATGCGGTAGTGTCGGGCGGGCAAACAATGAACCCCGCAACAGAAGACATATTGGCGGCAGCACATAGCGTGGGCGCAAAAACCGTATACGTGCTACCTAACAATAAAAACATAATAATGGCGGCAGAACAAGCAAAAAAAATAGCCGACAGAAACATTGTAGTATTGCCAACAACAACAGTGCCGCAGGGCGTAAGCGCAATGCTTAGCTTTGATGAGTTTGCAAGCGAAAAAGATAACAGCATAAACATGATGAAGGCTGCTGAAAAAGTTAGCACAGGCCTTATAACATTTGCCGCAAGAGACAGTGATTTTGATGGCAAAAAAATTAAAAAGGGCGAAATATTGGCGCTTGAAAACGGTAAGCTTTCGAGCGTGGGCACAGACATAGCAAAAACAACATACCGCCTAGCACGCGGCATGTGTAAAAAAGACACAAGCTTTGTTACAGTATTTTCAGGGTGTGACGTAAGCGAAGAAGATGCCGAAAAAGTAACAGAACTTGTGAGGGCAAAATGCCCAAGCGGCGTGGAGGTATCGCTTATACCCGGTGGGCAGCCTGTTTACTACTACATGATAAGTGTAGAATAAACTTTTTACAAAAAGCAAGCAATAAATAAACCTCCTATTGTAGATTTTAAATATCTACAATAGGAGGTTTTTGTTTTTTAACAACATTTTTTCGCCCCCCCTCGGCTGAGCGGGAAGTTTTGTAATGACTATTCGGCGCTAAAAAATCGTCACCCACAAAAAAGTGAGTGACGATTTGGCTCCCCAAGTTGGACTCGAACCAACGACC
>CAYJLZ010000096.1:2562-7952 GCA_964371265.1 uncultured Bacteroides sp. | reverse complement strand
GAAATTGAGGTTGAAGAAACTGCCCAAGAGGAAAGCGAATTAGCCGAAATTGAGGTTGAAGAGACTGCCCAAGAGGAAAGCGAGCTAGCTGAAAATGAGGTTGAAGCAACTGCCCAAGAGCAAAGCTAGCTAGCTGAAGATGATGATTTAACATCAAATAAATCAATTTTTTATGGTCATATTTCATTATTTATTTCCGGTTTAAAAAAGAAAATTTTAAATTTAACTAATCAGATTACAAAGGATAATTCGGACACTTCAAAGGAAGCCAGTGATGTAACTTCAAGCACTTTAACGGATAATGCACTACCGGAACAAATTGATGTTTCTGAAAAAGCAGAAGATGATATAACCACTGAAGTAGAAGAAATAAGCGAAGAAGTTGCTGAAATAGAAGAGTCAAGCGAAGAGGCCGGTGAAGTAGAAGAATCAAGCGAAGAAGTCGCCGAAGATGAAGAATCAAGCGAAGAAGCCGCTGAAGATGAAGAATCGAGTGAAGAAGTCGCCGAAGATGAAGAATCAAGCGAAGAAGTCGCTGAAGTAGAGGAAACAAGCGAAGAAATCGCTGAAGATGATTCAGAAGAGAGCAAATCATCTGAAGATACAGATGAAAGCCATTCAAGTGATGAATCTCAGCAAGATGAAACTAAGCAGCTTGATGATAAAAAAGATCAATCTTCGGATAACTTGGTTGACGATGAAGACGATGAGCTTGACTACGAGGATTATTACGAAGAGCCTGTTATTGTTAAAATGCCTGTTAGTGCGTTTAAAGTTTTTGTTACATTTACTGCAGTAATAACTTTAATGACTACTGTATTTGTATTTTATTTATTTGTTGCGGCTGAAAACTTTTTATTTGTAGTTAGAGAAGAAGTTGCATTACCAAATTTTAACGGAATGTACGAAAGCGAAATTATTGGAAATGAGTCATATGTTGATTTTACTTTTGAGTATGACTATGTTTATACTGATGAGTACGATATAGGTTTTGTTATTGATCAATGGCCAAAATCTCCAAGACAGGTTAAAGAGGGAGCGACAGTTGTTTTAAAAATTTGTGCAGGTGAAAAAAATGTTGTTATACCTGACTTAACAGGCATGAATGAGGATGACGCTCAAGATGCATTGAGAGAACTCGGTTTATTTACTTTGATAAAGCCGGCCGATACCTCTAACTTACCTGAGGGTTCAGTTGTAAAAACAGAACCATTAAGGGGCGGTAGCACTGTTCTGGGTGAGACTGTTACGCTTTATATTAGCCAAGGCGAAGACAGTGGTCCAAAATATGCTGTACCAAATTGTGTTGGTTCTAGCAGTTCAAGTGCATCTGGTATACTAAGCGAAAATGGATTTGTTGTCTCGGAAGTGAAAACCGTTAAAGGTAACACTGCTGCCGGTACAGTAATATCTCAAAACCCTGTTGCGGGTTCACTTCGCACTTCCGGTAGCGGTGTAACACTTACCGTTTCCGACGGTAGCATGTATACACCTCCGGCTGCAGCAGCCACTGCCAGCGCAGGCCCAGCAAGAATGCTCGAGAATCATGAAATACAAGCTTCTGGTGGTCATACTCACAGTTATGTCACATCTATTGTTGCGCCAAATCCAACATCGGTTGGTTTTCACATGCACACATGCACAGTTTGCGGAAGCTATTATGTAACTAATGTTGTAGGTCCACAATAATTTATAAACTGTAAATAAAATTAATAATAATCGGAGCGCTAAATGTTGGACACAAACATTATAGTTAAAGGTATTGGTGGTTTTTACTATGTAAAAACTAAAGACAAAATAGTGGAATGCAGGGCAAAAGGTATTTTTAGAAATAAAAATATTACACCTTTGGTAGGCGACAATGTTACAATTTCAAGTGAAGACGGCACGTACATTATTACTGAAATTTTAAACCGTAAAAATTCATTTGTTCGCCCTCCTATTTCAAATGTAGATAATTTCTTTTTAGTTATTAGTACGGTACAGCCGGTGCCTAATACACTTGTTATAGATAAACTTTTGGCAATTGCCAGCATAAAAAACGTTACACCATATTTAATAATCACTAAAAATGATTTAAAATCTAATAGTGATTTACTTGATATTTACAGTAAAAGTAATATTAATATTATTTGTGCTAATGCATTTAGTAGCGATGGTCTTTGCCAAATAAAAGACACTTTAAAAGGAAAGATAAGCGTTTTTTGCGGTAATTCGGGTGTTGGTAAAAGTACATTATTGTCGGCGCTTATGCCGGAAATACAAATAGAAACAGGCGAAATAAGTAAAAAGCTTAAACGTGGGCGTCATACAACTAGGCAAGTTACGCTTTACGAGCTATGTGGTGGATTATTAGCCGATACACCCGGGTTTTCTAGTTTAGATATGGAAAAAGCTTGCGATTTTTTAAAAGAAGAATTGCAACATGCATTTGTTGAATTTGCACCTTATATAGGTAAATGCAAATTTGCCGATTGTTCTCATACTGCCGAAAGTGGCTGCGAGGTAAAAATAGCGTTGCAAAATGATAAAATTAACGCTATAAGATACAAAAACTATACAACATTATATTATGAAGCAAAACAGCGAGAGCAAAACAAATACTAAGCGATAATATTTTAAATTTACGGAGGTTTGATTATGAGATTAATAACACGTTCTGATTTTGACGGTTTAGCATGTGGTGCTTTGTTAAAAAAAGCTGGGATAATTGATAGTTGGAAATTTGCACATCCTAAAGATTTACAAGACGGCCTTGTAGAAGTAGGACCTGACGATTGCCTTGCTAACGTGCCTTTTGTTGAAGGTTGCGGCCTCTGGTTCGACCATCATTCAAGTGAACATGAACGCCTACAACTAAAAGGAAAATATAAAGGCGAAAGTCGCCTTGCTCCGTCTTGTGCAAGAATTATATATGAATATTACGGCGGCGAAAAAACATTTCCAAACCTTGAAGAAATGATGGTTGCTGTTGACAACGTTGACTCGGCAAATTTAACAATAGATGAGGTGCAAAACCCCACAGGCTGGGTGCTTTTAGGCTTTTTAATGGATCCTCGTACAGGCCTTGGTCGATGGAGAGAGTTTACTATATCTAATTATGCGTTGATGGAAAAACTTATTGATTGCTGCCTAACTATGAAAATAGAAGATATTTTGACCATGGACGATGTTAAAGAACGCATTGATATTTATTGGCAACAAAACGAAAAGTTTATTGATATGGTTAAAGCACATACTAAAGCTCAAAAAGATGTTATTATTAGCGACTTAAGGGGAGTTGACCCTATTTACACAGGTAATCGCTTTTTGGTTTACAGCTTGTACCCACAGCAAAATATTAGCATTTGGATAGTTTGTGGCAGAGGCGGCAAGGGTTGCAGCTGTGCGGTTGGATACTCTGTAATAAATAAAACATCTAATATAGATGTAGGTAAATTGATGCTTAAATATGGAGGCGGCGGGCATAAAGCGGTTGGAACATGCCAATTTGCAGATGAAGAAATGGATAATAAGATAGCTAGCCTTATTGATGAGCTTGTAAACGGATAATTTAATTATTAAAATAAAAACAGGTACACATTTATTATGTGTGCCTGTTTTTTTATTATATTTTTTTTATTTGTTATATAATTGTGTTTTTTTATATATACATTAGTATTAACAAAATTTTACTTTATAAGTATTTTTTTAAGCAATCACCGTCATACATTTTTGGACATCAGCATACAAATATGTTAGAACAGCGAAAGGGGCAGGCACTATGGATATAAAAATACAAAACGATACGGTATGGGCGGCAACCTCCGTATGCGACACAAAAATTGAATTGCCGATTGAAACAGAGATTTTGATACCTGATTATTTACCACAAGTATTTAAAATTGTAAAATGCTTTGTAAACCCTGTTGTGCTGCAAAAACAAATGTCGGCAGCACGGCTAACCCTCGATGGATACTTGCGTTTATCTGTATTTTATCAATCAGACAATGACGAAACTCTTTGCCAAACAGAGCAAAAAATACCTTTTTCAAAGCAAATTGAGCTTCAAAATGCAGATTATTTTGCGCCCGATGTATCGGTTAGTGGGGAGGCGGAATACGTTAATTGTAGGGCAATTAACCAGCGGCGCATTGACATAAGGGGTGCATACGCGCTAAGTGTAAGTGCACAAGCACAGTGTGCAAGTGAAGTTGTTACAAGTTTACAAGACGGCGGAGTAGAGCAAAAAACGTGCAATTTAAATGGTATGCAAGTTATTTCTGTACAAGAAAAAGTAATTACCACAGAAGATGTTATTGATTTTGAAGAACCTCCACAAACGGTTTTGGATATTAAATGCAATGCAAGTGTTAGTGAGACAAAAATTATTTCAGGAAAAGCCGTAGTAAAAGGTGTTATCAACGCCGATATACTTTACATGGCCGGTACACTAAGGCACGCAAAAAAAACTTTAACATTTAACGATGTTGTTGAAATAGACGGCGTTGAAGATATATGTGAAAGCATTACTTTTGCACAGCCCTGTGCAAGCACACTACTTACAGGTGAAAACGGTGCAATATCTTTAACAGTTACAGCAATGTTGTACATTAAAACTTATAAACAAACTCAAACAACTGCCGTATGCGATGCATTTTCTACAATGTACGATACCGAACTTAGTTTTAATACTGTGTACACACAAGAAAAACTAGACGAGTTTTCGGTTGAAACAGAGGCGGTAACCGAGGGCAGTTTGCCCGATTGCAATGTTGATATATTAGAAGTTTTTGCAACACCCTCACAACCCGAGTTAATACAGGAAGATTGCGGTACTTCAATTAGAGGTCGCGTTATAGTGCACATGTTTTGCAAAAACGAACTGGGCGAGATAGACTGTTATGACAAGGCGTGTGAATATAATTTGCCTTACACATATCAAAACGATAGGCAAGAACTTTTATTGTCATCCAGAGCAAATATAATTAGTGTAAACGCTAAAAAAATAGGCGAAAGCGCCAGTGCTGCAATTCTTCTTAGAGTTGATGGCATGGTTAGTAGAAGGCAAGCCCACACAGTTGTTGAACAAATTACTTGTACACAGCCACTTGAAAAGCAGCAAGATAACATTGCACTGAGAATATACTATGCACAAACAGGAGAGCCTTTGTTTGATATTGCAAGAAGATATGCAGTTTCCCCGGGCTCAATTGCAACGGCAAATAATTTATCTGATGACACAGTAGAAAAACGCATGCGATTGCTTGTGCCGTCGTCATTGCAGTAAGGGAGGGTGTAAAATGCAATATAACCGTATTTATTCAGATATTGCTCAACGTACCGGCGGTGATATCTATCTTGGAGTAGTTGGGCCGGTAAGAACAGGTAAAAGTACATTTATTAAAAAA
>CAYJLZ010000096.1:0-2552 GCA_964371265.1 uncultured Bacteroides sp. | reverse complement strand
TTTATGGAACTAATGGTATTGCCGGAAATAGATAACGACGCTTTTGCACAAAGGGCAAGAGATGAGATGCCTCAATCGGCAGCAGGGCGAACAATAATGACAACCGAGCCGAAATTTGTGCCTGAAAAGGCAGTTACACTTAGCCTTGAAGATAAAATGACATTTAAAACAAGGCTTATTGATTGTGTGGGCTACATGGTTAACGGAGCAATGGGGCATATTGAGAATGAGCGGCCAAGAATGGTTAAAAGCCCTTGGTTTGAAGGTGAAGTGCCTTTTGATGTAGCAGCAGAAACAGGAACAAGAAAAGTTATACGCGAACACTCTACAATTGGCGTTGTACTTACTACGGACGGCAGCATTAGTGATTTGCCTAGAACAGCATATGAGGAAGCAGAAGCTAGAGTTATTGCAGAAATGGAAGAGATAGAAAAGCCATTTGTAATTTTACTTAATTGTGTTTCTCCCGATAGCCCTCACGCAGCCTCACTTGCAATGCAAATGGAGGAACAGTACGGGCACACTGTATTACCTGTAAGTTGTGTAGACATGACACAAGAAGATATTACAGAAATATTAAAAGCAGTGCTTTTTGAGTTTCCTATTAGAGAAATTGCATTTGATATGCCAAAATGGATAACTTTACTTGAACAAGGCAATTGGTTGCAACAATCTTTATACAATGCAGCTATGCAACTTGCCGAGGGCTGTAATTGTATGAAAGATCTTTTAAACAGCCCGCTTGACATGTGCAGCGAGTATATAAAACAGAGCACCCTTATTAATGCAGACCTTGCAACGGGATGTGTTGTACTACAACTGACATTATTGCCCGAAATGTTTTATAAGGTATTAAGCGACGTTACAGGACTTAGCGTAACAGATGAGGCTACATTAATGCCATGTGTTATGGAAATGGCAAAAGCAAAAGTGCAATACGAAAAAATGCGAAATGCACTTGAGCAAATGGAGGCAACAGGTTACGGAATAGTAATGCCAACAATGGAAGAACTTGTTTTGGCAGAGCCGGAAATAGTTAACCAAGGCGGAAGATACGGCGTAAGGCTGTGCGCAAGCGCACCGTCGATACACATGATGAAAGCAGAAATACACACAGAGGTATCACCTATTGTGGGAACAGAAAGCCAATCTGAAGACCTTGTAAAAAGTTTACTTGCTGATTTCGAATCGGAGCCACTTAAAATATGGCAAAGTAATATATTTGGCAAAAGCTTGCACGAACTTGTGAACGAAGGATTGCAAAACAAGCTTTTAAATATGCCACCCGATGCTCGTTCTCGCATGGCGGAAACAGTAGAAAGAGTAATAAACGAAGGTTGCTCAGGGCTAATTTGCATAATTTTATAGCACTTTATACCAAAAAGGTATTGACGATAATCGTCAATACCTTTTTTAGTTATCAAAATTGTTTATTATTATTATTTTAGTTAACTAATTTTTTACAATATGTCAAAAAATAATAAATTACATAAAAAATTGTAGTTTATACAATTTTTGTGTTACAATATATATGTATTAAAAAGCCGTATCAAACATTAATTATTTTCATATAGGAGATGCAAAATGCCGGATAGTTTGAAAAAAGCACAGCCTAATTTTAGCAAAGAAAACAGCGTTGCAGACCTTGGACTTATTGCAGTACCGGGAGCAGAAGACCTTAGCCAAAAAATAAACAGCCATCTTTTGCGCTGGGATAATTTATCTAAAAAAAGTAGAGATACTTATATAGTTGAAAGCGAATGCCCTCGGTTTTCATCGGGCGATGGCAAGGGTATTATTAAAAACACAATAAGGGGCGATGACTTATATTTTATTGTAGATGTTGGAAATTACAACGAAAAATATAAAATATTTGGGTATGAAAATTGCATGTCGCCCGATGACCACTACCAAAATTTAAAACGACTTATACAGGCAGCTAGCGGCAAGGCACACCGCATAAATGTTATTATGCCATTACTTTACGGCAGTAGGCAGCACAGGCGCAGTTACCGAGAAAGCCTTGATTGCGCTGTGGCTTTGCAAGAGCTTAATAAAATGGGTGTTGCAAATATTGTTACGTTTGATGCCCATGACCCTCGTATGCAAAACGCGGTGCCTTTAATGGGTTTTGACAATATTATGCCCACATACCAGGTTATGAAAACATTGCTTAGGGCTTTTCCTAACATTGAAATTAATAGAGATAATTTTATGGTTATTAGCCCGGATGAGGGCGCACTTAACAGGAATATGTATTATGCATCGGTACTTGGTATAAACCTTGGCATGTTTTATAAAAGAAGAGATTACTCAACAATAGTAAATGGGCGCAACCCGATAGTTGCTCACGAGTACCTTGGCGAGAGCGTAAGCGGTAAAAATATTTTTATTGCAGATGACATAATATCATCGGGTGAAAGTATGCTTGATATTGCGTACGAACTTAAACGTAAAAATGCAGCTAATATTTTTGCAAATGCAACTTATGCAATATTTACAAATGGCCTTGATGAATTTGACAAGGCTTACGAAGAGGGAATAATTACCGG
>CAYJLZ010000095.1:0-8020 GCA_964371265.1 uncultured Bacteroides sp. | reverse complement strand
ATTGAAATCTTTAAAAAAGAAGTTTAAAGATAAATCTTTTGCGGCGGGGTGCGACAGGGCAACAATACAAAAGGGTGCAGATATACTGGGATGGACCCTCGAAGAACTGCTTGAAAAGACCTTAACTGCAATGAAGGAAACTGAAAATGATTAATAAACAAATACGGAGATAAAAATGAAGTATTTAAAAGTTTATCACACGGATTTTTGGATTTCGGAGTATAAACTTAACAAACAGCAAAAAAACAGTGGTGTTGAAGTTTTTATATCAAACGATATAAAAGGGGAAGATCACTTTTTGGCCATTGATATATTGACTGTTAACGGACTAAAAGATTTAATAAGCGACAAGTATTTTAAACAAGATTATACAATACAAGAACAAGAGCTGTTACACAAGTATTATGAAAAACTTAAAATGAATGAAATTTATTGCTTTATAGAAAATATACTTTTTTTTGACTACAACCCTGATATAGATAAATGCAATACATTTAACAGTTTAAAAAACGGAATTTTAGATATAATAAGCCCACCGCAACAGCCTACACATGTAACTGTATATGTAAGTGAAAACAAAATTAACACTTGTAAAGACCTGAAAAATTGCCTAAAAAAGCTTTTTTATTTATTTGATCTCGAGGATACCGAATTTGAATTTGCATATAAACTTTCAAAGCAAGAAGTTTTGGAAAATGCAAATAAAGATGAAAACGGCTACTACACGTAAAGGAGCAAGAGTATGTTTGTTGAAGTTACATGGTACCCTTACTGGTTTACGGCTTTAGGGCTTGAAAATGAGCGAGAACAAGATGTTTTTTTGCGCCTTTATAAAACAAAGCAGGATATAGAGCTTTATAATGATTTTTTTAGTTTGCAAATTTGTTTGCCTACTTATAAACATGAATTTTATAAAGAACACTATTATGACGACATACAGAAAATAAAATTTGAAAAATATTATACAAAATTGATGAGCGGCGATATTAATTTTTTTGTGTCGAAAATAAAGTATCCCGACAAACCATGGCATTTTACTGAAATTATACAGCCCTTAACAGGTGAAAAATACCCTTTAATGAGTAAAATTTCGCCGATGTTTTTGCCGAATTTTGCATGTGTATTTGTAAAAGATTTTAATATTTATAAACCTAGTAAATTATTGAAAAGTGTAAACTATATTTATAAGCAGTTATTTAAACATGATGTAAAATTAGAATTTGCAAATTATCCGTCAAACGAAGAAGTTAAAAGCAAATACGAAATAGCTGTAAAAAACGGACATAATAATAACTATGTTACACTTGAATACTTAAAACAAATGCTGGACTAATATTTGAAAATTTAATAGTATTTAATAAAAATTCGCTTTGTTTTACATAGCGGATTTTTTAATAAATTTAATATTAAGATCTAAATTTCAAACAATATCAGAACCATATCTTTTATTACAACATAAAATGTGTTATAATATTTTGGATAATATTTTAGTCTTAATACAGACAGCATTAAACAGAGGTGTTATATGACAGAGAAAATTTTACAATTTTACAGTTATTTAAAAAATAAGAAAGTTGCCTTTATTGGTGCGGGCGTTACAAATCAAACGTGTATAGAGCTTTTTGCAAAGCACGGCGCCGTTATTACTCTTTGCGATAAAAAAACAAGTGTAGAGCAATTTAACGAATTTGGCGATAAACTGCTTGAGTGGGGTGTAAAATTATCTCTGGGAGAAAATTATTTAAACGGGCTTAAAAATCAAGACATAATTATGCGAACACCGGGTTTTGAGTTTTATACTAAAGAATTGCAAGATGCAAAAAACAAAGGTACAAAAGTTACAAGTGAAATGGAACTGTTTTTTGAACTTTGCCCGTGCAAAACAATTGCTGTAACGGGAAGTGACGGTAAAACCACCACCACTACACTAATTGCAAAAATGCTAGAGAGCGCAGGTAAAAAAGTGCATTTGGGTGGCAACTTAGGGCGTGCGCTTTTACCAATAGTGCAAAATATTAACACTACTGAGCTTTCAAGTTTTCAGCTTATAAGCATGAAACAATCTCCCGATATTGCTGTTGTTACAAACGTTACACCAAACCATTTAGATCACCACAAAGATATGCAAGAATATATCGACGCTAAACGAAATATTTTAATTTATCAAAACGAAAATAGCAAAGCAGTACTTGGGTATGAAAACGAAGTTACAAATAACATGCAAAAAGATGTAAAAGGAAAGTGCGTTTGGTTTACAAGAAAATCAAAAATTGATTGCGGTGCATATTTAAGCGATGATAACATACTTGTTTATGAACAAGACGGCAACATAACTCCTATAATTAATAAAAATGATATTGCGCTTAGAGGAGAACACAATATAGAAAATATACTGGCCGCCGCCGCAGCGGTTTGGGACTTGATTCCGACACAGCATATAACAGAAGTTGCGCGCGATTTTGCCGGAGTAGAACATAGAATTGAACCTGTAAGAATGTTAAATGGGGTTCAATGGTATAACGACTCGATTGCAACAAGCCCAACAAGGGTTATTGCGGGTTTGCAATCTTTTGATAAAAAGATGATAATTATAGCCGGAGGAAGCGATAAAGGAATAAGTTTTGCGCCGCTTGTACCCGTATTATTGCAGTGTGTAAAAACTATAATTTTAACAGGTGCTACGGCAAAAAAAATAGAGAGCGCCATACTTGAAGATGAAAATTTTGAAGGAAGTGGGCTTGAAATTATACATGCCGATAACATGCAGCATGCAGTTGAATTGGCATACAAAATTGCAATTTCAGGAGATATTGTTTCGCTTTCGCCTGCTTGTGCATCGTTTGACACATACACAAACTTTGAAGAGCGTGGAAGACACTATAAAAGTATTGTTAACAATTTAAAATAAGTGGGAGCTAATTTACAGTGATAAAAAAAGCAGTACAAAACGATGAGCCGTTTTTAAAAAAATTACTGGGACTAAACAGCGACGCAGACACCCAAAACACGCCATATGCAGCGTTAAATTATGCAGTACAAGACGATGTTTTTTTGCTGAGAATTAAATCGTCGTTTACATGTTACGGTATTGAACATCCGGATTGTGAATTTTACTTTGTTACCAAAGAAAAAGAAAATGCACAAGACAGAGAGCTTGGTATACTTTGCGTACAGGGCAAAAGTTGCATATATGCAGGGCCGCTGCAAAATAGTGAAGAGATAGAGAATTTTTTATCTTTTTTACAAATAGACAGTTTTACAAGCAACAACATGGTTCTTTTAAACTTTAACTATACACCGCAGTACCTTATGTGCCTTGAAAAAGGAGTTGCAGAAGACGTTTTTTGTGCCAATTTGGATGTCAAGCCCGATTTGTGGCGCCTATCACAAAGTGGAGTGCTTACCGATATTGACCCAAATTTTTGGTATGGCGATGCCACAATACGAGCAAAACACAAAATCGGACATGTTATGGCTGTTAATTTAATAAACAACGATGGTGAAAGTGAATATGTTTCAACTGCCGGAGTTTATGCAATGGATGATAATAATATATATATTACGGCGGTTGAAACAAAAAGTGAGCACAGAAAAAAAGGATATGCAAGCGCCTTAATTTATGCGCTAGCAAATTTGCACAAAAATAAAAATGCTTACGTGTTGTGTTCGCCCGATTTAGGCCATTTTTACGAGGGACTCGGATTTAAATTTATGCGGCCCATTTGTATGTGTACTAGGCCTAAAAGTTAATAAATATTTTTATAACAAGTACGAGCTTTAAACATAAAATACAGAATTTTAAAATTATAAAAGGAAGTTATATATGCCGAAAACAACTACGCACATAGGTGAGTTTTATGATTTTTCGAAACATATTTTAAATGCAGACAAAAAAGCACTGGATATTTGTAAGGATGTATTTGAAGAATTTGAGAGTATTAAAGAGTATAACCAGCTTAAAATGTTAAAAGCGTTTACAAGTTGCTCAGTTGCTGCAAATCACCTAGTGGGTACAACAGGATACGGAATTGGAGATTGCGGACGTGAAAAACTAGAGCAGGTATTTGCGACACTTACAGGCAGTGAGTTGGCACTATTTAGGCATAATTTTGCAAGTGGAACGCATACGCTTGCTGTTGCACTTTTTGGCATACTAAGGCCGCAAGATAAAATAGTTTGTGTTACAGGTACACCGTACGACACTCTGCACGGCGTAATTGGTTTTAACAGTGAAAACTACGGAAGTTTAAAGGATTTTGGTATTGAGTACGAAGAGATAGATCTTATTAACAATGAAACACCGAATTACGAGCAAATTGCAAAATCGTGCAAAAATGCAAAGGTGTGCTATATACAGCGCAGTAGAGGCTACAAAATGCGCAAGGCTATGACGTTAAAAGACATTGAAGAAATTAGCAAAGCGGCAAAACAAGCTAACAACAATATAATTGTAATGGTAGACAATTGCTACGGTGAATTTACAAATACCAAAGAGCCCACACAGTGCGGTGCCGATTTAATGGCAGGCAGTTTAATAAAAAATGCTGGTGGTGGCATAGCCCCAACCGGTGGGTACATTGCAGGCAAGGCACACCTTGTAGAGTTGTGCGCTCACAGGCTAACGGCACCCGGTGTTGGTGCAGAAATAGGCTGTACACTTGATGTTTTAAGGCAACTTTACTTGGGTTTATACTACGCCCCACTTATCACATGCGAGGCGCTTAAGGCTTCGGCATATACCTCGGCGCTTTTTAGTATTTTGGGTTTTAATGTATCGCCACAGTACAGCGATGCTAGAGACGACATTATAACAAGTGTTGAAACAAAAAGTGAAAAAGCTATGTGCGCACTATGCGAGGGAGTGCAAGCCGGTAGCCCTGTTGACAGCTTTGCAAAACCGGAGCCCGGTGAAATGCCGGGATACGAAGACAATGTTATAATGGCGGCGGGTGCATTTACAATGGGCAGTAGCATTGAGCTTTCGGCCGACGGACCAATAAGGCCACCGTATACAGTATTTATACAAGGCGCAATTAATTTTAATGCCGCAAGGGCTGGTATATTACTTGGCGCACAAAATATAACTAATATTAAATAACAAAACACAATTTACCAAATAAGGAGATTTATAGTGAAAATATTTAACACACTCACAAGAAAAAAAGAAGATTTTGTACCTATAAAAAAAGGCGAGTACAGCATATATGTTTGTGGCCCAACTGTTTATAATTACATTCATATTGGCAACGCACGGCCGATAGTTGTTTTTGACGTTTTACGAAGATACCTTGAATACACAGGTAATAAAGTTAATTTTGTTTCGAATATTACTGATATAGACGACAAGCTTATTACTAAGGCTGCGCAGGAAAACACAACAATGCAACAGCTTGCTAGAAAATATGAGGACGAATATTTTAAAGACCTAGATGGACTTGGAAGTAAAAGGGCTACTGCATACCCAAGGGCAACCGAGCATATAGATGAAATTTTGCATTTAATACAGCAAATTATTGATAACGGCTACGCATACGTTGCAAAAAATAACGACGTTTATTTTAGTGCGAAAAAATTTGAAGGATACGGAAAATTAAGTCACTTAATTTTAGATGAACTAGAGAGCGGAAACAGAGAATTAAGGAGCAACTTACAAGACGACATAAAAAAAGACCCTGCTGACTTTGCGATTTGGAAAGCTTCTAAAGAAGGTGAACCGTATTGGGACAGCCCCTACGGCAAAGGAAGACCGGGCTGGCACATTGAGTGCAGTGCAATGGTAAAAAAACATCTGGGAGACACAATTGATATGCATTGTGGCGGTGAAGATTTAATTTTTCCTCACCACGAAAACGAGATTGCACAGAGCGAATGTGCAAATGGATGCGAGTTTGCTAGATTTTGGATGCACAACGGATTTTTGAATATTGACAATAAAAAAATGAGCAAAAGCAAAAACAACTTTTTTACAGTGAGAGATATTGCAAAAACATATGGGTACGAATGCCTTAGATACTTTTTGCTTACTGGGCATTACAGAGGGCCGCTAAATTATACTCCTGATTTGCTTAATGCTTGTAAAGCAGCGCTTGAAAGGCTTTATACTTGCAAAGAAAACTTAGTATTTGCACTACAAAATGTAAGCGATGATAAAAACGGTGATGAACTTATTAAAAAATGTGAAATTGCAAAATCTAAATTTTGCGATGCAATGGATGACGACTTAAATACTGTTAATGCTCTTGCCGCAATATTTGATTTAGTGCGTGATATAAATACAATTGCCAAAACCGACGGCAAACATTCTCTTAAGTTTGCGTTAAATACATTTAATGAGCTTACAGGAATTTTGGGAATAGTGCAAGATGATGAAAAAGATGATATACCACAAGAAATATATGAACTTGTAGAGCAGAGAACACAGGCCAAAAAAGAAAAAAACTGGCCTTTAGCGGATGAAATAAGAGATAAACTTGCGCAGCTTGGATATGTTGTAGAGGATACAAAACAAGGAGTTAAAATTGTAAAAAAATAATTACAATTTACATGTTCATAACAGTTGTGAAAATATCCAAATAGTATTGAAAAGTGTGTCGAATTATAGTATAATAACTTAGAGTATAATTTTTTATGTAAATTTTGTTAATACAACAGTTATTATATATTTTAGGAGGGCACCGTTTTGGTACGTAATTTGTACAATAATGTTTTTCGTCGCATTTTAGTTATATTTATATGCATGCTAATGGCCGTAACATTTTTACAGCCTGTAATAATTGCAGCAGGATTGGGCGATGAAAGTGGAGAGCAACCAGTCGCTCAAGACGGTAGTGAGGAAAACCCTTATCTTATTGAAACTCCTGAAGACCTAGAGCTTTTAAGGGAACACTCAAATGCTTATTTTTTGATTGTTGAACACATTGATATGCAAGATGTTGAGTTTGCAACTATTGACGAACCCTTTACAGGGACACTTGATGGCGGCGGCTATTCTATATCTAATCTTGAAATCAGTGGTAACGCATCAGCTTTGTTTTACCATATTAAAGACGGTGGAACAAATCAAATTGGCGTTGTAAAAAACATTATTTTTAAAAATGTAAATATAGTGGGCGATGTTGCAGCAGCAACGGTTGCCTGCATTAACGAAGGTTATGTAAGTAATATTAAGGTTGAAAACGGCTCGGTTGCTGCGAACGACAACGCGGGCGGTCTTGTTGCGCGCTTATTTGGCAATAATGCAACAGTGCAAAAATCCAGCAGTATGGCTAGCGTTAGCGCAAATATGGCAGGTGGGCTTGTTGGCCATATTGAATCGGGTACTATAAAAAATTGTTTTGCCGGCGGAAGTGTTAGTGGCAAGCAAATAAATGAAAACGAAGAAGAGAACGAATCTGAAAATGAGTACGAAACCCAAACCGTTATAGGAAGTGTATTTGGCTCGCAAACAGCTTTTGATGATGGTTTTACTTCTCAAAATGTTTTTTATATTGCTCAAGATGTAGAAATAGCCATGCCGGGCAATATAGCTATAAAAGATGATGAAACAGGAGAAAGTACAGTTCAACCATACACGCAAGATGGATTTATTGCACTGAGCTTTCCGCAAACAACAAAGGTTAATGTTGCCGATATAGGCACATCTTTTGTGCAGTTCAGCAATGATGAGTTCGATGAGGGAATAATTACATATGCATCAAGTTCTGAAAGTTTGTTAGAGGTTGATGGTGATACAGGCGAATATGAGGCAATTGCACAGGGCGAGGCAAAGTATTTTGTTTTTGTAACAACAGGTGATTTTGCTTATAAAAATATAAGAACATTCACATTGCCTATTACGGTTGAAATTTATGGCGAAGATGAAGAAGTAGACAACGACGATGAAACTCCACCGAGCGAAGACCCGGACGGCAATGGCGGTGGCGACGACGATGAAACACCACCGAGCGAAGACCCGGACGGCAATGGCGGTGGCGATGACGATGAAACACCACCGAGCGAAGACCCGGACGGCAATGGCGGT
>CAYJLZ010000094.1:4995-8165 GCA_964371265.1 uncultured Bacteroides sp. | reverse complement strand
GGCAGCTAAGAAATAGTGGGAAAGGAGATTATGAAAAATGCTTAAAAAAGTTAGCGGTTGTATTGTGGCGCACAATGGCTTTGCTGAAGTTGAACAAGCTATTAAAACAATAATAATGCAAACAAAAGGGGTAGATTTTACCCTTTATGTTGTGGATAATGCCTCGCCTGATGGCACAGGGGACAAGCTTTGTAACAATAATTATGGCAATAATGTAATTTGTAAAAAGTTAAACAAAAATTTAGGCTTTGGCAAAGGGCATAACAGCATTATTAAAAGCTTAAATAGTGAGTACCATGTTGTTATTAACCCCGACATAACATTGCAAACAGATGCCATATCACAGCTTTGCAACTGGTTAGACGAAAATCCTGATGTCGCAATGGTAACTCCGAGATTAATGTTTCCAAATAATCAGGAGCAATACACCGCAAAAAGAATACCTACATTTATGGCTTTGCTTAGTAGGCAGTTGCCGTTTAAGGTTTTGAAAAAATTTGAAAAGAACTACTTGATGTTAAATGAAGACTTAACAAAACCACAAGAAATTGACTTTTGTACAGGTTGCTTTTTTGTAATGCGAACTAGTGTTTTTTTAAGCATTAAAGGTTTTGATGAGCGATATTTTATGTATGTTGAAGACGCTGATATAACAAGAGAAGCGCAAAAATACGGAAAAATAATGTATGTGCCTATAACTTACGTTACACATGCATGGCATAGGGACACTAAAAAGAAATTTAAAAATTTTTTCATGCAAATTAGTTCTATGATAAAATATTGGCACAAGTGGGGATTTAAACTGTACAAGCATTAAAATTGATATTAATTTAGTTTAAATTTTGTGCAATTTTTGATAAAAAATACAATAAAAAGAACGGAGATATGTAAATGAAAGGTATTATTCTTGCCGGTGGAGCCGGTACAAGGCTATATCCGCTAACAATGGTTACAAGTAAACAACTGCTGCCGGTATATGATAAACCTATGATTTATTATCCACTTTCCACTTTAATGCTTGCCGGAATACGTGAGATTTTAATTATATCTACACCTGATGATACACCTAGGTTTAAACAGCTGCTTGGCGATGGTGCTCAGTTTGGCATAGAACTTAGTTATAAAGTACAGCCAAGTCCCGACGGGCTTGCTCAGGCATTTTTATTGGGAGAAGAGTTTATTGGCGATGATTGCTGTGCAATGGTACTGGGTGACAATATTTTTTATGGCAGTGGGTTCTCTTCTTTATTAAAACAGGCGGTAGAAAACGCAAATAGCGGTAGAGCTACAGTTTTTGGTTATTATGTAAATGACCCTGAGAGGTTTGGCGTTGTTGAATTTGATGAGAACAACAAAGTTATATCGGTACAGGAAAAACCAAAAAATCCTAAAAGTAATTATGCAATAACCGGTTTGTATTTTTACGATAAACGTGTTGTGGAGCTTGCAAAACAGGTAAAACCCAGCCAAAGGGGAGAACTTGAAATTACAACACTTAACGAGTTGTATTTAAACGATGGTACATTGGATGTAAGGCTTTTAGGGCGAGGTTTTGCATGGCTTGATACAGGAACTATGGACAGCCTTGTAGATGCCGCAGATTTTGTTAGAATGGTAGAGAAAAGGCAAGGAATTAAAATAAGTGCGCCCGAAGAAATTAGCTATAAAAACGGGTGGATTACACGCGAACAATTGCTTGAAAGTGCAGAAATATACGGTAAAAGCCCGTATGGATACCATTTAAAACAAGTTGCCGAAGGTAAAATTGTGGCGTCGAAATAAAAAGTAAAAGCGAGGGTGTAAATGAAATTACTTATTACAGGTGCAAATGGGCAGCTTGGCAGTGAAATTTGCAAGTGTATACAAAAAGGTGAAACGGAACTTGGCGTTTTAAATGAAGAATACAGTAATTGTACACTTCTTAAAACAGACATTGATACACTGGATATTACAGATATTGAGCAAGTTGTAAATTATACAAAACAAAACAAACCCGATGTTATAATAAGTTGCGGTGCATATACAAATGTAGACGGATGCGAAAAAAACTTTGACGATGCCTTTAAGGTTAACGCAATAGGTGCAAGAAATTTGGCTATGGCAGCGCAAGATGTAAGCGCAAAGCTTATTCATGTTTCTACCGATTATGTTTTTAGCGGAAAAACAGCCGCCTTGCCCGTTAGTGAATGTGAATTGCCTGCGCCGCAATCTGCATATGGCAAAACGAAACTTTTGGGTGAAAAATATGCACAACAATTTTGCGAAAAAACATTTATTGTGCGAACGGCATGGCTTTACGGTTATGTGGGTAATAATTTTGTAAAAACAATGTTGCGAGTAGGTGCTGAAAAAGGTGCGCTTACTGTGGTTGATGACCAACTGGGAAACCCTACAAATGCAGCTGACCTAGCACACCATATATTAAAACTTGCGCTAACAAATCATTATGGAATATACCACTGCACAGGTAATGGTGTTTGTAGTTGGTACGATTTTGCATCGGAAATAATAAAACTTAGCGGCATAAAGGCTAAAGTTATGCCTTGTTCAACCGAGCAGTATATGCAAAACAACCCAAATGCGGCTAGTAGGCCCGAGTACTCGGCGCTTGATAACTGTATGCTAAGGTGCACAGTTGGAGATGAGATGAGAAACTGGAAAGATGCACTTGTAAGCTATTTTGAAAACAATAAATAGTTTTAGGTATTTTATATAGTGGAAAGGATTGATTTGAATATGAAAACATATCTTGTAACCGGAGGAGCGGGATTTATAGGCTCTAACTTTGTATTGTATATGTTACAAAAACATAAAAATTTAAAAATTATTAACGTTGACGCACTTACATACGCGGGAAACATGGAGAACTTAAAAGATATAAAAAACGATGATAGGCATAACTTTGTGCATGCCGATATATGCGACAGAAATGCAATTGAAGACATATTCAATAATAATGAAATAGATTACGTTGTTAACTTTGCCGCAGAAAGCCATGTGGATAGAAGTATTGCAAACCCGGAAATATTTGTTAAAACAAACGTTGAGGGAACTGTAAATATGTTGCAGTGCGCTAAAAATGCATGGCTAATAAACGGTGAATGGAAACAGGGTAAAAAGTTTGTTCAAGTTAGCACCGATGAAGTTTATGGGAGCCTTGGAGCTGACGG
>CAYJLZ010000094.1:4483-4985 GCA_964371265.1 uncultured Bacteroides sp. | reverse complement strand
CTTGATCCACACAGCCCGTATTCATCCAGCAAAACATCGGCAGATTTATTTGTAAAGGCATTTGCCGACACTTATAAAATGCCTGTAAATATAACACGTTGTTCAAACAATTATGGTCCTTATCAGTTTCCGGAAAAGCTTATACCACTTATGATAAATAACGCTAAAAATAAAAAAGCGTTGCCCGTATACGGCGACGGTATGAATATACGCGACTGGCTTTACGTTGAAGACCACTGTAAGGCAATAGATATGGTTATAGATGCAGGCAAAGATGGGGAAGTTTATAACGTAGGTGGGCATAACGAAAAACCAAATATATTTATAGTTAAAAAAATTATTGAAATATTAAACAGAGAAGTAGATGCCTCAATTGATGAAAACCTAATTAAATATGTTGAAGACCGACTTGGGCACGACAAAAGATATGCAATAGATCCGAAAAAAATTAGCGATGAACTAGGATGGCAGCCTGAAACAACTTTTGAAGTAGGAATAGAAA
>CAYJLZ010000094.1:4087-4473 GCA_964371265.1 uncultured Bacteroides sp. | reverse complement strand
TCACAGCCATTGAAAAATATTATAGGAGACAGTAATATGATTTACGATACTTTAGAAAATTTAAACCAGTACACAGGACTTTTTGAAAATTTAGATACAGCAATCGAATACATTGAAAATAACGATTTAACAAAACTTCCTATTGGAGATACAAGCATTGACGGAGATAATGTTTATGTAAAAATATTTGAAACCGACACAAAACCCACAGAAGAATGCCGATTTGAAACACATACAAAATATATGGACTTACAAATGGATTTAGAAGGAACTGAAATTTGTGAAGTAAGCCTTAATAACCTTGTTGTTACACAGGAATATAACAGCGAAACCGATTGTGCATTTTATGATGGTGAGCTTACAAGTGCCGTGGTTATGGGTGAGGG
>CAYJLZ010000094.1:2547-4077 GCA_964371265.1 uncultured Bacteroides sp. | reverse complement strand
CTGTATTTAAAATTGCTTATTAAAAAGGAGTGCTGTTCAATGCAAAATATGATTATAGGTATTGCCGGCGGAAGTGCCAGTGGAAAAACAACGCTTGTTAAAAAAATAATGCAGCATTTTACCGATAATGTTTGCGTTGTATCGCACGACAACTACTATAAAAGCAATAAAGGTATGACATACGAGCAAAAAGCCTTGCTAAACTATGACCACCCGAATGCATTTCAAACAGAATTGATGATAGAACAAATAAAAATGCTAAGAGAGTCGCAACCTATTGAATGCCCTCTTTACGATTTTACAATACACGACAGAAGTGAACAAACGTTGCAAATAATTCCAAAATGTGTAATAATTATCGAAGGCATTTTAATATTTGAGAGTGAAGAGCTAAGAAATTTAATGGACGTTAAAATTTTTGTAGACACTGATGCTGATGAAAGAATTTTGCGCCGTGTTATAAGAGATGTTAATAAGCGCGGAAGGACAATTGAAAGTGTTGTGAAACAGTATTTAACAACCGTAAAGCCAATGCATAATTCATATGTTGAGCCAAGTAAAAAATTTGCAGACATTATTGTTCCGCAAGGCGGCAAAAACTTGGTTGCACTCGATATGATAATGAAAAGAATTGAGCATCATATTTTACAACGCGCTTAATTTACGAATAACAAAGTTGAACGGAGAAATTAATGGATAACGTATTTGATTTATTTAAAAAGAGGGGTCTTGTTGCTCAGGCAACGGATGAAGATGCCATAAAAAATTTACTTGGAAAAGAAAAAATTACATTTTATACAGGGTTTGACCCAACGGCAGACAGCTTACACGTAGGACATTTTATGCAACTTATTGTTATGCGTCACATGCAAAAAGCAGGGCACAGGCCAATTATTTTGCTTGGCGGCGGCACTACCATGGTAGGCGACCCCACAGGTAAAACCGATATGCGTAAAATGCTTACAAAAGAAGATATACAGCATAATGCCGACAGATTTAAACAACAAATGAGTAAATTTTTAGATTTTGGCGAGGGCAAAGCCATGATGGTAAACAACGCCGACTGGCTTTTAAAATTAAACTATCTTGATTTTTTACGAGAAACAGGCGTTCATTTCTCCGTTAACAAAATGCTCACTGCCGAGTGCTTTAAAGCAAGGCTTGAAAAAGGCCTTTCGTTTATTGAGTTTAACTATATGCTAATGCAAAGCTATGATTTTTTACACCTTGCACGTGAATATAATTGTAAAATGCAGTTTGGCGGAAACGACCAATGGAGCAATATAATTGGTGGTGTAGAGCTTAACAGGCGATGTGATAAGCGCGAAGTTTTTGGCATGACTTTTACCCTTTTAACAACAAAAGAGGGCAAGAAAATGGGCAAAACCGAAAAAGGTGCCGTTTGGCTTGACCCTGAAAAAACAACCCCGTACGAGTTTTTTCAGTACTGGCGTAACATCGACGATGCCGAGGTTAAAAATTGCCTAAAGCTGTTAACAAATGTAAGCGTTGAACAAATTGATGCAATAG
>CAYJLZ010000094.1:0-2537 GCA_964371265.1 uncultured Bacteroides sp. | reverse complement strand
CAAGCTCTGCTGAGATAAATAAGGCAAAAGAACTTTTGGCATACGAGCTTACAAGCCTTGTACATGATAAAAACGAGGCAGATAAGGCTACACAAACATCAAAAAGTTTATTTGGCGGAATGGCAGATGCGGAGAATATGCCAAAAACCGTACTTACAAATACCGATTTGCAAAACGGCGAAATTGGACTTCTTGATATTATGGTTATTGCAAAACTTGCACAAAGCAAAGGAGAGGCAAGGCGCCTTGTAGGGCAAGGTGGAATAAGTATTGACGGGCAAAAAGTAGAAGATTTTGCAATGATGATTAGTGAAACCGAGTTAAAAAATAGTATTGTTATTAAAAAAGGCAAAAAAATATTTCATAAAGTTAGTTTATAAAATGTTTACATAAACATTAAAAATAATATGGAAATAAGTTTAAATATATGTTAAAATATTTTTGTATGTTAAAATATCGGAGGAATATAAATGAAATTACTAAAAAACGAGAAGACAGAACAAAACACATGTGAAATTGAAATTAATTTAGATGCTGCATCGTTTAAAGATGCAATTGACAGAGCTTATAAGAGCACTGCGTCTAAATACAATATGCATGGATTTAGAAAGGGCAAAGCGCCACGTGCGTTAATTGAAAAAACTTATGGTGCAGATGTATTTTATTATGATGCAATTAACGATTTAATGCCAAGTGCATATGATGAAGTTTTAAAAGAAACTAAAATTGAACCGGTTGACAGACCTATGGTTGATATTTTAAGTGCCGATCTTGAAAATGGAGCTACTATAAAAATTGTTGTTACTGTAAAGCCGGAAGTTGAACTTGGCAAATATAAAGGTTTAAAAGCTACAAAAACTGTCAAAACTGTAAGCGACGACGAAGTTAACGCTGAAATAGACAAAATGGTAGAGCGAAATGCAAGAACTATTACTCGTGAAGATGCTGCGCAAGATGGCGATATCACTGATATTGACTTTGAGGGCTTTGTAGACGGTGTTGCTTTTGACGGCGGCAAGGGCGAGCATTTCTCGTTAACACTTGGTTCGGGTCAGTTTATACCGGGCTTTGAAGACCAGGTTGTGGGACATAAAGCAGGGGAAGAATTTGATGTTAACGTTAAATTCCCAAAAGAGTATCAAGCGGCAGACCTTGCGGACAAAGATGCTGTATTTAAAGTAAAATTGCACGAAGTTAAGTGCAAAGAGCTACCTGTTATAGACGATGAGTTTGCAAAAGACGTTTCGGAGTATGACACAATTGAAGAATTGAAAAACAGCATAAGAGAAAATGCTAAAAATAACAACGAGCGTCAAGCAGAACTAGATGTTGAAAATAGCCTTGTAGAACAAGTGGTAGAAACATTAAAGGCTGATATACCAGCCATTATGATTGAGAATAGAATTGACGAAATGGTGCGTGATTTTGAGGCTCAATTAAGACAACAAGGGCTAAAACTTGAAGATTACCTTAAATATATGGGCGGAGAAGAAACAAAATTCCGCGACGGATTTAAAGAACAAGCAGAAAAGCAAGTTAAAACAAGACTTGCGCTTGAAAAAATTGTTAGCCTAGAGGGCATAGTTGCAAGCGATGAAGACTTTGAAAAAGAAGTTGAAAGAATTGCAAGTGCATATAAAATTGAGGCTGAAAAAGTTAAAAGCTTTGTACCTGAAGAGGATATAAAAAGCGACCTTGCAGTTAATAAGGCAATTGATCTTTTAAAAGAAAACGCTAAAATAACAGAAAAAGAAGAAAAAGAAGAAAAAAAACCTGCAAAGAAAACCGCAAAAAAAACTGAGAAAAAAGAAGATAAATAAATTTTTTTAGGGGGGCTTATTATTTTGAGTAGTTTAGTACCTTACGTTGTGGAGCAAACAGCAAGAGGGGAGCGCTCTTACGATATTTTTTCACGACTGCTTAATGATAGAATTATAATGCTGTCGGATCAAGTGAATGATGTTACGGCAAGTTTGGTTGTTGCACAGCTTTTGTATCTTGAAGGGCAAGACCCCGATAAAGATATAAGCATATATATTAATAGCCCCGGTGGGTCTATAACATCGGGCTTTGCAATTTTTGATACTATGCAGTATATAAAATGCGATGTATCAACAATATGCATTGGGCTTGCGGCGTCTATGGGTTCTTTTTTGCTAGCGGCAGGAACTAAAGGTAAGCGTTTTGCGCTTCCTAATAGTGAAATTATGATACACCAGCCGCTTTTAAGTGGCTTGCAAGGTCAGGCAACAGACATTAAAATTCATGCCGACCACATTGTTAATACGCGTTCAAGGTTAAATGAAATTTTGTCGCAGCTAACAGGGCAAAGCGTAAAAACAATTGCAAACGACACCGAGAGAGATAACTATATGAGCGCACTGGAAGCGAAAGAATATGGTATAGTAGACGAAGTAATAACAAAACGATAAGGGGCAAATATGGCAAATCAAAGCAATAAAAATGGTAGCGGCGGCAAGGATAAAGAACTGATTTGCAGCTTTTGCGGAAGACACCAAGACGAAGTAGAAAGAATG
>CAYJLZ010000093.1:4154-8254 GCA_964371265.1 uncultured Bacteroides sp. | reverse complement strand
GAACTCCAGCCTTCCAAGCTGGTCGTGTGGGTTCGATTCCCATCATCCGCTCCATTTGCCGCAAACTCAGCCGAGTTTGTGGCATTTTTATGTAATTTAGATATTTTTCATAAAAACAAACCCGTCTTAAAATGGCGGGTTGTGTTTTTAAAACAATTCGCAAAATTAAATTTAGTAGAAAGGTCTTAACTATGAAAAAAATATTTTATTATTTATCGGCATTACTGCTAATTATTGCTTGCCTTTTGGGAAGTGTTTTTGCCCGTGCACTTGACAGTGATTTTTATGTACAGCAGTACGAGAAGAACAATACAATGCAAGCCACAGGTATGTCGATAGAAGATTTACAAAGGGCAAGCGATGCACTTTTGGATTATATGATGGATGAAACCGATACAATTGAGGTAACAGCACTTGTAAACGGGCACGAACGCCTTGTTTTTGACGAGAGAGAAACCATGCACATGGTAGACGTTAAGGTTTTGTTTTTAAATGCATTAACGGCATTTTACGCTTGTGCAATTGTGAGTATTATTATAATTGCCGCTATGTTAATAGTAGATAGGCTTAACGGCTTACTATTGCTTTCAAAAGCATTTGGCCGTATGTTAATAATTTTTGTATGTATTATTACCATTTTGGGTGTGTTTTTTTATTTTAACTTTAATGTTTTTTGGACATTGTTTCACATGGTTTTATTTACTAACGACCTTTGGATATTAGACGCAAGTATAAGCATAATGATAAACATGTTCCCACTAAACTTCTTTTTTGATATGTGTGTTAGCATTTTAGTAACTTTTGCATCTAGCTTAGCCATTATATTTGCACTACTTTTTGCAGGAAAAAAAGTTGCTAAAAAAAGACTAAACAAATTAAACTAAGTACGAATAAAGTGAAACCGATATAAAGAACATTACCATAGCAACAATTATTTGTTGAAAGTTTAGCACATATTTGTTTAGCTTGTAAATGGCCGGTTTTTTTGCAATTACATGTTTATATGTTAAAATAGCCAAAATTAGTGAAACAAAGTATATTATGCATTTTTCAGCATATAAAATCACATCTATTTGTATACTGCTGTCCATATAAGTATTAATTATCGGTACTCCGAAAATGCCGCCGAGGAAACACAATGCACCTAAAGAAAGTACAACAACTTTTTTGCATGTGTCTTCTTTGCGGCAATTTTGTTGCTTGCCCCACAGCATTTTACTATACTTAACAAAAGATAAAATAGTGCCAAAATTAATAAATATCATCACATATTCAAGGGGAGTATCTTTAACGCCGTAATTTATAAAATATTTAGATACACTTCCGTTAAAAAAAGGCGCACCGGTAATGCCAAGCACACCAAGAATTGTTGCTATTCCGGCAACTTTGTTGCTTTTAAAAACGCCGTGTATTTGCCTTATATCTCGTGTTTGATACTGCTTAATAATCATTCCTGCTGCCAAAAATAGCAGCGATTTAAATAGTGCATGGCATACTATGTGATAAATAGCTCCTGCGTTTGAAACCTGATTTTGAATACTTAGCCCAAGTGCTATAAGCCCCGTTTGAGAAACTGTATGGTAAGCTAAAATAAGCTTTATATCGGTTTGAACAATTGCAAGCAGAAAACCTAGCACAGCCGTTATTGTAGATATAACAATAAAAAATGGCGAAAAATTTATTGCAGGTGCAAAAAGCCTTGCAAAAATTAAAAACAAATATATACCGTTTTTTACGTACAGGCCCGATAAAATTGCAGATACTGCCGATGGCGCACTTGGCGTACCATGTGCGCGTGGCAACCAACTAAACAGCGGAAAAAAAGCACTTTTCAGGCACACACTTGTCATAATAAATGCAAACGGCACTATAAGGCTACTACTATCAACGCTGTCAATCATAGCCGATATTTGCTCTATGGAAAGTACTCCAAAAATTTTGTATAAGTACCCTACTCCAAACAGGTAAAATATCATACACACAACTTGGCTAAGCAAATAAACCATTCCGTCGTAAACTGCGCAAATATCTCGTTTAAACATAATTAATATTGCAACAACTACTGTTGCAACTTCAAGCAATACGTAAAGGTTAAATAAATCGTCCGACAAAAACACTCCGCTTAAAAGCCCTTGCAATATAAAAAATAACATAACAAACTTTTTGTCAAAAAACTCTTCGCGCATTGTATAAATAAAACATGCAAAAAACAGTAAAACAGTAATTGCTAACAGTAAAACTTTTAAACTATCAGCTATAAGTACTATGCCAACATACGACACATCGCTGCCCAGTACATTGTACATAGGGCCGTTTTTTTGTATGTCAAAATGTAAGTAAAACACCAAACAGGCCAAAATCAGTTCTGTAATACATACTAAAAACCTTATGGGTGCTTTTGGTATGGCATATATAACTACACCTACAAATATAGGCAAAATAATAAACGCACTCAATGTCATTATAAATGCTCCATCCTTTTTTTGCTTATATTTACCCAATCCGAGTTACCGTATCTGTGGTACAAATTTATAAACATAACAAGTATTATTGCAGTAACCGCAACACCAATAACTATTGCAGTAATCATAAGTGCTTGTGGCAAAGGGTCGGCCACATTTGTGCTTTGGGTATCAATAGGAGCTGTGCTGTTTGGTGATGCAAACATTGTTAAATAAAACGTTATTGCCGCCACCTGCATTATACCTATGCTAACTATTGTTTTCAACATTCTTCTGCTACTAAATATTCCTGCTATACCAACAAAAAATAATATTACAGCAATATTTTCTGCTCTCAATATTTGCATATTTGTTTTACTCCTTTATACTGTTTATACATCTTCAAAGTGAACAAATCGGTAAAAAATTATAGTTAAACCGCAAAAAACTTTTAGCCCTATTAAAATATTCATTGCTATTAAATAGTAAACATTCAGTGACGGGTAACTTAAATATAAAGCCGACACCGCAAATGTTACGCTTAAAAGCACAATCAGTAAAAATATATATTTTTCAATCATTTCATATTTATAAAAATTAATTGTTTTTTCGGGTTTTACAAGGTACACACATATTAACGCAGCCGAAAGTGCTGCGCCTCCCTGAAAGCCTCCGCCCGGTGTATTGTGCCCATTAATAATTATGTACATGCCAAGCATTAGTATAAATGGCACAATAAAAGCAATACTGCTTTTATTTGATTTTGCCTTTTTGCTTTGTGTAATCAAATGCTCTTCGTTGTGGTTTTCCTCGTGGCGCGAAAAATGCACTACACCCATTACGCTAACCAGTAGCATAAGAGCTTCAAACACTGTGTCGAATATACGGTAATTTAAGTAAATAGATGCAACCGAATTGTTCGCACCTGTTTGTTCTGTATAGTTTTGCATTACATAGTTAAATATAGGCCTTGTTTGCGCCGCTTCTATATCGCTTACCAAAAACAATGTTAAAATGCAGGCAACCGCTGTTATTATCATCGCACATGCTCTAAAAAGTCTCATGTTTGCTCACCCTCCTCGCTTTGCAGGGCTTTAAAAACTATATGCTTTTTTGTTTTTTGTGTTTTTAGTATGTCGTATATTTTTTGCACGTGTTGTTCTGTTGTTACTCCAAATACAGTAATTTCATCTTCGCTGTGTTGCAAAATAATATCGTACACATGTTCCTTTGCTATAGTTTCGGGGCTGTCCCATGTAAAAACACATTGCGCTTCAAGTTCGTGCTTAAAGCAATATTTTGTTATTTTTGCAAACACGTCGTCCATTTCACTTCTAAGAAAAGCATCACTGTTAACTTTGCCCGATACAGATGTAAAATACACATAAAATGTATGGTGCTTTTTAAACGCAACAATATATAATATTGTTGCAAGCGCACTACCAATAACTGCCTCTGCCACGGCAACGTCAGGCGCATGAAACAAAAGGTAACAAAATGCCGAAAGCAAAGACAATACCCCAAGCGCAATAATATCTTGCTTTAAATTACCGCTTGCAACAATAAAAATTGCGGCACATAGCATCATAATTAAAACAAAAGTTTCAATCATCTTCGTCTTCCTCCTGTTTTAGCTTGTAACCCGAAAAATATGCCGAC
>CAYJLZ010000093.1:0-4144 GCA_964371265.1 uncultured Bacteroides sp. | reverse complement strand
GGATTTAAAACAACTAATGCTGCCAAAATGATAATTATTTTTAATGTAAACCAATTAAAACCACTTATAAATGCAATACCCGTAAGTATAGTAATCAGCCCCATTGTATCAATGTCTGCCGCTGATAGTATTCTCGCATAAAAATTTTTAAATCGGTATATGCCTATCAGCCCTACCATTACAAAAAATATACCTATAAAAATAAGTATGTAACCTATAAGTTGCAATGTTTACACCCCTTTTTCGCTATTTAGCATTTTATTATATGCCTATTTTTTCTTTAAAAAAGTAGATATGGACGTTGTTCCCACAAACCCCAGCATCGCAATTACAAGGCCTATGTCAAGATAATACGAATGCCCTACAACAAGCGAATAAATAATTATAATAATTATTATTTTGCTGCACATAAGTGACAACCCCAGCAATCTATCCCACAGCGAGGGCCCGATTATTACTTTACCTGCGCTAAGCGCTGCTGCAAATATTAATAAGGGTATAACTACTTTCAAAAGCATAATTTACTCCTTATAAGTTTATTTATTATAGTTATTATTTAGTTACTTGTTAATTATTCGCCGACAAATCATTTTGCATTTCAATAATATACGGCTCAAAACCGCTTAATACATCGTGTTTTGAGCTTTTTGTTTTGTGAAGTATTAATACCGTAAGTTCTTTGTTGTTATTTTCAAGTGTAATTGTTCCGGGCGTAAGGGTAATTGAGTTTTCAATTATATTTTGCAAAAATTTATCGCTTATTTTATCGTTTATTTTACACTTAACAAAGCCCGGATTTATATTTCCTGTAAGTATCATATACGTTGCCTTTATCCCGCTTAAGTAAATACTAAATATCATATAAAATATATACTTTATTAATTTTATTATTGGCAGCGAAAACGCAGTGGCGTAATTAAACCCCAGTACAACGTTAGTTATTATTAAAATAGCGCCGCATATAATTGTCCCACTAATTATAATATTTAAATTTATACCATTGCTAAGCAGTATCCACACACAAAGTAAAAGCAAAAAACTTAATAAATTACACAATATTTTTTTCATGGTAAAATACTCCTTTATTTTAACTAATTTATCATATTACCGCTTAAAAAGCAATTATAAAGTGGAAATTTTTGCTTTTTTAATGTATTTACCTTGTATTTTGATAAATACGCTTAAAACATACTTGTTTTTTACAAAAAAAATGTTATACTAAAAATATAATAGCTTGTTAAATCCGTTCGCTTTTTTATATTACTTCACAAAAGGTTGTGCTTTAATGGTAGATATTAATAACAACACGACTGACTATTCAATCGATTTTGAGAACGACTATTCGGGTTGTCGTGTTATAGTAAAAGATACAAATACACAAAAAATAATATCCGACACAAAAATAATTGAGTACCACAAAGAATTTCACTCTATACTGGTGAGGTTGCCCACAGGTACTAATGTACGCACGGAAAGGTTTTCTTTACTGATATTTACGCAAAGCGAGCTTGTTGCATACTCGGGCACAGTACGCAAGGATTTTAACCTTGGTTACACCGAAATTGCTCTTTACAGTGGCAAACAAAAAGAGGACAGAAAAGCAGCTAGATACAATGTAAATATTACAGGCAGTGTAGATGCTCTTTTATTTGATGACGGAAGCGAAAAAAAGCAACTAATAAAATTAAACAAGCCACTAGACGTGCTTGTAATTAATATGAGTTCCGGCGGCGTATTAGTTTCAACTCTTCCTGATTGTTTTAGAATTAATACTTTAATTAGACTTGTTGTAACACTTGATAGCGATGTTACTACGCTTTATTGTCAGATTGTTCGCTTTGTTGACATTAACATAAATAATGCGCAATACGGTTGTAAATTTTTTCCACACTAACATTACCATTATTATAAGGTATATAAGAAAGTAGATGTTTTGCCTATGAAAGATATCAAATCTAATTTATTTCCAATGTCGTTAGATTATTTGTATGTTGGAATGGAAGTAAATGATGAAATATATAACTACAACGGCAAAGTAGTATTACTGGGTAAGGGCTCGGTACTTGACGAAAATAAAATTGCGAAGTTAAAAAAATTTAACTCGGGTGAAAATAAAATTTATGTACTTCCTCAAACAAGAAAACAACTTATAGCTAAAAAAGTTACATTAGATGAAAACAGCCAAAAAGCATTTGAAAGCGAAACAGGTTACACAAATATTAGGCAAAAAACTGATGAAATGCTTTTAGAAGTTCGGTTTTCCAATAAAATCAATAACGAAAAAGTACATTCGTTGCAAGACGATGTTATAAACCAACTTAACACAACAAATTTAGTTGATATTTTTAATTTAATTAATGCGCCACGGCCTGTTGAAGAGTATTTTCAACGCCATTGTGTAAATGTAGGGCTAATTAACGGGTTGATGGGCAAGTGGCTTAAATATAATAAGGAAGACACAAATGAGTTAATTTTAGCAGGATTAATGCATGATATAGGCAAAACAAAAGTACCGCAAGAGATTTTAAACGCCCCAAGAAAACTTACCGCAGAGGAATTTGAACTTATAAAGTTACATCCTGTTCACTCATTTGATTTACTAGTAGAAAGCGGAATATTCTCTGACAGAGTTTTATATGCTGCACGTCATCACCACGAAAAAATAGACAAGTCGGGCTATCCCGATGGACTTGCCGACAGCGACATTTCTGATTTTGCAAAAATTACTTCAATTTCTGATGTATATGATGCGATGGTATCAAGTAGAAGTTACAAAGATTCGTGCAACCCTTTAATTGTATTAACGCAGTTTGCAAATAATGAATTTAAAGGGTTTGACAAAAAGTTTTTATCAGCTTTTATTAGAAAAATGCCCGCTCAACTTGTTGGCAAAACTGTATTGATGAGCGACGGCGAAATAGGTACAATCGAGTACATAATGCCAAATGACGTTTTAAATCCAATAGTAAAAATAGGCAAAAAATTAATGCAGGCAACTCAAGACTGGCATTGCGTACATATAATTGTAGATGACGTGAACACTTTTGCACCTGACCTTAATGTTACCATGCCTAATATTTAATAAAAAAAAGCCCTTTATATAAGGGCTTTTTTTTATTCTATTTAATATAAATTTAAAACTGTGCAACTGTATTTTTAACAATAACGTATTTTGAGTACATGCCCATAAATTCCAAAATCGCACAATATTTATCAACCATATTAACAATAACGGCCTCGGTATAAAGTGGCAGACTAATAATATTGGTAGGCCACATATGCGATTTAATTATATTTTTTTCAAGATTTGACAGTTCAAAATGATCACTTGCAATTTGCTGGCTTTTTTTAGCGTGTGTAAAAAAAGATATAAGCTTTTCTTTAACATCTTTATCGCAGTTTTCAATTCCTGTATCGTGTAAAAGGCCGGCTATTGCACAACTTGTTGCGTTTAATCCCAATTTTTTGCTTATTTTATAACTTATGTATGCCACGCATAAACTATGCGAATACCTGTCCATTCCGTCGTTATGCTGGCGTTGTCCTTTCATTTTTTGCACTAAAGGGTGCGAAATAACATGACTAACTTCATTATAAAATTCTATTTGCTTTTCTATGTTTTTCAAACACTATCCCCCAAAATTTGTATTATAATATTGGCGCTATTGCCAATTACTGCACCAACGCTATCAGTATAATTCATTGCAAAGAAAAATTCAATACTTATTTTGTGAAATTTTCTGTTAAATATTGGATAAATTCTGCCTATTATTTTGTTAATTTTGTGCAAAATAACATTAATAAAAATTTTAATGCGATTTACTGTTAAATAATTTTTCTAATTTTAAAATAGTAATTGACATATTTACAAATTTATTGTATCATTATACGGTAGCGTCTGCGTAAAACATGCCGCTGTGGTGGAATCGGCAGACACAAGGGACTTAAAATCCCTCGGTAGCAATATCGTACCGGTTCAAGTCCGGTCAGCGGCACCATAATGAGCACTCATAAGGGGCATAGCCTTTTGTGGGTGCTTATTTTTATGTCTACTCACTTTTTTCTCTACCAAAACATCTAAGATACCGTTCCTTTTCTTCACTGTCCATTTCGGGAAGTTCTACCTTGCCAATCATCTTGTAGA
>CAYJLZ010000092.1:4612-8566 GCA_964371265.1 uncultured Bacteroides sp. | reverse complement strand
TATTTTGAGAAACCCGCAATATGTTGAAAGTGCCGACTACGTTGTTATGGAGAGCACATACGGCGACAGAAGCCACGGCCCAAAACCCGATTTTGTTGCCGAAATGGCAGATATTTTAAAGAGCACTTTTGATAAAAAAGGCACAGTGGTAATACCCGCTTTTGCCGTTGGACGCACGCAAGAGCTACTATATTTTTTGAGAATTATACTAGAGAAAAAACTTGTTAAAGGTTACGAGAGTTTCCCTGTTTATGTTGACAGCCCACTTGCAAACGAGGCTACAAAAATTTTTAACGAAAACGTACTTGAATGTTGTGACGACGAAACAAAAGACTTGCTTAATAAAGGCATAAATCCGCTTGTGTTTAATGAGTTGCACCGCAGTGTTACAACGGATGAATCGAAAGCCATAAACTTTGATGAGACGCCAAAAGTAATTATATCGGCAAGCGGAATGTGCGAGGCAGGGCGCATTAGGCACCACTTAAAACACAATTTATGGCGCAGCCAGTGCAGTGTGCTGTTTGTTGGCTACCAGTCGGGCGGTACAATGGGGCGCAAACTTTTAGATGGTGCTAAAACTGTAAAGCTATTTGGCGAATCCATAGACGTAAACGCAAAAATATACAACCTAAATGGCATAAGCGGCCACGCCGATGACAACGGGCTTATTAAGTGGGTTTCGGCAATAACCAAAAGGCCACAGCGTGTATTTGTTAACCACGGCGATGAAGACGCTGCAAACACTTTTACAAACCGCATACAAAACGAGCTTGGCTTAACAGCAGTTTCGCCCTACAACGGCGATGCGTGGGACTTAATAGATGATAAGCAAGTTGAACAAGGTGATAGAGAGCTAGTAAAGCGCAAAACTTACAACAGCAGCAATAATCAAAATCAAAAAATAAGTGCAGCTGCAAACAACGTTTTAAGCGCACTAAAAAAACTTGAACAATTTGTTCACTCTAATTTAAAAATGGCAAACAAAGAGCTTGAAAGGCTTGAGAAAGAAATTTTAAACGTTTATAACAAATTTAAATAATTTTACAGCCAAAATAAAGAGTTAATTGCAAACGCATAAATCCCCGAGATATAGTTCTCGGGGGTTTTTTTCACTTTATATTATGTTTTTAAATAGTATTAATCCAAATATCCAAACGGCAAAATTTCGGTAACCTCTGCAATACCGTCGCGCATAAACTGTGCTGCATTACACTGCAATACATATCCACACCCACTGTCAGCCATCCAATGTTCGGGTGCATATTTAGGCATACCTCTTTGCGCTAACATGCTCATTATTACTCCGCCGTGCGTAACACACGCTGCTTGTGCTATGCCGGCCTTCATCATATATTCAAACATCTGCATTAGCACAGCTGCGCACCTTGTGTGAAACTCTGCGCTGCTCTCGCCGCCTTTTGGAGTATAATGTTCGTGCGGTGTTATCCACTTTTTAAAATTTTCATCGTGTACCAGCTCTTTAATTTGCCTTGCCTCAAACTCGCCAAAGTCGTTTTCAATTAAATCTTCCAGTATTATTTTATTTTCTGCACTCTCAAAAAGCACTTCTGCTGTTTCTATTGCCCTTGCCATAGGGCTTGAAAAAACAGTATTTACCTTTGGATATGTAAAATTTAATTTTAAGTCGTTTAAAATCTCAATACCTTTATCGCATAGGCTTTCATTTGTTCTAGCTCCTATATAAAGGCCATTAATATTGCCGCTTGTAAGCGAGTGTCTAACCACATAAAGTCTGTAATTTTTCATGTTTTGCTCCAAATTTAAAAATTTAAAAAATATTTTTTTATAGAAAATTTTTGTTATTTTTTTACATCATACTACATTTAGGTTATTTTTTCAACATTGACAGTACATATAGTTGAAAACAAATTTTTTGAGATTTTGTAAGGAAATTTTACACATTTTTACGGCTTTACAAATTGTTTTGTATGTAATATAATCTACAATATGTAATGGATAGGGGAACGTATGCATGGCAAACGAATTTAACAGAATTATAATATTGTTGCGTAAAGAAAAGGGTGTTACGCAAAAACGTGCAGCTCAGGACTTAGGAGTGTCGCAGGCTCTTTTGTCGCACTATGAAAAGGGCATACGTGAGTGTGGGCTTGATTTTGTTGTGCGCGTTGCCGACTATTATGATGTCTCGTGCGATTACTTGCTTGGCCGAAGCGCAGAGCGCAGCGGTATAACTATGTCGGTTGAAGAAATACCTAACCCCGAAACAAGCAAAGACGGCATTTTTAAAGGCAGTGTTTTGCCCACATTTAACAAAAAACTTGTTAGCAACAGCTTAAATATATTATACGATATACTAAATTCTTGCCCCGACAAAACACTTGTTAGTGAAATTTCGGCATATTTAATGCTTGCTGTATACAAAATGTTTAGGCTACTGTACAATTCGGCGCCAAAAAACGCAAGTAGCATGTTTAGCATTAAAAAAAGCATGTACTCGGGTTATTCCGATGCTGCCATGCATATAGCCGAAAGTAACGTTAAGGCGGTACTGTCGGGCGACGGCCCTGTTAGCAATACCCCAATTAAGGACAAAAGCACTTTTGCCATGACAACAGAGAGTTTAAGCAAGGATTATCCGCTTTACGCCGGTAGCTTGTTTAACCTTATAAAAACAACCGAGGCAAGAATTAATAAAGACGATTAAAATATAATAAAAATATAATTTATAGGCTCTTGCGCTTTGTACCGGCGCAAGAGCCTATTTTATTTTGTGTAACTATTTTTATCACTTTAATGGCAAATGCAATTATTCCACCGGTTTCATTGTGGGAAACAAAAGCACATCTCTAATAGATGCATTGTCGGTAAGTAGCATTACAAGTCTATCTATACCAAAGCCAAGGCCGCCCGTAGGTGGTAGGCCATACTCCAATGCTGTAATGTAGTCGTAGTCAACCGCAGCATTTGTACCGGGCTCTTCTTGCCTTTTTAATGCCACTTGCCTTTCAAAGCGCTGTTTTTGATCTATTGGGTCGTTTAGCTCGCTAAATGCATTGCCGTACTCACAGCCGTTTATAAAGTACTCAAAGCGCTCTGTAAAGCCCTCTTCCCCGGGCTTTCTTTTAGCAAGAGGAGAATTCTCCACAGGGTAGTCGTATATAAATGTAGGCTGTATAAGCTCGTGTTCCACAAAAGCATCAAAAAGCTCTAACAAAACTGTGCCCTTGCTTGCATTTGCATCAACCGGCACATTTTTTTCCTTGGCGGCATTTCGGGCATCTTCATCGCTGTTCCAGTTTTTGTAATCCACTCCGCTGTACTTTTTAACTGCGTCAACCATGCTAAGCCTTTGCCAGTTGCCCATGTCTATTTCTTTTCCTTGATACGTAATTTTTGTATCGCCGCAAATTTTTTGTGTAAGCGAGGTATACATATCTTGCACTAAATCCATTATGCCCATGTAATCAGTATAAGCCTGATAAAGCACTATTGTTGTAAATTCAGGGTTGTGCCTTGTGTCCATGCCCTCGTTGCGAAATATACGACCTACTTCGTAAACTTTATCCATACCGCCAACAGTAAGCCTTTTTAGGGCAAGCTCTGTTTCCACACGCAAATACATCGGTATATCAAGTGTGTTGTGGTGTGTTACAAAAGGCCTTGCCGCCGCACCAATCTCCAGCGGCAATAATATTGGTGTATCTACCTCTAAAAAGCCTTTATCGTCTAAGTACGCTCTCAGCTCTTTTAAAATGCGGCTTCGCTGAATAAATGTATTTTTAACCTCGGGGTTAACAATTAAGTCCACATATCTTTGCCTGTATCTCATATCTGTGTCTTTCAACCCGTGAAATTTTTCAGGCAGTGGTAGCAAACTTTTCGACAGCAAAATAATATCGCTTACTTTTACCGATATTTCACCCATATGCGTTCTAAAAACTTCGCCCTTAACGCCAATAATATCGCCTA
>CAYJLZ010000092.1:0-4602 GCA_964371265.1 uncultured Bacteroides sp. | reverse complement strand
TCAAACTTTTTAAAGCCTGCATATACTTCTTCGCCTATCGCATCTTTTCTTATATAAAGCTGTATGTTGCCGCTGTTATCACGCAAATCGGCAAAGCTTGCCTTACCCATTATTCTTTTGCTCATCATTCGCCCTGCAAGGCTAACTATGCGCGGCGGTTGTTCTTCGCTTGTTTTCTCAAAAGTTTCTTTAACTTCTTTTGCATATGCATCTTGCTTATAACTCGATTGCAAGTACGGGTCTTGCCCTGCATCTCTCAGTGCCTTTAGTTTTTCTCTTCTAACGGCAACAAGCTCGTTATACGCTTCTTGTGTAAGTTCTTCGCTTAGTTGCTCGTTTAAATTTTTGTTTTCTGTGTTGTTGTCAACCATGTTTATGACCATTCCTTTCGTGTACACATACAAAAAATATTATAAGTACAATTAAAACAGCACTCTTGGTATTACTGTTTTGTTTTAATACAAAACTTTTTTTGCCCTGCAAACTGCTTAAAAGGGTTTGCACAAAGTTTGTTACTAATATGTATTATAACATATTTTTTGCGTAACGTTAATACTTTGCCCAAACCCTTATTATAAATTAAAAAATAAAATTATAAATCAGATATAGAAATGGATAAAATTGTATAAGTTTCGCTGTTGCCGTTTGGCAGTGTAATCTCTACGCTTGCTCCGGCTTTTTGTCCCATTAATGCTCCGCCCACGGGCGATTCATCACTTATTTTACCATTTACCGGGTCAGCCTCTGTCGAGCCCATAATATCGTATTCGTACTCTATGCCATCGCTGTCTTTAATTTTAACGTGCGAACCAATACCTACTATATCGGTACTTAGCTCTTCTTCGTCAATTACCCTTGCGTTTTTAAGCATTTTTTCCAAAAGGGCAATGCGACTTTCAACAAAGCCTTGCTCATTCTTGGCCTCGTCGTACTCGCTATTCTCAGATAAATCTCCATAGCCCCTTGCAACTTTTATTTTTTCTGCAACTTCTTTGCGCTTAACTGTTTTTAACTCTTCAAGTTCGTCTTCAAGCGCACAAAGTCCAGCATATGTCATTACTAATTCTTTGTTTGGATTGTTCATAATTTAATCTCCTCAGCAATATTACAACAATATTACAAATGACTTATCACTTTGCAATAAATGGATTATAGTGTTTTTATAATGATATGTCAAGTCATTTTTTGTAATTTGTAACATTTTACAACTATTAATGTAAAAATATGCTCAATGTTTAACTAAAAATTACCACAGACTGAAATATTTTCAGTCTGTGGTAAATATATGCATATTATCACAATTCTATGCAACTAACAACGCATACATTTAAATTATTCGTCATCTTGCTTAATGCTAATAATCTTCTTGGCCTCTTCAATAACCTTACCCTCAAGCGTTTGTGGCAATTGATCGTACTGTTTAAACTCAAATGTAAAGCTGCCCCTACCCTGCGTTAATTGGCGCAAAAAGGTTGTAAAATCATGCATTTCCGCTGTTGGCACGTCTGCCTCAACAATTTGCATACCATCTTCGTCGGGTTGCATACCAAGCACATGGCCCCTTCTTTTTGTAACCTCGCCCATTATATCGCCGGTTGCATCAGACGGAACACTTGCTTTAAGTAATCCAACAGGCTCTAACAGCACGGGTTTTGCCTCGGGCAATGCCGCTTTGTACGAAACTTTAGCTGCCAACTTAAATGCCATTTCAGACGAATCAACAGGGTGGTAGCTTCCATCCAGTAGAGTGGCCTTTAGCCCAACAACCGGATATCCTGCTAGCACACCGTGCTTTGTTGCCTCTTGCAAGCCCTTTTCAACAGCCGGGAAAAAGTTTTTAGGCACTGAACCGCCGAATACTTTTTCGGCAAACACAAAATCACCCTCAGATGTCGGTTCAAATTCTATCCACACATCGCCAAATTGGCCGTGACCACCCGTTTGTTTTTTGTGCCTACCCTGCGCCTTGCATTTTTTACGTATGCTTTCACGGTATGCAATTCTTGGCTTTGTAAGCGATATTTCAACGCCAAATTTAGATTTTAACTTTGCACAAACAGCCTCTAAATGCTGTTCACCCATACCGCTCACAATTTGCTCAATAGTTTCCGAATTAACGGCATATTTTAATGTTGGGTCTTCCTCCATCAATCGTGCAAGTGCACTTGATATTTTACTTTCGTCGCCTTTTTGTTTTAAATGTATTGCCATGGACAAAGTAGGCGCAGAGAAAACAGGCCTTTCCATTTGAACAACTCGCTGTGGCGCACATAATGTATCGCCCGTTTGTGCTGTTGTCATTTTTGTAACTGCGCCAATGTCTCCTGCACTTATCTCTGTTGTATCTGTTTGCTTTTTACCCTTTACAAACACAAGCTTGCCAAATTTTTCGCTATCGCCTGTTTTTGCATTCACAACACTACTGTCCGATTTTAAAACTCCGCTCACTACCTTTACATAGCTCAGTTTGCCAATAAATGGATCAGCAACTGTTTTAAATACGTATGCACAAATAGGATCTTTTGCATCGCACGCAATTTCAACGTCTTCACCTTGCTTGCCTTTAGCAACGCAACCTGCAGCCCTTGCCGCGCTTGGAAGTAGTTTTTGTATTCCCCAAAGCACTTGGTCTATACCTGCTAAAGTAGTTGATACACCGCAAAAAACAGGTGTTATATTGCCTGTTTTTACGCCTGCCCTAACGCCCTGGGTAAGCTCCTCTTGCGTAAAGGCCTCTCCTTCAAAAAACTTTTCCATTAAGGCATCGTCTGTTTCAGCAACAGCCTCTCGCATTGCTTCAAGTAGGCCGTTTTCTCTGTGTCCATAACTCGGCAGCGGCACTTCCCTTGGTTTTCCCGCAACGTAGCTATAAGCCTTTTGTGTAATTAAATTAACATATATTCTTCCGCCCGCCTGTTCAATAGGAACTACAACAGGGCAAACGCTTGGTCCAAACTCTGATTTCAACTCTTCAAAAACCTTATAAAAATCTCCGTTTTCGCTATCTACTTTGCTAACATATATCATGTGGCTTTTATTGTTTTTTACAGCATTTTTATATGCCTTTTGTGCCCCAACCGAAAGCCCGCTTTTTGCCGATACGCAAACAAGTACGCTCTCTACTGCATTTATTCCCTCCGATTGACCTGCCTCAAAGTCAAACAACCCCGGGCAATCAAGTAAATTTATTTTAATATCGTCATATTCTACCGGTGCTATTGCAAGAGACAGCGATGCCTTGCGTCTTGCCTCGTCGGCGTCAAAATCGCACACTGTGTTTCCGTCTTCCACACGGCCATGCCTATCGGTGCCGCCTGTTAAAAAAAGCATTGCCTCTGCAAGTGACGTTTTTCCGGCGCCTGCGTGTCCAGCAATAAGTACGTTGCGAATACGGTCGTTTTCATAGCTCATAATCGATTACCCTCTTTTCGTACATGCAATATAAAATAATTATCTTATATCGCAAAAAATTATACATAAAATTGTACCATACTCTGGCTTATTTTTAAAGACAAATAAGCCAATTTCATTTACCTTAAGTGTAAAATCTTTTGCACTTTAGTTGTATAATTTGACCATTTTTCGATATTTTTTCACTTTTTATAGTATTTCAACTGCAAAAAACAAAAAACAAGTGCAAAATTAAATAACTAAAAAACGGCAACGCTTGTGCGCTGCCGTTGTAAATTATTCGTCTGTTGCCGTATCGTCGCTTTGTTGAGAACTTTCACTCTCTTCAAGTACTTCTTCTTGCTCCGGTGGTTCAATTAACGCTTTCATCGACAAGCTTATGCGCTGTTTTTCAAAGTCAACGTCTGTAAGCTTAACTTCAACCTCTTTGCCCACTTCTAATGCATCCGACACTTTTTCTATTCTGCTATGCGATATTTCGCTTATATGCACAAGGCCGTCTACTCCCGGCAATATGCGCACAAACGCACCAAATTTTGTTAAAGAAACAACAGGTGCTTTAAACACACTGCCTATTGGGTACTCGCTTTGCAACTTAACCCATGGGTTATCAGCAGCTTTTTTGTATCCCAAAGAAACTTTCTTACTCTCTTTATCAAGATCTTTTATGTAAACAACAACTTCGTCGCCAACATTAACAATTTCCGATGCGTGCTTTATTCTATCCCAAGAGAGTTCGCTGATATGAACAAGTCCATCAACACCGCCAATGTCAACAAAGGCACCGTAATTTGTAAGGCTTTTAACCTTACCCGTATACTGCTTATCAATTTCTGCTTCTTGCCAAAACTTTTCTTTTAAAGCGTCCGATTCCGCAACAAGCACCTGGCGAATAGATCCAACTATGTGGCGTCCCTCGCACTGTGTAATTTTTAATTTAACATTTTGTTTTACAAGCTTTGTATAATCTTCGCTGTTGCGCAGTACCGCCTGAGAACGCGGCACAAACACACGAACATTTTTAACCAAAGCAACAACTCCGCCTGAATTGTATTCAGACACATAGCCGTCCATAATTTCACCGCTCTCTACCGCAGCAGCAACTTCAGCCTTACCTTTATTTTCGTCAAAGCGCTTTTTCGACAAATACACAATACCGTCTTGATCTTTTACGCTTGTTACAATAAGGTC
>CAYJLZ010000091.1:0-8702 GCA_964371265.1 uncultured Bacteroides sp. | reverse complement strand
ATCTCGTCTTCTTGGTGGGAGAGGACGGATTCGAACCATCGAAGGCATAGCCAGCAGATTTACAGTCTGTCCCCTTTGGCCACTCGGGAACTCTCCCATATACAATTGTTTTGCACATCACATGCATTATGTTTCAAGTGCTATATTATGATAGCAGATGTTATTACATTTGTCAACAATATAATGTGAAAATATTGCTTAATAATTTTTATTTGCAAAAAAACCTTAAAAATAATGCTTTTTTTAAAAAATTTACAAAAAAAATGCTTTTTTTACACAAAATGTTTTTGCCTGTTAACACAAATTTCATTGCTTTATTAAACAGTTTTGTAGTATTATATAAGGTAGTATTTCTAAAATATGTAAAAACAAGCTTTTATATAAGGAGATAATAAATGTCTTTAATGGATAAAATTTTCGGCTCATATTCCGATAAGGAACTTAAAAAAATAAAACCCATAGCCGAGAGTGTTCTGGCGCTTGAAAGCAAATATGAGAAAATGTCGGATGATGAATTGAAACAAGTTACACCGCATTTAAAAAAATGCCTTGAAAACGGGCAAAGTGTAGACGACATTTTACCCGATGCATTTGCTGCATGTAGAGAGGCATCGTGGCGTGTTTTGCAAATGAAACACTTTTATGTACAAATACTTGGCGGTATTGTATTGCATAGAAACCAAATAGCCGAGATGAGAACCGGTGAAGGTAAAACACTTGTTGCAACACTGCCTGTTTACTTAAATGCCCTTACAGAAAACGGCGTGCACGTTGTTACCGTTAACGATTACCTTGCAAAGCGTGACAGTGAATGGATGGGAAAAGTATACCGCTTTTTAGGGCTTAGTGTTGGCGTTATAACACACGATATTGACAAAGCACAGCGTCGCAGCGCGTATGCGTGCGACATTACGTACGGCACAAACAACGAGTTTGGCTTTGACTACTTGCGTGATAACATGGTAGTGTATAAAGAAAACATGGCGCAAAGGGGCCATGCGTATGCCATTGTGGATGAGGTTGACAGTATACTTGTGGACGAGGCTCGCACACCGCTTATTATTAGCGGACAAGGCGAGGAGAGCACAGAGCTTTACAAACTTGCCGATAATTTTGCACGAACGCTTAAGAAGAGTGTTGTGACAGAAATTGACGATAAAGAACATCAGGACGTGCAAGCCACAGGCGATTTTATTGTGGATGAAAAGAAAAAAACTGCCACGCTTACATTGAGCGGCATAAAAAAGGCTGAAAAAGCATTTAACATTGACAATTTGGCAGATGCTGACAACATGACACTGTCGCACCATATAAACCAAGCAATAAAGGCACGCGGCGTTATGAAACGAGATGTGGATTACGTTGTAAAAGACGGCGAAGTTGTTATAGTAGATGAATTTACCGGCCGCATGATGACAGGTAGGCGCTACAACGAGGGATTGCACCAGGCAATAGAGGCAAAAGAGAACGTAACTGTTGCAAGAGAGAGCAAAACGCTTGCGTCTATTACATTTCAAAACTATTTTAGAATGTACAAAAAACTTGCAGGAATGACAGGTACAGCACAAACCGAGGCGGCGGAATTTGGAGAGATATACGGACTTAACGTTGTGGAAATACCCACAAATAAACCTGTTAGCAGGCAAGATTTTAACGACAGTGTTTACAGCACCGTTAAAGGTAAATACGGCGCTGTAATACAGCAGGTTGCCGAGTGCAACAAAAAAGGCCAGCCTGTACTTGTTGGTACAATAAGCATTGAAAAAAGCGAAATGCTGAGTTCGATGTTGAAAAAACAGGGAATAAAGCACGAGGTGTTAAACGCAAAAAACCACGATAAAGAGGCTAAAATAGTAGCTCAGGCCGGTAAAAAAGGCGCCGTTACAATTGCTACAAACATGGCAGGTAGGGGCACCGCCATTGTGCTTGGAGGCAACGCCGAATACATGGCAAAAAATGCGCTTGCCAAAGAGGGGTTTGATGAGCAACTTATTGCCGAAAGTACAAGCCATGCTCATACGGATTTGCAAGAAGTATTGGATATAAGAAAAAGATACGACGAGCTTGAACATCAGTTTAAACAGCAAATTGAAAAAGAGGCACAAGAGGTGAAAGATGCCGGAGGCCTTTTTATAATTGGCACAGAGCGCCACGAGAGTAGGCGAATAGATAACCAGTTAAGGGGGCGTGCCGGTAGGCAGGGAGATGCAGGCGCCAGCAGATTTTTTATTAGCCTAGAGGACGATTTGATGCGCCTTTTTGGAGGCGAACGTGTACAAAGTATTATGCTGGGTATGGGTGTAGACGAACAAACGCCAATTGAAAACAAAATAATTACAGGGCAAATTGAAAACGCACAAAAGAAACTTGAGGCTCGAAATTTTTCTATTCGCAAAAATGTTTTGCAGTTCGACGATGTTATGAACTCTCAGCGTGAAATTATTTATGCACAGCGAAATACTGTTTTACAAAACAGCGATATTAATCAGTATATTAAAACGATGATGCATAAATCGGTAGAGGACAACGCCACAATGTTTTTGGCGGGAGAAGAGCAGGACGAGTGGGATTTAAAAGGACTCAAAGCTCATTACATGGGATGGCTTACAAGTGAAAGCGATTTTACATACTCTGACAGTGAAATGAGTACACTAACAAGTGAAAAAATTGTAAAAGTGTTAACCGACAGAATAGATGCTATTTGTGCCGACAAAGAAAAGCGCTTTGGAGAGCAATTAATGCGCGATGCAGAAAAAATGGTTTTGTTAAGGAACGTTGACAAAAAGTGGATGGACCATATAGATGCTATGGATGAGCTTAGAAGGGGAATTTACCTTAGAAGCTACGGCCAACACAACCCGGTTGTGGAGTACCGCATAGAGGGCTTTAATATGTTTGACGACATGGTGCTTAACATAAGAGAAGACACAACCAAAATGTTGCTTGGCCTTGAAATTAAAAAACCCGAGAGTGTGCAAAGGCAAGAAACAGCCAAAATAACGAAAGAGGGAGTAGCATCTGCGCAAAATGCAGGTTCTATAAAAAAACCTCACATTCAGGCAAAAAGCGAAAAAATAGGCCGCAACGAACCTTGTCCGTGCGGCAGCGGTAAAAAGTGGAAAAAATGCGACTGTGCTGAGTACCACTGATTTTAAATCGGTAAGCACCCAGCACAAAATGGAAAATTTGTATTTTTGGTAGCTATAACAGCCAATAACAAATTAAGCAGTATTTATATGTGGCATACTGCGGCAGTAATCGACATTTTGTTTTTGATAAATGTGATACAATTAGCCAATGCCTGCAAAAGAGAATATCTCTTCGGGGTTAATATATTCGCCGTTTTTAAGAACTTCTACGTGTATGTGGTTGTTTAGGGCCATTTCGGCAGGAAATGCAGCAGCTTTGCCTATTGCTTGGCTTTGTTTAAGCGTATCGCCTGCCTTTACGCTTACATCGCCAAGGCCGCTAATGCGTATTTCGTAGTTGCTGTCGGTAAGCGATACAACTGTTCCCCATTGTCCACCTTCGGTCACTTCTTTAACAGTTAAGGCGGCAGGAGAGGTTATAGTATCTGAAACCTCACAAGAGATATCTATGCCGTTGTGAGTTCTCCAGTCGCCCATTGTTTGGTTGTAAACAAGCTCAGCTCCGCTGAATGCTTGTAATATTGTACCCTGCACAGGCAAGGTGTACAAGCTGCTTTGCGTAGGCTGAATATCTGCAGGCTCTTGTAATTGCAATTGCGCCTCGGATGACGGTGATGCCTGCGAAGACGATGCTTGCGGCGTTGATGATTGCGATTGCGGCGTTTGCGCCTGTGTTTGAGTTGAAGGTGCTTGCTCGGCCTCGCTTTGAGGTTGCAATGGTGTTATGGGCACATTTTCCTCTTTTACCTCGGCCTCTGTTATCGGCTCGTCCCATGTTATATCCTCCTGTGTTAGTTGTGGTGTTAATGTTAAATTTTCGGGGGTTCCAAGTTCGGTTAACATTGTATTTACTGCCAAATAACTAGCCAGAACACTGCCCAAAATTACAACTGTAAGTGCTACATAAAAACCTTTACTTTGCCAAAATTTTTTTAAACTGTCTTTAAACATATCAAAATATCCTTTCTTACCTAAGTGTGCAGGTATTGTTAATGTATTACAACCGCACCGATCTGAACATTTGTAGTTTTGGCAAAAAACATATTTTTATACATGTGAAAAAATAATATTTTGTGGTTAACTGTAAAATATTAATACCATACTTAAATTAAGTGGTAAAGCTTGCGTAGGCAATGCCTACATAATAAATACGCAAAAAGTGCATATTGCAAGCGAGAAAGGATTTTTAAATGATACGATGTAAAAATTGCGGGGCGTTTATTCACGAGGGCGAAAATAATGCTTGCTTTGTTTGCGGACATAAAACAGAAATTGAAAGTGACAATGTAAATATAAATGCTAATACAAAATACAACATTAACAATGCACACGGGCAAAACGAGGCAGCAATGCAGCAAAAGGCTGCAGTACAGCAAGATCCCGCAGTGCAAAACATAAACAGCGCAAGCAATAATCAAGTGCCACCCAAAAGGCCTCTTAATATAACCGAGCAAACGTACGAAAACAACTACGAAAACAACTACGAAAACAGCTATGATGAAAAGTTTAAGCAATTAGAACAACGAAACAAACAAAAAGACAACAAGAGAAGTAAAAAGCCTAAACTTATTACAGTGCTTGCAATAGTGCTTACAGTAATGGTGGTTTTAGTTGCTGCCGGTAGTTTAACAAGTGTAATAATGTACAATTCTTTTAACAAAGCGCAAGGGTACACCCAAATTAAAAATGCACTAATTAACAGCGATATCGAAACGCTTAAACAACTTGTATACGGTAATGACATTGAAGTTACCGATGCAGGTTTAAATGCATTGTGCAGAGAATTTTCAACCGAAGAAAAAGTTGAGGAGTTGTTTTTAGCGCTGGACAGCAGAGAGCAAACTGATAGTGTCGACGATGCGTATTCGGCGATATCGTTACTAAGCGAAGATGTTTTTTTAGGTTATAGCGAATATAAACTACAAGTAAATGCAGTAGAAATGGTTTTTGCAACAGATGTAGTAAGTGCCGTTATAACAATGGACGGAGTGCCTGTTGAAGGAAACGAAATTGATGGCACGTATACGTACGAAAATATTTTTCCGGGACAATATACGGTAACAGCTACGGCGCAAACAATTGCGGGGCAAAGCGTGCAGGGCGAGGCAACAAGCGTTTCACTTTTAAATACCGGTAGCCCGTATGCATTTAACGGGGGCTTACCTATAACCGACATAACGGTGTCGGGTTGTGTAAGTGACGATGCGGCTATTTATGTAAACGATGTACAAGTAGCGCAAAAACCACAAGACAAAAAAGTAAGTTTACCGCAGGTACTTGTTGGCAGCAATATTAAGGCTGTTGTAACAACTCAAAATGGTGCAACAGCAACAAGCGTTATACAGTTTGCCGACAAAGCGGTTACAGAACTGGCATTTATAGATTTTGAGTTCTCGGGCGGAGATTTGCCCATAGAAACGCTTGATAACTCTATGTTGAGTTTCTATGCATCTTACGTAGAGGCTAAAAACACACAAGATGTAAACAAGCTTGTAAATGTAACTGAAAGTTACAAAACATTTTTAAGCGGAGAATTATCGGCTGATGTAGAAAAACAGTACGATATAGACCTAACAAGCACAAAGGTAAAAGGCGAAAACATAAAGCAGTATTTTAACGATGACGGTGAGCATTGCATTATTATTAACGCACAGGCAGATTACGAGCGCACAGGTGTTGAGGAAGATGCTAAAGCAGAGGAAATAACAGAGTATTTAACAGTGCAAATGGTTTATACAAGCGAGGGTACTTGGGCAATAAGCCGAGTTGTGCCAAACGATGTTGACAACCATAACGCAAATACGTTCTCACCCGATATTGCTATATAAAAAACGATATTTCAACTTTTTTAAATGCGCCTTGTATGCGAGCGGAATTTGTGTTATAATTACTAGGCGTTTTCTTAAATTAGTTAATTATCACAAGGATGTAATATGAGTAAATTTGAATTTATAAAAACAGATATTCCCGAGGTAATAATTGTAAAACCTACGGTTTTTGGCGATGACAGAGGGTTTTTTATGGAGACCTTCCAAAAAGAAGAGTTTGCCGCAGCGGGAATAAAAGATGAATTTGTACAAGACAACCACAGTAAAAGCACAAAGGGTGTGCTTAGGGGCTTGCATTTTCAAACACAGCACACACAGGGCAAACTTGTGCGCATATTAAGCGGCGAGGTTTTTGACGTTGCGGTGGACTGCCGCCCAAACAGCCAAACTTTTGGCAAGTGGGTAGGGGTAGTGCTAAGTGCCGAAAACAAAAAACAACTTTACGTGCCAAAGGGTTTTGCACATGGATTTTTAGTGCTTAGCGATGAGGCGGAGTTTGTGTATAAATGCACTGATTATTACAGCCCACAAAACGAGGGCGGCATTTTATACAGCGATGAAACACTAAACATTAATTGGCCCGATATTGGCTGTGAAATAAAACTTAGCGATAAAGACAAAAAGCACAAAGAGTTTAACGCACAAAACTTTGACTTTTTTAAAAACATGTAAGTAGGTGAAAATTTGTCACTTTATAAAGCATATATTAAGGATTTTTGGCGATACAGATTTTTGCTGTATAACCTTATTGGTAGAGATTTTAAATTAAAATATAGGCGAAGCGTACTTGGTATTTTATGGAGCGTTTTAAACCCGCTATTAATGTGCCTTGTTATGTGGGCGGTTTTTTCCAGCGTTATGAATTTTCGCTCGGCGGGCATTACAAATTTTGCAATGTACCTTTTAACAGGGCAAGTTGTTTGGACCTTCTTCTCGGAGAGTACAAACGCCGCAATGAGTAGCGTTTTAATGAATGCGCCGCTGCTGAGAAAAGTTTATATACCAAAATATATTTTCCCTCTTGAAAAAATAAGTTTTGGACTTGTAAATTTTATTACATCGTTTATTGCACTTTTTATTGTAATGATTATTACAAGAGCACCGCTTTATCCAACCTTTATATTTGCAATTTACCCAATAATAACGCTGTTTATGTTTAATTTAGGTGTGGGGCTTGTACTTGCAACACTAGTTGTTTTTTTTAGGGATGTTATGCATTTGTGGACAGTTTTTTGTACAGCATTAATGTATTTTTCGGCCATTTTTTACGACCCCTTTACAATGGCGGGCGATGGCGTTGGCATATTGCAAACCTTTATAGGATACAACCCCATGTACTGGTACATAACTACGTTTAGGCAAGTTGTGTACAGCGGTGAAATGATGACAAACAACATGATATTTGTTTGCGGTGCATGCGGAATTATAATGATGGTGTTCGGATTAATTGTTTTTAAAAAGAATCAAGATAAATTTGTTTTATATATTTAAATTAAAAGGAGACATATGTTAGTGGAAGAATCTATAATAAATGTAAACAATGTTTCCATGCGCTTTAATATGGCAAAAGAAAAAAGTGAAAGCCTTAAAGAGTATTTTATTGCTATGGCAAGGGGCAAACTTCGCTTTGAAGAATTTTGGGCGCTTAAAGATGTTAGCTTGCAAGTTAACAGGGGAGATTTTTATGGACTTGTTGGACTAAACGGAAGCGGCAAAAGCACACTGCTTAAAATAATTGCCGGCGTATACAAGCCGGCAAAGGGAAATGTAACTGTTAGCGGAAGCATTGCGCCGCTTATAGAGCTGGGCGCAGGCTTTGATATGGATTTAACCGGAAGAGAGAACATATACTTAAATAGTGCAGTGCTTGGATTTACACCAAAATATGTAAAAGAGCGCTTTGAAGAGATAGTAGAATTTAGCGAACTGCGCGAATTTTTAGACGTTCCGCTTAAAAATTACTCCTCGGGAATGGTATCGCGCATTGCATTTGCAATTGCAACAGTTACAAACCCCGATATATTAATTGCAGACGAAATTTTATCTGTGGGCGACTTTTTGTTTCAGAAAAAGTGCGAAGACAGAATGAAAGAAATGATGAAAAACGGAACAACAGTTATACTTGTTAGCCATAGCATACAGCAGATAGAAAGCCTTTGCAACAAAGTTACATGGATTGAAAAGGGCAGAGTGAAAATGTCGGGCCCGGCGCAAACAGTGTGCGACGAGTACAAAAAAATGACAAAATAAAACGCACTTTTAAAAGAGGTGAGTACACATTGCAAAATATTGCGGTAAAAAACGATGAAAAAGATTCCTATGGTAAAGCTTTAAAGCGTGTGACAAATCCATCACATGCGGCAAGCCTTTTTAAGCGAGGCGCTGTTTGCCTAAAACAGCGTGGACCCGAGGCACTTTTTAGAGAAATATCGTACAGAATAGACCTGGCAGGCAAAAACGGCGTGCCTTGGAAACATCGCGCTGATATACCTTTGAGAAGAGAACTTAGGGCACAAAAAAAAGCTGTCTTTGATAAAATGCCGGTGTTTTCAATTGTTGTACCGCTTTATAATACGCCTGTAAAATATTTAAAAGAGATGCTTAAAAGTGTTTTAAACCAAAGTTATAAATACTTTGAATTAGTTTTAATAGATGCAAGTGGCCCAAACCATGGGCAAGTTAGCGAAACTGTTAAAAAAATGGGCGATGTACGCATTGCTTATTC
>CAYJLZ010000090.1:0-8783 GCA_964371265.1 uncultured Bacteroides sp. | reverse complement strand
CACGCCTTAAAATAAACTTAAATAATCCGCACAGGAATTTAGGATTATTTATATTTGTTATAATATATAAAAATATGGTATAATTTAATTATTAAACAGCAATAAAAAATACATTGACAAAGCAATCATACTGCTTATTAAACTTTAACTAATTATTGAAAGGAGTGGGTAATTATGCAAAAGGCATTTGAAGAATTAATAAAAAACGAAATACTTTTTGCAGAATTAGCCAGTGAGCAGTTTGCGAATAAAGATGACATTACAAGAGAAAACATAAAAGAAATATTAACTATGCGCGGTAAAATAGTAAGAGATGTAATTAGCTCTACTAATGCGCTAATAGAAGAATATATTACACCGTTTTTGAAAAACCCTGAAAGCTTAACACATGAGTATGCCCTTGAGCTGGAAGAGCTTGCCGAGAAACTTTCGAGCTATAAAGAGAGCATTGATGTTGGGCTTTGTTGCGATATTAGAGAAGCACTTACCGTATATGCAAAGCATACAAATAATGACGAAATGTACATAAAAAACATGTTTTTTAATGGACTGGCGCTTTTTTACCTTGACAGATATATATTTAAACCACGTATGTCGGATTGCTTTGATAAAGTTATAGAATATAGCGATAGGTACACAGAATTTTCTCCGGAAATAAGAAACTTAATAGTTAGAGCATATGGAAATTCTTACATTAGCGTTGCAAATTTAGAAATTAACGAAATATTTAGAAGGTATGATAGAGCGATTGACTTTTGGGATAATACCGCTAAAAAAGTAGATCCCGATTTTGCGTGGGATGCGTTTCATTTAAATATATGCGAAAATATTTGTTCAACAACAATGTCAATAATGCGCTCTGCAAAGAAAGAAACTGTAAAGGATGTGCATAAGCAGCGCTTTTTTGAGGCATCTAATATTTTGTATGCAAAATTATTAGAGGATAAAAACGTTATAACAAACGATTATACGAGTGGTCAATCGAGGTTTGTTTATTACTACTATGCTGCAAAGTATTATAACAACTTAATTACTAGTGAAGATCTTTTAACAATTTTGCTAAACATACACAAGCAAGCAGATAACGACTACAACTACGATGATTTGTATAAAAAATTGCATATTGCCGGTTTATACCTTTACTATTTACACTTTGACCCACCGCCCGGTTACACAAAAAAAGATCAAGAGCAAATTGCAAAAGAAATTGAAGCAGATGTTTTTAGTTATGTTGAGAGCATTCCGCAAAAAATGTCAGTTTACATGTGTCTACTCTTTTAACAAATTTTGCAGTTGGAAGCCATTACATTTTTGATGACTATACGTATTTAAAACTTGTGCTATCCCTTACTGTGTTTAGGCATGTGCCTACTTATGTACACTCCGTTATGGTTGCAAAAATTTCTTTTGTTATAACAGAGTACTTAATTAAATATTTGCCCGAAAAATTGGTAGGCTTACCGGGAGTAACAAACATAGAAGATGTAAAAAACAAATCGGCCGAAATTTTGCTTTTTGTTTGGTATTCCGGGCTTGTACACGATATTGGTAAAATAAGCTATTCACATCTTGTGTCGTTTTATGTAAGAAAACTTAACGACAAAGAATTTGAATTAATTAAACAGCACTCGTTAAATGCAGAGCCGTTTATTAAAAAATCTCCTAATTACATTGTTCAAAACTTTGTGCAAGAGGAAGTTCAAAATGCAACAAGCATAAATTTTAACGACAATCCTGAGCTTTTTGCGTGCTTTTCCGATGTTGCATATGGTCATCACAAAACTTTTGACGGAGATTTTGGATACCCGCCGGAGTTTAACAATCTTAAGTCTCCTGTTAAAGCTATTATAGATATTATTTCAATTGCAGACTCTATTGATGCTGCAACAGACAGTGTAGGAAGAAGTTATGCGAGTGAAAAATCGTTAGAAGATATGAGAGATGACTTAATGTCGCAAATAAACACACGTTATTGTCCCACTGTTACAAAAGCCATTTTTTATAATGACAAATTATTTAATGCTATAAAAAAAGTGCTAAATGATTTTAGATATGACTTGTACTATTCGTGTTTTAGCAGTGATGATTTTTCGAAAACCATGACACCACCCGCCCCTACTTTAGGATTATAGACGCTTGAAAATTGCAAAATAGCTTATTGCTTTTTTTTGAGTAGGTGCTGCAAAAAAGGCGAAAATATTACAATTAAAAATCAAATTATGTAGCTAAAGGGTTAAAACTATAAAATGGCGAGCAAAAACAACAAAAAACCACACTCAAAAGTGTGGTTTTTTGTTGCGTTGCGTTATATTATGTGATAAAATAATTTTAATATGCAAAAAATACAATATTTATGTACATAAAGCCAAAAAACGAGGCATATAAACAGTGACAGTTGGCATGCAAATTATTACAAAATAAAGAAACGGGGTATAAATATGCAAACAATAAAATTACCTTACAATACTACTGAACTAAATTTACAAGTGAACGACGAGAATTTAAAGGCTGTGTTAACGGCTAAACTGCACCATTACAATGCCGATTGCAGTGAGAGCGAAATAATAAAAAATGCACTGGAAAACCCAATAGGCACGCCAAAATTATGCGAGCTTGCCAAAGGCAAAAACAAAATTACACTTATTACTAGCGACCATACAAGGGCAATGCCAAGTAAAATAACCCTACCTATTTTGCTAAAAGAAATACGAAAAGGAAATAAAAATGCCGAAATAACTATACTAATTGCAACAGGTTTGCACAGGGCAACAACAGAGCAAGAGCAGCGTTTAATGTTTGGCGACGAAATAGTTGATAGCGAGAAAATACTGGTTAATGATGCCTTTAATGCAAGTGACTTTGTAAGCGTTTGTACTTTGCCGTCGGGTGCGGGGTTTAATGTGCACAAAGCGGCACTTGAGTGCGATTTGCTTATTGCTGAAGGATTTATAGAACCGCACTTTTTTGCAGGATTTTCGGGAGGGCGAAAAAGCGTTTTGCCCGGTATTTGCTCTAAGGAAACTGTCAATGAAAACCACAGCTATAAAGCTATTGCAAGTCCTTACAGCAAAACAGGTGTGCTAAAAAATAATCCCATACACGAGGACATGATCTTTGCATCGAGAAAAGTAAATTTGGCATTTATTTGCAATGTTGCATTAAATGCCGACAAAAAAATAATTGCAGCATTTTGCGGAGATATGGAGGAAGCTCATGAACAAGGAGCTAATTTTATAAAAAAACATTCGCAATGCAATATTGTAAAGGGCGATATTGTTATTACAAGTAACGGCGGTTATCCGCTTGATCAAAACCTGTACCAAAGCCCTAAAGCTGTTGCTACTGCCGAGGTATGTTGCAACGATGGTGCAGTTATTATTATTTGTTGTGCGTGTGTGGACGGCATGGGTGGAGAAAATTTTGAAAAGATTATAAAAATGGGCAATGCACATCAAATAGACGAATATTTGTCGAAAATTCCACCTAAAGAAACGATAAGCGAGCAGTGGTGCCCGCAAATATATAGCAGAATTTTGAAAAAGCACACTGTTATTTTAGTAAGTGAGTACATATCACAGCAAGATGCGCAAAAGGCTAACTTACTTTTGGCAAGTTCACCCAACGAGGCTTTACAAATGGCTTATAAAATTAAGGGAAGTAACGCACAAGTTGTTGTTATTCCCGACGGTGTTAGCGTTTTAGCAATTGAAGAATAACTTATATTATGTAAAATTAGCAATTAGTTGTTAAAAAATGTCAGCTTAGGTGGGCTGCTGCTTTTTGCATTTGTGAGCAAGGTGAATGAATAAAAGCTAAATTAAAAGAAGTTTTCGTCTTGCTTACTTTTATAAAACAAAAAATATTATTGACGAAAGGTATATTATTATGGAGTTAAAACTTGCTTTAAAAGTGAACGATAAAGACAATGTAGCAACAATTTTTGCGCAGGATATTACAGATAATACACTTGTTGAAATTAGGGATAAAAAAGGCAACACACAGCAAATTAATGTTATTGGAAACGTACCTTATGGCCATAAAATAGCCGTGCAAAACATTGAAGTTGGGCAAAGTATAACAAAATACGGCCAGCAAATAGGCATAGCAACAAAAAGTATTAAGGCCGGAGAATACGTGCACGTACATAATTTGGACAGTATGCGCGGCAGGGGCGATTTAGAAAACTAAAAATTTGAATAAATTATATATTACATTTGAGCGAAAAGGAGTTAATTATGGAGTTTTTTGGATATGTAAGGCCTGATGGAAAAGTTGGAAGTAGAAATTATGTGGCTGTAATACCGACAGTAGTTTGTGCTAATGACGTTGTAACGGCAGTTTGCAACAACGTTGGCGGCACTGTATCATTTTTGCACCACCAGGGGTGCTGTCAGGTTCCTCCCGATTTAGACAGAGTTACAAAAACATTAATTTCGCTTGGTCAATCGCCTAATGTGGGCGCAATATTAATTGTAAGTTTAGGCTGTGAGGGCACCGATACGCAGCTGGTGTACGAACAATTAAAAGCCACGGGCAAGCCTGTTGAAATAATAGGAATACAAGAACTTGGGGGCGTTTCGTGTGCAATACATAAAGGTATAGATCTTGCTAGTGAGTTGACTCGAAAGATTTCGGGCGAACAGCGCACCGCAGTAGACATAAAAAACGTTGTAATGTCGATAAAATGCGGTGCGTCGGATGCAACTAGTGGCATGGCTAGCAACTGCGTTATAGGCTATGTAGCCGACAAACTTATAGACCTAGGGGCAACAGTTATTTTTGGTGAAACAACTGAGTTTATCGGAGGCGAACACCTGCTTGCCGAAAGAGCGGTAAACGATGGAGTGGCAAATAAAATATACGAAATAGTTAATAATATGGAAACTAGGGCAAAACAAAGCGGATGTGATATGCGAAAAGGACAGCCAACACCCGGTAATATTAAGGGCGGTCTTTCCAGCATAGAGGAAAAAACGCTTGGTGCCATAATGAAGAGTGGAAGTAAACCTATACAGGGTGTGCTTGACTACACGCAGCGCATAACAGATGAAAAGGGACTTTGGATAAAAGATACACCCGGCCGTGAACCCGAAATTTTAACAGGCATGGCAGCAACAGGTGCGCAGTTTATGTTGTTCTCTACCGGTAGGGGCGCACCACAGGGGTTTCCTTCTATGCCTGTAATAAAAATATGTGGCAACCCACATACTTATAATCACATGCAAAACGATATGGATATAAATGCAGGCCTAATTATAACCGGCGAAAAAACAATAGAGCAAGTTGGCGAAGAAGTATTTGAAAAAATTATACGTGTTTTAAACGGAGAAATGACTAAAAACGAGGCAATAGGATACGTTACCGCAATAGATATTTATTGCCTTGGTGCTGTAATTTAACACTTTTTTTTAAAAGTCCTAACAAGTTATACATTCTTTAAATGTTTAAACTTGTTAGGTTTTTTTGTTGTAAAAATATGTAACATAAATAAATTACTTACAGTTTTAAAAAACTAATGCAAAAAACAAATAAATATGGTAATTATGTGCAAAAAAGTTTGTGATATTGTCACATTGAATAAAAATAATTAATATGTTATAATAATTTTATTCAATTGTCCTACAATAACTAATTGAAACAGAGGTTTATTATGGAAAATAAAAACTTAGTATACAACAGAGCAAAATTTTGGCAAATGGCACTTTTTCCTCTAAACAACACTGCCACAAATGTGTATCTTTTCTTTTTGGGATATATTTCGTACTATGCAGTAGGTGTGGCAGGGCTTTTATTTCCTGTTATTAGTATTGTTATAACTGCTATGCGCATTGTTGATGGCTTTACTGACCCTATTATTGGCTTTTTTATTGACAAAACAGATGGTAGGTTTGGCAAATTTAGGCCTGCAATGATTTTGGGCAACGTAATTTTAGGTGTATCTATGTTACTTATGGTTAACACTGTACACCTATTTCCCGAGCAGCTTAGGCTTTTGGTTTTTTCTTTTTATTATTTACTGTACGTAATAGGGTATACATTTCAAACTGCATGCACCAAAGCAGGGCAAACTTGCCTTACTAACGACCCTAAACAAAGGCCTACATTTTCTCTTTATGATGGTGTGTATAACATATTTTTATTTGCAGGATTTCCCGTTATAGTACTTAACGTAATGGTGCCAAAGCACACAACAGCAACGATAGAAGGGCTTAATTCGCTCTCGTTTCATCAAGAATTTGCCTTAGTTTCAGTTGCACTTTCAGCAGTGCTTACAGTACTTGCTGTTATTGGTATAATGCAAAAAGACAGAACAGAGTTTTTTGGACTTGGCAAAAAAGCTGAGAAGGTACAGCTAAAAGATTATATAGATACTTTAAAAAATAACAGGGCCATCCAAATGCTAATTTTTGCAGCATCTACCGATAAACTTGCAAACACAACAGCTAGAAATTTAACTGTTATGCTTATAATATTTGCAATAACAACAGGTAACGAAAGTTTGCCGGGGTCTATGGGCGCAATAGTGGCACTACCAAGCATGTTGTTACTAATTTTTGGCATTATATATGCACGCAAAAAAGGCCAAAAAAAGGCACTGGTAGACTCTACGTGGATAGCGCTTATAAGCGCTTTAACCGTGTCGGCATTAATTTTGTTTGGGCCAATGAGCACTCTCAGTCTTTCAAGTATCAATGTGTTTACAATTATATTTATGTTAGTGTATATTATTTTTGCCGGTTCACTTTCTGTTGCGGGCAACATAGTTATTCCTATGATCGCAGACTGTGCAGACTACGAAGTTTACAGAAGTGGCAAGTATGTTCCTGGAATGATGGGCACACTGTTTTCTTTTGTAGATAAAATTGTGTCATCGTTGGCAACTACAATTGTAGGGCTTTCTCTGGCTGCAATTGGATTTGTAGACAGTGTGCCGGGAATGAGCACTGAGCTGACACAGCCGTTACTTTACGTTGGTGTATTTTTGTTTATGGGTATGCCTGCACTGGGGCTTATATGCTCTCTTATAGCAATGAAATTTTATCCACTGACACGTGAAAAAATGGATGAAATACAAGGTGAAATTAAACGCATAAAAGAACAATCGGCAGTTGATGAACAGACATAATAATTAACGATTATTTTTGAATTTAATGAGGTGAAAAACTATGAGAATTGTAGAAAACATTAATAGCGGATGGGTGTTTTCCAAAGACAACTTGAAGCTTGAGAATGTGAATTTGCCGCACACTTGGAATAATTTAGATGGACAAGACGGAGGAGCGGACTACTTAAGGCAAAAATGCTATTATAAAAAGACCTTGAATTTAAAAAAAGACGACAAAAAAGTATTTATTGAATTTGAGGGCGTAAACCACGTAGCTTATGTTACTTTTAATGGTGTATTACTTGGCGAACACAAAGGTGGTTTTTCAACATTCCGCTTTGATTTAACAGACCTTGTAAAAGACGGTGAAAACTTACTTGAAGTTTGTGCAGATAACAGCGAAGATTTGCAAGTATACCCACAACAGGCTGATTTTACATTTTTTGGTGGTATTTATAGGGACGTAAACTTAGTGATTGTAGAAAAAGCACACTTTGATCTTATGTATTTTGGCACCAAGGGCATTTATGTAACAAAAGCACAGCCAAATGATGATGGCAGCGCTGATGTGCTTGTAAAAATGTGCGTAAAAGGCGCAACAGGCGATGAAATTGTAAAAATTTCCGTTAAAGATAACTCAGGGCAAGTTGTGGCACAAGGCGAGGGCAAGGCATCGGAAGATGTGAATTTAGAAGTTAACTTTAAAGATGCAATTTTGTGGGACGGATTTAAAAATCCTTACTTATATACCTTGCTAGCCACTGTTGAGCACAATGCAAAAGTACTTGATGATATTAGTGTGAAATTTGGTGTGCGCAGCTTTAGTGTGGACAGCGAAAAAGGATTTATACTAAACGGCAAAAAATACCCACTTAGGGGCGTTTCGCGCCACCAAGATAGGTTTAATAAAGGCTGGGCAATTAGCCGTGAAGACCAAGTGCAAGATGCAAATATAATAAAAGACATGGGAGCAAATACAATAAGGCTTGCACATTACCAGCACAGCCAGTACTTCTTTGACTTGTGCGACGAATATGGATTTGTTACCTGGGCGGAAATACCATTTATAACTATATTTTTGCCAAGCGAAGACGCAGTAGAAAACACAAAGAGCCAAATGCGTGAGTTGGTACTTCAAAACATTAACCATGCAAGCATTTGTTTTTGGGGCATAAGCAACGAAATTACAATTGGAGGAGAGACGCCTGAGCTCATTGACAATCAGAAACAACTTGTTGAAATTACTAACAAGCTTGACCCAACAAGACTTACTGCTCTGGCAAATGTATCGTTTACAGCTATGGAATCGCCGGAAAATGAACTTACAGATCTTGTGGGTTATAACCACTATTTTGGCTGGTACGGCGGCGAGCTAACTGACAATGAGGAGTGGCTTGATGAGTTCCATGAAAAATACCCAAACAGGCCGCTTGGCATTACAGAGTACGGCGCAGAGGGAATAACAACATTGCATAATGACAACCCCGAAATTAGAGATTACAGCGAAGAATACCATGCAGTTTACCATGAACATATGCTTAAAATTATTTCACAGCGCGAGTATTTATGGGGCACATACCAATGGAACATGTTCGACTTTGCGGCAGACTCGCGGGACGAGGGCGGCGTGCAAGGTAGAAACAACAAAGGACTTGTAACATATGGCAGAGAATTTTGC
>CAYJLZ010000089.1:0-8804 GCA_964371265.1 uncultured Bacteroides sp. | reverse complement strand
AAGAAGACCAAGATGACCAAGACGACCAAGACGACCAAGACGACCAAGAAGACCAAGATGACCAAGACGACCAAGATGACCAAGACGGCCAAGATGACCAAGACGACCAAGATGATGACGATGACGAAGATGAAGATGACTAATTCGTATTGTTTTTGCAAATACTACATAAATAAAATATTATTTTTTTAATTTAAAAATAAAAGGCTGCCTTTTACGGTAGCCTTTTATCATCTATCAGCATATAATAAAATAACAAATAGTTTACAAAACTAGATAAAATAGTTTATTTAACCTCTTGCAATATTTTGCAATATCCTGTATACTATACATAATGTTTATTTAAAGGTGGTATGTTGTATGGAAAAAGCTATAAAGAGAAAAGGACATTTTATGTGTTTAAAAAAAGATAAGAGCGTTTTTAAAAATGAAGACCCAACAAAATTTTATACAAACAGCGAAGAAATATTTAATAGTATAACACATGGGCTTGGTAGTTTTGGAGCAATTGTAGGCACTACCCTACTATTGGTTAACAGTATTATGTTTGCAAATTTAACAGCCGTGGCCGTTAGTTTGGTTTACGGCGTGTCTTTATTTATAATGTACACAATGAGCACGCTCTACCATGCTTTTACAAACCAAAAGCTTAAAAAAGTTTTTCGTATTTTTGACCATACTTCTATTTACCTTTTAATTGCGGGTTCTTACACGCCTATTTCCGTTATTGCGCTAGGGCATACATCAAAAGGTGCTATACTATGCATTGCAGTATGGATAATGGCAATACTTGGTATTGTTTTAAGCAGTGTAAGTTTAAAAAAGTTTAAGATTATAACAATGTCACTTTACGTGCTAATGGGATGGACAGTTGTTTTTGCTTTTTCTGATATAGTTGAGGCTTTGCCAACACCTGCATTTTGGCTTTTGCTAATTGGTGGCATTTGTTACACGGGCGGTATAATTTTTTACGCACAAAAAAGTATAAAATTTATGCATGGCATATGGCATCTATTTGTTTTAGCCGGTAGCGTATTGCAATTTTTTTGCATTTTCTTGTATATCCTTCCCATGAGCTACATTTAAGCTTATTTTTAGTAATTTTTATTTTTTTAGTTGTTTCTTATTGCTTTTTAACAATTTTTATGGTATATTGCTAAAAGATATATTAAAACTTTATAAAATGTTTCAGAGATTATGAGCGAAACGGATACTCAATGTGTGCTTGGTACACATGTGTGTTTGTTTTGCTCTTTTTTTTGTGAATGGAGATGAACTATGAAATACGATGTAGCTATAATTGGATGCGGTGTTATAGGAGCAGCAGTTGCCTATAACCTTGCAAAGTACAATGTAAGCGCAGTTGTTTTAGAGCGTGAAAACGACGTTTCTAATGGCACCTCAAAGGCAAACAGCGCTATACTGCACGCAGGATATGACCCCGAACCCGGCACACAAATGGGCAAACTAAACGTTTTGGGTGTAAAACTGGCAAAGCAAATTTGCAAAGATTTAGAGGTGCCTTATAGGCAAACAGGTTCGCTTGTATTGGCCTTTAGCGACGAAGAACTTGACCACGTTAAAAAGCTTTACAATAACGGGCTTGCAAATGGCGTACCCGATATGCAAATACTAAATGCCGAGCAGGTAAAACAAATGGAGCCTAACGTAGATGTTAAGGTTAAAGGTGCGCTTTATGCGCCCAGTGCGGCAATAGTAAGCCCGTGGGAATACACGCTTGCAATGGCACAAAACAGCGTAAAAAACGGTGTTGACGTGCGCCTTAATACCGAGGTTGAGGGCATTAGGCTTATTGATGAAAACAATGACAATAGCGGATTTGTTATAAAAACCAATAGCGGCGATGTAAGCGCAAGATTTATTGTAAACGCAGCAGGAGTAAACAGCGACACTGTACACGACATGATTTGCCCACACAGCTTTGAAATTTTGCCGTCTAAGGGCGAATACTATTTGCTAGACAAGAGTGAGGGCGCTAGGGTTAACACTGTGGTTTTCCAATGTCCAACTAAGGTTGGCAAGGGTGTACTTGTTGCACCTACCGTTCACGGCAATTTAATTGTGGGCCCCGATGCTCAAGATTGCAGCGACAGTGATGTATCAACCTCTTTGCAAGGCCTCGATTTTGTTGCAAATACAGCGAAGAAAAGCGTACCTACAATAGATTTATCTGCATCTATTCGTAATTTTGCAGGTGTTCGTGCCATTGCAAAAGATGCATCAGAATTTATAATTTCTTTTGGAAGACCAAACTTTTTAGATTTAGCCGGCATGAAATCTCCCGGACTCAGTGCGGCGGCAGCCATTGGTGAGCTTGCAGTTAAAATGATGAGCGAGTGCGGTTTAGAGTGTGTAGCAAAAGATAACTACACTGCAACAAGAACACGCACAAAGTTTAAAGAGCTATCTGTTGAAGAAAAAGCAGAACTGATAAAAAAACAACCCGAGTTTGGAAGAGTTGTTTGTAGGTGCGAAACAGTTACAGAGGGCGAAATAATACAGGCTATTAAAAGCGAGATTCCACCGTGTTCTCTCGATGGGGTAAAGCGCAGAGTGGGCGCCGGAATGGGGCGCTGCCAAGGCGGTTTTTGCGGCCCGAGAGTTATGGAAATACTTGCAAGAGAGCTAAATATAAAACCCGAAGATGTACTGCAAGACAAAGACGGCACATTTATACTGACACACAAAACAAAAGGCGGTGAGGGCTAATGTATGATTTAATAGTTATCGGCGCAGGTCCGGCAGGTCTTGCCGCAGCGCTTTCGGCCAGAGAAAATGGTTTACAGCGCATTTTAGTATTAGAAAGAGATAAAGAGGCCGGCGGTATTTTAAACCAATGTATACACAACGGCTTTGGTTTGCACTATTTTAAGCAGGAGCTTACAGGCCCCGAATACGCCGGTAGGTTTGTTGAGATGTTAAAACAAACCGATATTGAACTTGAGCTGGATACAATGGTTTTGCACCTTGATGAGAATGAAGACGGATATAAACAGGTACACACTGTTAGCACAAGCAAAGGATATAACGTACTAACCGCAAAAACTTGCGTGCTAGCTATGGGTTGCCGCGAGCGCACAAGGGGCGCTATTGCAATACCGGGCACTAGGCCTGCCGGCGTGTTTACTGCAGGCACAGCACAGCGATATGTAAATATGGAAGGATATATGGTTGGAAAACGTGTTGTAATACTTGGCAGTGGAGATATTGGCCTTATTATGGCACGGCGTATGACGCTTGAGGGTGCAAAAGTTTTGGCTTGCATTGAAGTTATGCCGTATTCGGGCGGGCTTAACAGAAATATAGTTCAATGTTTGCAAGACTATGACATTCCACTGTATTTGTCGCACACAATTACGGATATTCAGGGCGATAAGCGTGTTACAAAGGTTACTGTGGCTGAAGTTGGCCCCGACAGAAGACCTGTACAGGGCACACAGTTCGATATCGATTGTGATACTGTTTTACTTTCGGTTGGGCTTATACCGGAAAACGAGCTTGCCGTTAGCGCAGGTATAGAAATAGACACCCGCACAAAGGGTTCGGTTGTTTTTGAGGACATGCAAACGTCTATGCCGGGTGTGTTTGCATGCGGCAATGCCTTGCATGTGCACGATCTTGTTGATTTTGTTACAGAGGAAAGTCGCCTTGCCGGGCGCAGCGCGTCGGCATACGCCGCTAAATTCTCGGGCAAAACAAACAAAAATACTTCCGAGAATTTTAGCGAGCTTGCGCTGCGCCCCGGCGACGGCGTTGGCTACATTGTACCTCAGAAGATACGCCTTGAAAACGTAGCCGATAAAGGCAGTGTAAAGGCATTTTTTAGGGTTCGCAACGTATATAAAAACGCTAGTGTACAAGTTATTAGCGGCGATGAAATAATTGCAAACATTAAACGCCCACACATGGCACCCGGTGAAATGGAAAATGTGGTTTTAGCTAAAATTATACTTGAAAAAGCAAAGGCCGATTTGCCCCTTGTTATAAGCATACGTGAAAACGATTAATACTAAAACCCAATAAAACAGCCGAAAGGATTTTATAATTTATGAAAGAACTTATTTGTATAGTTTGCCCAAAAGGTTGCCACTTAAAAGTTGATGAGGACAACGACTATGCTGTTACCGGCAACGAGTGTATAAGGGGTATTAAATACGGCAAGGAAGAATGTACCGCACCGCAAAGAGTAGTTACATCAACAGTAAAAATAAAAGGTGGAATTTACCCCCGTATAAGCGTTAAAACCGATGCAAACATACCAAAAGAACTTGTTTTTACCATTGTTGACAAGTTAAATGATGTTGAATTAACTGCTCCTGTTAAACTTGGCGATATTGTAATTAAAGATATTTGTAATACCGGCGTAAACATAGTTGCAACACGAAACATGGATGTTGTATAATAATATTTATAACCGAATTAGGAGGAAAAACAATGCCAAAATATATTATGTCGCTAGATCAAGGCACTACAAGTTCACGTGCAATTTTGTTTGACGATGAGCAAAATATAGTTGAAATATCACAAAGAGAGTTTCCGCAGCTATACCCTAAAGAGGGCTGGGTTGAACACGATCCTATGGAGATTTGGTCATCTCAATACGCTGTAATGATGGAAGTAGTTGCAAAAAGCGGCATTAACCCAATAGATATTGCTGCTATTGGCATTACAAATCAACGCGAAACAACAATTGTATGGGATAAAGTGACAGGACGACCCATTTATAACGCTATTGTATGGCAGTGTAGGCGCACAGCAAGCATTGTAGATAAGCTTGTTAATGACGGATTAAACGACCATATACGTAGCACAACAGGCCTTGTGCCTGACGCTTATTTCTCTGGCACAAAAATTAAATGGATACTTGACAACGTACCCGGTACACGTGAGAGAGCACAAAATGGCGAAATACTTTTTGGCACAGTAGACACATGGCTTTTATGGAAGCTTACTAACGGCACAGTGCATGTAACCGACAGAACAAATGCCAGCCGCACAATGCTTTATGATATACATAAACTAGACTGGGACGATACACTTTTAAATGCACTTGATATACCAAGGCAAATGCTTCCCGATGTTCGTTCATCTAGTGAAATATACGGAACAACTAGCATAAGCGGTACCGCAATACCTGTTGCAGGAATTGCAGGTGACCAGCAAGCCGCACTTTTTGGCCAGTGTTGCTTTACTGCCGGCGAGGCAAAAAACACATATGGCACAGGCTGTTTTTTACTTATGAACACAGGCAACAAACCTTTTGCCAGTAAAAACGGTTTAATTACAACAATAGCCGCCGGTGTAGGAAACGATGTACAATATGCACTTGAGGGCAGTGTTTTTGTTGGTGGAGCAGTTATTCAATGGATACGTGACGAACTTATGTTTATCGCCGAGAGCAGAGACGCAGAGTACTATGCGCAAAAGGTAGATGATACAGGCGGAGTGTATATAGTGCCTGCATTTACAGGGCTTGGTGCGCCACATTGGGATATGTATGCCCGTGGAACAATAGTTGGCATTACACGCGGCACTAAAAGAGATCATCTCATTCGTGCTGCACAGGAATCTATCGCCTTCCAAAGCGCCGATCTTGTTGCGGCAATGGAAAAAGATACCGACATAACTATTACCGAGCTTAAAGTTGACGGAGGTGCAAGCCGTGATAAGTTTTTGATGCAGTTCCAAAGCGACATATTAAACAAAACGGTGCGCAGGCCTATGATTAGAGAAACAACAGGTCTAGGCGCGGCATATCTTGCAGGGCTTGCAACGGGCGTTTGGAAAGATTTAGACGAGCTTAAAGCACTATGGACACACGATGTACAATTTACACCTGATATGGATGACAATAAACGCACTAACCTTTTAAAAGGGTGGAGCAAAGCAGTTGGCCGCAGTTTAAATTGGATAGACCGATAAAAAACATCTTCAAACAAGTTTAAATTAGCAAAGAGGCCTAAAAATTAGGCCTTTTTGCTAATAAAAATTGTTTATATGTAGAATTTTATTAAAAAATACAAAAAAACGCAAAAACAATAAATTTACTATTGATTTTTTTAAAACAATTTGATATAATAATTAGGCACTTGATTATTAGTTAATTAATGCGCTGGTGTAGCTCAGTTGGTAGAGCAGCTGATTTGTAATCAGCAGGTCGGGGGTTCAAGTCCGTCCACCAGCTCCAAAAATAAAAACCACACTTCGGTGTGGTTTTTATTTTTGGAAAAACTATTATAAAATATAAGCCTTTAACGGCGACTTCTTGTTAGGCTATTTAAAAAGCAAACAATTTTTTACAACTTTACCGGCGGCATGTTCTAATAGAGCTTTTTCAATATCTTGCAAGTTGTATTCGTTTTGTATAAAGTCATCTCCACTTATTACACCCATATTTATTAATTCCATGGCAGCCATAATACAATCTGGTGTTGTATGGAAAACACCTTTAATTGTCAGCTGTGAATAATGTAAAAGTGTGGCGTCTACGCTAAGCACACTCCCCGCCTTTGTTCCACCAAACAATAGAACAAATCCACCTTTTCTAACCATTTTTAAGCTACTTTCCCAAACCGGTATTATTCCTGTTGCTTCTATTACAATGTCTGCCCCTCTGTTGTTGTTAGTTAAGCTGCTTAGGTACTGTGCGCTGTCCTCTATGCCGGTAATATTCACAGCTTTCCAAACACCTAAGTTTTCAGCAATTTGTAATCTTAGGTCAATCATATCACTTACAATTACTTTTGCGCCTTTTAACACAGCCAGTTTTGCAAGCATTAAACCTATTGGCCCTGCACCGTTTACAATAACTGTATCGCCCGGGTTAATAGGGCAATTTTGTATTCCGTAAACAGCACATGCAAAGGGTTCAAGCAAACATGCTGATTTATGGCTTACATCATCGTTTATTAAAAACATATTTTGCCTTAAAATTTCCTTGGGTACTTTTACATATTCAGCATAAGCACCGCGATTAAACACAAGATTGTCACACAGAGAAAAAACACCTTTTTTACAGTAGTAACACTCATTACACGGGGCCGTATTGTGTACAGCCACACGATCTCCCTCTTTAAAGTTTTTAACGTTAGAACCTACTTTTTCAATTACTCCCGAGAACTCATGTCCAAAATTATGCGGAGGTTTTAAAAGGGGGTATCCTCGTTTATAAATTTTCACATCTGTTCCACACGTTGTTGCAACTTTATTTTTTATTAAAACCTCATCTTGTGTAATGCTAGGAATATCATCTTGTATAATTCTCAAGTCTTGTGCATCGTATAAAACTGCTCTTTGCATAATTATATCTCCCCTACGCTCTGTTTACTGTTTATTTCATACAAATTACTTTTTTAAGTTTTTTAAATTTACAACCATATCACTTTTACCATCTTGCCAAAATTGTTTTATTTCTTTTGCAAGTAAAAGTGGGCTTTTTGGCAAAGCATCTACTACATTTCCGGCTGTATGCGGTGTTAACGTTATATTATCCAGCTTTAAAAATTCATCGTTTTCATCAATAGGTTCTTGCCAAAAAACGTCCAGTGCTGCTCCGCCTATTGTTTTGTTTTGTAAAGCAGTTAAAAGTGCTTGTTTATCAACAACGCCTGCTCTGGATGTATTAATTAAGTACGCTGTTGGTTTCATCATACCAATCAGCCTTGCGTTTATGCAATTAGCTGTCTGCTCGGTTAAACGCATATGTAAACTTACAACATCAGATGTTTTAAAAAGTTCCTCTTCTCCTACAAGTTCAACGGGCAAATTTTGGCTACTAACCTGTTCTTTTGTAACATATGGGTCATGCGCAATAACCCTCATGCCTATTCCCGCTGCTTTTTTTGCCACAAGTTTACCTATATGCCCTAGCCCAACTACGCCCAGCGTCATGTCACACATAGAAGTAGTGTAGGCGCTGTTCACATAATCCTTAAGCCATTTGCCCTGTTTTAGCGCTGCATGCGATCGAGCAATGTTCCTTGTTTCTGCAAAAATCAATCCAATCGCAAAGTCTGAAGTTGCATGTGCATTGCGTATACAGTGTATTACCGGTATGTTTTTTTCAGTTGCAAAACTAACATCAACATGTTCCATACCACCTCTGCATGTGCCAATGAGTTTTAAGTTTGTACCTGCGTTTATAAGCTCTTTTGTTACAGGGCAAAAATGTGTTAATAAAATATCAGCATCTTTAATTTTTTCAAAAACTTCATCGGGTATTTTTTCTGCTTTCGGGCCATTAAGCTCTATGTTATGTGCCGCGTGCTGAAAATCTTGCCTGGAGTTATGATGCCATTTTACACTAGTAATTACTGCATCCGGCGATAAAGTTTGTGCTGCGCCATATAATAATTCGCATGGCACAATTATATCTCCCACAACTAAAATGTTCATATTTTAAGTTCCTTTCTCGTTAATTATTCTTTTAAAGCCTTCGCTTGACTGACACAAGCGAAGGCTTTAAACTAAGTGTAAACTATTTGTTATGCTTGTGCAGCAGGCTCTTCTTTATCTGTATTTGTTGGAGCTACGCCCGTTGCAATCATTTCAAGGTAATTTTGTACCGAAACTTTGTTCTTTTTGAACAGTACAAATAAAACCAAGTATACTGCTACCACTACGCCAATAATTATTGGATTAAATGTTAAGAAAGCCATAGTTATTAAGCCCGCTGTGCAGTTAGACATAATAAATCCGATAACAAGTGTTCCTGCAGCAACAGCTTGTGCAGCTGCTTCAAATCCTGTATCTGCGGCTACTTGGGTAAATGTTTCTGCCCAGTA
>CAYJLZ010000088.1:357-9075 GCA_964371265.1 uncultured Bacteroides sp. | reverse complement strand
ATGGAGCGGAAGTTTGCCTTGTAAAAGGAGCATACGATGATGCTTACACTTATGCAATTAAGCTTCAAAAAGAAAAAGGCTATACTTTTTTGCACCCATTTGACGACCACGACGTAATAGCAGGACAAGGAACCATTGGTCTTGAGGTTTTAGAGCAACTGCCGGATGTGGATGCGGTTTTTGTACCTGTTGGAGGCGGTGGACTGATAAGCGGAATTGCATATGCAATAAAACAATTAAAACCAAATTGCAAAGTGTACGGAGTGCAGGCCGAGGGAGCAGGAAGTATGGTGCAATCCATAAACTGTAACGAACAAAAAGTTTTGAGTTCTGTTTCCACTTTTGCCGATGGAATTGCGGTTAAAAAACCGGGAAATTTAACTTACGAGCTTGTTTGTAAATATGTAGATAAGCTTGTTACTGTAACAGATGATGAGATAGCTGCGGCTGTTTTAGCTTTGATGGAAAAGCAAAAGCTTATAGCTGAGGGTGCAGGTGCTGTTGCAATTGCAGCTGCAATGTACAACAAGGTAAATATAAAAGGTAAAAAAGTAGCATGTATACTTAGCGGCGGCAACATAGATGTTAATATTTTAAGTAGGGTTATAACAAGAGGCCTTATTATGGGAGGAAGAAGCAGTACATTAACTATTGCTTTGGAAGATAAACCGGGCCAACTTTTAGGTGTTAGCCAAATTATAAGCAATTGCGGGGGCAACGTAGTAAGTGTTCATTATAATCAAAGCGAAAAAAATATGGCAATAACAAGCTGCTACTTAATTATTGGCATGGAAACACGCAACCACGAACAAATTAAAGTTATTAAAGAAGAACTTACAAACGCCGGATTTAATCTTGTATAATTAAGGTGGGATGACATTAATGACAGTACAAAGGCAAAGCCTTGTTTACTTTAAAGCCGGCAACGTTTATAGTGCCGAACACGAGTGTATGCGATACAAAATGTATAAAACCACAAACGAAGATAAACAAGTTTTGACAGTTTGCGTTTGGCAGGGGCCTTGGTGCTTTGATAAAACAGATGAAGAGCAAAAAATATATAACAGTTTTGAAATAAGTGATGAGGGCATTAATACTGCAATTGACTGGATTTGTAATACTTTTGAGGAAAAGTTCAGTGCAATTGAGGTACCTAAGTCATTATTTTAATTTTTTCTATATTATTAAAAATCTTGTAACATTTTTATTTAATTAATGTTTACAAGGTTTTTTTTATTTAAATTGTAGATATATTTGCTAATTTTAATTAATTTTGGAAATTTGAATAATTTTTACAATTTTAATACATATTTTGAATAAAAATATGTTTACTAAATTTACAATATATTGTATAATATTTAAAGTTATATGTGTTTTTTACGCTCATTATGTATTTTTTTAAAACAGCTTAAATTTTATAATTGAAACGGAGATTGTATGAAAAAACTATCCTTAATAATTGCCACTACCTTTATATTAATTTTTGCACTTACAGCGTGTTCAATTATGGACGAAATTATTAACGGAGAAAGTGCAACTTCCACATCTCAAGTAGAATCTCAAAGTGTGCAAAATTCAACGTCTCTAGCAAACTCTGTGCCTGAAAACACACAAGAAGGCCAGAGCCAAAGTGAAGTTGCAAGCAGTGAAGTATTGCCACAACAGGAACCTGAAATTACACAGGCATATACAACAACACTTGAAGATATAAAGGCAAAGGGAACATTAATTATTGGCATAGATGAAAATTTTGCACCTATGTCTTTTACAAATGATAGCGGAGAATTTGTGGGATTTGATGTCGACCTTGCTAAGGCTATTTGTGCTTCTTTAGGGGTTCAGGCACAATTTAAAGCCATAGATATGACACAAAAAGTTAATTTGCTTAACAGTGGTGAAATTGACTGTGTGTTAGGTGGGCTTGCAATTACAAACGATCGTCAAGAGTCAATGAATCTCTCAGGTTCTTATCTTGTTAACATACTTTCTGTATTTACAACTATGCAAGTTAGTGTTGGCGCAGAAAATGATTTAGTTGGATTGAGAATAGGAATGCCTGCCAATAGTTCAGCACATGAAATCATAAAATATTCTAATATCTATTCGCAAATAGAAGGTGACATAGTGTTATATTCTAATTATGACGAAGTAGTAGCTGCAATGAATAACAATGAGATAGATTGCATGATAGTTGATGAGGTATATTATAACTATAAATTGCAAGAATTATCTTCGATATTGTATTCGACACCAATGGATTTTGGCGACATTTATTATACTGTTGGGCTTAGAAAGGCAGATATAGAACTGCACAGACAGATAGACTCCGTTTTAGTAGACCTAAAAAGTGACGGTACATTGTCTGAAATTAGCATTAATTGGCTTGGGTCAGATGTGTCTGTAACATAAAACACAATAAAAACCGCAACGAAAGAAGGTTTTTTTATGCAAACGGTGCATACTAAACATTATAAAAGGCTTGCCGTTTTTGCCTACCACGACAAAAACGGAGTAGTTGATGATTATGTTATTTTTATACTTAAAGCAATACGTGAACACTGTAAAGATGTTTGTGTTGTTATAAGCGGTGTTGTTAACGCCGATGGAGAGCGAAGATTAAAATTGAACAGTACACAAATTATATTCAAAGATAATGTAGGGTACGATTTTGCGGCATACAAACAGGCGATATTGGATACAAAAAGTATTGCAAAGTATGATGAAATTGTTTTTTTTAATCAAACACTGTTTGGGCCGGTAAGTTATTTGCATACTATGTTTAACACAATGAGCAGTAAAAAAAACATAGATTTTTGGTGTGTTACAAAAGCAAAATATAAAACGGAAAACAAAACTAATAATATAAAAAGTTGCATTGACAATAGCTTTTTTGCAGTAAAATCTAATATAATTAATTCTCCGGAGTTTTTAAACTATTGGCAAAATTATAAACAAGATACATCTGAAAATTATAATTCGCTGGAACAATGCATAAATTTTACTGATTATTTTACCTGTAAAGGTTTTATACTTGACGGCTATATGGACACCGATAAATACGATAATTACACTATTGATGCAGCTAATGATTTACCAACACAACTTTTAAAAAACGGTAATCCGTTTTTTAAAAGAAAGGCATTTTTAAATTTTGATTATGAAAAAAGACGATTTAGCAATAAAAATATTGCGCAAGAACTTTATAACTACGTAAGGCTTCAAACAGAGTACCCTATTTCTTTTGTTAATAAAAATTTATTTAGAACACTTACACCAAAACAGTTGCACAATTCTCTTAACTTTTGCGAAAGTGTTGATACCGCAAAAGGAAAATTTAAACGAACAGCCGCAGTTATATGGTTTGCAAAAGAGGAGATGGGCGAACTTTTATGCGATGGAGCGGCAAAAATGCAAAAAGATACATCGCTATTGTGCTTATTTGCCAGCGAGGAATTAAAGGAATCTTTCCAGCTAAAATTACCACCGAAAGCCCAGTGCATAGTTATTAAAGAAAACGGTTTTTCGTATTTGTTTGGAAAACTGTGGAAAGATGTGTGCGTTTTTGAAAACTTATTGTATTTACATAACAATATTATAAATACAAAAGACGAATTTATTAATGCGTGTACAATAGAAAATGCCATAGAATCGCTAAAACCTGCTAGCCTTGGAGCTATTTTTGAACAAAGAGATGATTTGGGCGCCTTTGTTGCAATGCCTATAATGCAAAATATTAGTTGTAACCAAAGCATAAACAGTAAAAATGTATATAAAAATATAATTAAGGCAATTGAGAATTTAAGCATTAACATAGAACTTTACAACAATGATGAAAGCCCGTTTGCAATAAAAAGTGGCATGTTTTTTGCAAGAACAAAAGCAATTGAATTGTTATCGAAAATGGATTTTAACGAGGATATGTTTGACTTGCAAAATTGCGAATATGAGTATTTGATACCAATATTCGTGCAAAACAGTGAGTACCACATTGCAACAGCATGTACGCAAAACCAAGCATTTACTTCGGTTAACGATTATGCAACAACTATGCAAGATATTGTAAATAATTCAGCGATGTTACAGCAAAATAACGAGTGTATAGATATTCAAACAATTGCAAATGCTTTAAAATATTATTATCGCTACGTAAATATGCAAAAAACAAATGTTAATGATAATAAAAAGGGTGGGTTTGGCGCTAAATTAAGTGAGTACATAGATAAAATTATTAAAAAGTAACAGTTGTTTTAAAAGTATAAATCACCGATTAAGGCCTTATTGCATAATATAAATTATTTATTTATGCGAGGTGATTTAATGCTAGGTACAATTTTTTTTATTGTGGCAACTATAACAATTGTGTTATTGTTTTATTATTTATCGCAGTATTTAACAAACTTTATTTTTGACAACAATACTAATGAGCATGATTTATAAATTATAAATAGTATAATAAAAGGGTAAAAGTGATTTTTAATGCAAGATACAAACGCACAACAAACTATAATTGGAACCATTGAAAATATTGTGTTTTGTAATAAAGACAACGGATATGCCGTACTTGACATAGAAACTCAGAATAATGAATTATTAACGGCCGTGGGAACATTGTCGCAACTTTGTGTTGGCGAAAGTGTTAAGCTCTACGGCTTTTTTAAGGCGCATGCAAATTTTGGTATGCAATTTAAGGTAAATTCGTACGAAGTAAGTTTACCCGAGAGTGCAAGCGCTATGCAAAAGTATTTAGAGAGTGGAGCGCTACCTTATATAGGTAAAGCAACTGCGGCAAAAATAGTAAGCAAGTTTAAAGACGAAACGCTTGAAATAATTGCAACAGACCCTAGTAGTTTATCACTAATTAAGGGAATTTCATTTGAAAAAGCTAAAAAAATACAGCAAGAATTTAAAAGTATGTTTAATATACGAGAAACGATAGTTTACTTTTCAAAACTTGGCTTGCCTGCCGATAAGGCAATTGAGTTTTATAAAATTTTTGGCGATGATACAATAGAAAGCATAAAAATAAATCCATATGTACTTTGTGGATACCCCACATATACTGAATTTGCTTTTGTAGACAAAATTGCCTCGGAAATGTTAATGGAGTACAACTGCAGTGAAAGAGTGGGAGCTGCTATATTGTTTATACTGCGACACAACTTGCAAAATGGACATACTTGTGTGCCGGTTAATAAATTAATTAATGTTGTATCTTCTTTTTTACATGTAGAACCTGAAACTGTACAGGAAAACATTAATTACAACATATCAAGCAAAACAATATGCGAGCAAGTAGTAAACAATAAAAGCTTTATTTTTTTACCCGAATATTTAACTGCAGAGTACGATATTGCACAACATTTAAAAGAAATTTCAAAGTTGCCTGACAGTGCGCCAATAAAAATTGAAGATATTTTTGTCAAAGTAGAATTAATTAACAACATAAAGTATGCACCACTACAAAAAGAGGCGATTTCTTTGGCATTGAAAAGTAGTGCATTTGTGCTTACAGGTGGGCCGGGTACGGGTAAAACTACAACAGTAAATGGCATAATTACTGCATTAGAACATTTAGGGCAAAGAGTAGCTTTATCGGCACCAACAGGAAGAGCAGCAAAGCGATTGTCGGAGCTTACAGGGCGAAAGGCTACTACAATACATAGATTGCTAGAGGTGGATTTTTCTACCGATAACATTGTTCGCTTTATACACAACGAAAAAAATAAACTTAAGTGTGACGTTGTAATAATTGATGAAATGAGCATGGTTGATGTGCTTTTATTTCAAAGCTTGCTTTGTGCATTAAAACCCCGGTGTAAAATAATAATGATAGGCGATGAAGACCAATTGCCTAGTGTTGGCGCCGGAAATGTACTTTCCAGTGTAGTTGCATGCAATGTAATTCCTGTAATTAGGCTAAAAGAAATTTTTAGGCAAGCTGCACAAAGTGACATAGTGTATAACTCGCATAAAATTGTAAACGGCGAGAGTTTACGATTAAGTGGGCGCAATAGCGACTTTTTTATGCTGGAACAGAGCAGTGCAGCACAGTGTGCACAGTTAGTTTGCGAGCTTGTTAGTAAAAGGCTACCCGCAAGCTATGGGTATAATGCGTTAGAGGACATTCAAGTGCTTTGCCCTACTAAAATAGGCCCTGTGGGTACGGCGGCATTAAATGAAATGCTGCAAAATTATTTAAACCCACCGCACAGCGAAAAGCCGGAGCTAAAATTACAAGATAGAATTTTGCGGCTGGGCGATAAAGTTATGCAGATTAAAAATAATTACGATATTGTGTATAATAAAATTGATGATGACGAAGAGGGCTCGGGAGCATTTAACGGAGATATGGGCATTATAATTGGCATTAGCCAAAAAGATAACACAGTAACTGTTAAAAGCGAGGATAGAATTTATACATATACTTCGGAATTTGTATATGAGCTTGAAATAGCATATGCCGTTACAATACATAAAAGCCAGGGCAGTGAGTTTGCGGCTGTAATTTTACCTATTTTAGATGTACCACCAAAACTTTGTTACAGAAACCTTTTATATACAGGTGTTACAAGAGCAAAAAAATTATGCATTATAGCCGGAACAAATAGCCAAACTCAGAAAATGATAGATAATTTAAAGCAGAGCAAAAGGTTTTCTTGCCTTTTAAATTTTTTAAACGAAAAATAAGTTAGGTGAAATGATGAACAAAGTTAATGAAGTAACAACAAAATTAATTAACTATGTTTTTCCCAATAGGTGTGCGTTTTGTTATGAATTATGTGATAAAGATATATGCGATAATTGTCAAGACATTAACAATGCAAGTGCAAGAATAAGTGGGCAAGCAGTATCAAAGAAAAATTGCGAACTTAGCTTTGTAAGAAATGCATATGCAGCATATGAGTACAATGATGATATATCGAAATTGATACATAAATTAAAATATGGTAGCGATTTATATTTAGCAAGATTTTGTGCAAATAGCATGTATGCAAACCTAGTTGACGCTAACAAATTAAGCGATTATGACGTTGTAATTAGTGTACCTAAAAAAGGGTTTGATGTTATAAAACGAGATAATATTTCGGCTATTATTGCAAAATTTTTGTGTAGTAAATTAAATATTAAACTTTGCAACAACGCACTTAAAAAAATAAGAACAACAAAGCATCAAGCAAGCCTTGACGGCAAAGAAAGGCGAGAAAACGTAATTGACGCTTTTGATGTTAAAAACAAACCGGCAATTGAAAATAAGCGAGTACTATTGGTAGATGATATACTTACAACAGGCAGTACTGTAAACGAGTGCGCAAAAGCAGTGATGAATTCGTGTGCAATTTATTGCGACGTTATTTGTTTTGCAACGTCGCAAAAATATTTATAAAAGGAATAATTAATGAAACATGTATTTATAGTAAACCCTCATGCGGGAAAAAAGAACAAGAATTTATTTTGGATAAAAAAAATTGATGAAGTGGCAAGGCAAGAAAAAATAGAATATGAAATTTTTTGTACCGAATACGCAGGGCATGCCACCGAAATAACACAAAAAATAGCAAAAACAGGGCAAGAAGTTAGATTTTATGCTTGCGGTGGTGACGGTACATTATATGAAGTGTTTTTTGGTGCTTATAAGTATAGTAACGCCCAGGTGGCTAGTGTGCCGGGTGGGTCGGGTAACGATTATGTTCGCAATTTTGCAACTGTACAAGATTTTATTAACTTGCAAGATAACATAAACGGCAAGTCGGTTAAAGTAGATTTAATACGCATAAACGATAAAATAGCACACGATATTGCCTCGGTAGGCCTTGATGCAAATGTTGCATTTGGAATGAGAAAGTTTAAAAATGTGCCGCTAATTAATGGGAAATTGGCGTATAATTTATCTATCATTCAACAAGTGCTAAAACCACTTGGGCAAAAATTAAAAATTACAATTAATGGAAAAACTTTGCAAAATGAATTTTTGCTTACAGCCGTTTGCAACGGTAAAACTTATGGAAGCGGTATTATGGCGTCTAAATATTCAAATTTGAGCGATGGTATGCTTGAGGTTGTTATTGTAAATAAAATAAGCAAACTTAAAATTGCATCGGTTTTTTCGGTTTACAAGTCGGGCAACCACCTTGTAAACGATACACAGGTTAGAGATGATTTGAAAGACATAATTGCATATGAAAAATGCACCGACATAGTAATTGAGAACAGTGATGGTAAAAAGAATGTTGTAAATATAGACGGTGAGACTTGTTTGATGGATATAATAAATATATCGGTTTTAAAAGATGCTGCTAATTTTGTGTTACCTTTAAAGGTATTTAATAGTTATAAAATTTAAATAACACGTAGTGATATTTACCCAAAAATTTTGGCGGTTGTGCTGCAAGGTACGAGCCGAAAGCCATAAAATAATAAAGTATACTGTACGAAGTATAATATACATAAACCAAAAATTTATAATTTGTAATTTATTATATAAAGATTGTTAACAAAAAATTTATTTTTAGGTATTGATTTTTTGTTTAAATGCGTGTAAAATAGTTTTAGCACTCAAAGCTAACGAGTGCTAAAACTAATTTTTTGGAGGAATAATTATGAAAATAAGACCTCTGGCTGACAGGGTAGTTATTAAAAACATTGAAGCACAAGAAACAACAAAAAGCGGTATAATATTGACAGGAGCCGCAAAAGAAAAGCCACAAGTATGCGAAGTAG
>CAYJLZ010000088.1:0-347 GCA_964371265.1 uncultured Bacteroides sp. | reverse complement strand
TGGAATTGTAGATGGCAACAAAGTTGAGATGACAGTTAAAGTATCCGACAAAGTTTTAATTAGCAAATACGCAGGTACAGAAGTAAAAGTTGATGACGAAGAATGTGTTATTGTAAGGCAGTCGGACATTTTGGCAATTGTTGAGTAATTTAATATTAAATAAGCAAAATAAAGGAGATAGTATATTATGGCAAAACAGCTATTAATGGGTGAAGAAGCCCGTAAAGCATTGAGTGCAGGCATTGATAAATTGGCAGATACAGTAAAAATTACACTTGGCCCTAAAGGTCGCAACGTAGTACTTGGCAAAAAATTTGGTGGCCCTGTTATTACTAACGATGGTGTTA
>CAYJLZ010000087.1:0-9133 GCA_964371265.1 uncultured Bacteroides sp. | reverse complement strand
ATATCACCTTGTTATCTTTATCGACTATAGAAAACTCAAAGGCCTTCTTTTTAACCTTAGGCGTTTTATCTGCTATATGGCTTGTTTTGTATAACAATTTGTCGGCAAGCTGCTTGCCCGATACTTTTTGTTTTGGCTTTGTACTATCCTTTTTCATTTTAGTAAGTCCTCTCAAAAATAATTATTATATTTTGTATAATTTAATATTTAATATACTATTTGTAAAGTTCATTGTAATTATCGTAACTATCTTGTATTTTCAGCACATAATTGTTCATTTGCTCGTACGGAAAAACGCTCAACACAACGCCGTCTTGCGAGTACTGTTCATCTTCCAAAAGAGAATCCACAAGGCCTATACCGCTGTGATACGCCGCAGCGGCTGTTTTAACATCGCCTGCATATTTTTCTAGGCAGTACGACATTAAATATGTGCCAAAGCGTATGTTTGTTTGTGCATCAAACATGCTGTCATATGTCAAGTCCTCATCGTGTGCTATTTTCAGCTTTATCCATGCATAAGTTTCTTCGGTAATTTGCATAAGCCCTCTTGCACCCACACTGCTAACAGCGTCCTCATCAAACCCGCTTTCTGTGCGAATAACTGCGTAAATTAAGTTATCGTCAACACCAAATTGCTCGCTATAACGTGTAACAAATTCACTGTACTCTTTAGGGTAAATGCTGTCTTCTATTTGGTTAAGCGAGAATATTGCCAGTGCAGCTAATAGCAATATAGCAACAAAAATAGATATTATGACAACTATTTTTGCATTGTTTTTTGTATTTTTAAATTTCATTTAAACACCAATTAAAGTAATTTTTTCAAGTATTTCATCGGATTTTTCTATAAGCTCTTGATGTGTTGAGTTGTTATTAATAATATATTGGCACTTTTTTTTCATAACATCGTTGTTAAGCTGGGCATTTAGCCTTTTTAATGCACTCTCTTTTGTAATATTATCGCGCCTAATTATTCTTTTTATTGCATCTTCCTCTGGGCTTGTAACAAGTATTATTTCATCGCAATATTTTTCAAACATACCGCCTATTATAACAGCCCCGTCAACAAATGCAATCTTGTTTTTGTTGTTTTTTGCTGTTTCAATTTTACTAAGCAAAAGTTTAACTATATACGGGTGTGTTATTTCTGTAAGGCTCTTTGTCAATTGTTTTGAAGAAAACGCACGTTCTGCCAACATTTTTTTGTTCAATTCACCATCATCAGTCAATATATCTTCGCCAAATGCATCGGCTAATTCTTTTAGGCACGCACTGCCCTTTTCGTTAACTTTTTTTGCAGCTTTGTCCGCATCTATAACAAAAAAACCTTTGCTTTTATAGTAGTTTGCAACAGTGCTCTTTCCACTACCCGAGCGCCCTGTTATTGCAATAATCGTTATATCTTTTACCAAATTAACGCTGTTGTCATGCACACTGCTAATCATAATTCCACCACTTTAAACCCGCACGCACGTATAAGCCTGTTGTAAACGGCAAGCGCAGTGCCATTTTTATTGTTACAATGTGCATAAGCAACTTTTGCACCTTGTTCGTCTAGTTCTCTTAAACATGCAAATAAATTTTTTGCTTGCTGAGTATAATTGCATTGTGCACCGTATGCAACACATTTGCAATTAAGCAATTCTTCATCGTCGCTATAACAAAGCGCAAATACGTTTTGCTGTTCTTTTGCTCTTTCGTTAACATAGTTACAATACTTTTCTTTGTTTGCAAACACCAGCGTTACGTCGGTGCTGGGTGAATAGTGTTTATACTTTACACCCGGCGAAACAACTTTTTCTTCGCTCTCATTTTCGCTCAAAACATGTCCGGATATCAACACATTTTTATTTAAAACTCCTTCAATATCCTGTTTTGTAACAATGCCCGGCCTTAAAATAACAGGGCATTCGCCGTTTAAGGCAAGCACTGTCGATTCCAGCCCTACATCACACGCACCGCCGTCAATTATTGTGCTTATTTTTCCGTTTAAATCTTGCAAAACGCTTTGCGCAGTGGTAGGGCTTGGCCTGCCCGACACATTTGCCGAGGGTGCAGCAATTGGCACACCCGCCTTCTCAATTAAAGCAAGCGCCACACTGTGCGAGGGCATTCTCACCGCAACAGTATTTAGCCCTGCGCTAACACTTTTGCACACTGCATTATTTTTGTTAAAAATAATTGTAAGCGGCCCCGGCCAAAAATGTTTTGCTAATATTAGTGCATCATCGCTAATTTCGCTTACAATTTGCCGCAGCATTTCCATATTTGAAACATGGCAAATCAGCGGATTGTCCTGCGGGCGGTTTTTTGCCGCAAATATTTTTTTAACCGCAACATCGCTATACGCATTTGCTGCAAGCCCATATACTGTTTCGGTGGGAATTGCAACAATTTCGCCTTTTTTAATTAAACTTGCCGCTTTAGCTATATTTTGCTTTGTTGCACTTAAAACGTCTGTTTGCACATATGTAGTCAATGCTAAACTTCCTCCGAAGATGCCTTTAGCTTTTCGGCTCTGTCAACCGTTACAAGTGCATCTATTACTTCGTCAAGGTCGCCATTTAAAATATAATCGAGCTTATAAAGGGTAAGGCCTATTCTGTGATCGGTAAGCCTGCCCTGAGGATAATTGTATGTGCGTATTCTCTCCGAGCGGTCGCCTGTTCCCACCTGACTTTTTCTATGCTGAGCCATTTCACTGTCGTACTTATCTTGCTCTTGTTGCAACATGCGGCTGCGCAATACTTTAAGTGCTTTCTCTTTATTTTTAAGCTGGCTGCGCTCGTCTTGACACTCTACTACCATACCCGTGGGCAGGTGCGTTACACGTATTGCCGACGAGGTTTTGTTAATGTGCTGTCCTCCCGCACCGGACGCTCTAAATGTGTCTATTTTTAAATCTGCCGGATTTATGTTTATTTCTACTTCCTCGGCCTCGGGCATAACGGCAACAGTAACGGTGGACGTATGAACCCTACCTTGTGTTTCAGTTTCCGGCACACGCTGTACTCGGTGCACACCGCTCTCAAATTTCATGCGGCTGTATACACCCTCGCCCTCAATTAAAAAGCTAACCTCTTTCATGCCGCCAATGTCTGTTTCGTTTGCGTTAATAAGCTCGTTTTTCCATCCCTTTGCTGCAGCATACATACTGTACATTCTGTAAAGGCTGTTGGCAAACAGCGCAGCTTCGTCTCCTCCTGCTCCGCCTCTAATCTCTATAATTACACTCTTATCGTCATTTTCATCTTTTGGAATAAGCAGTAATTTAAGCTCTGTGGTAAGTGTTTCTATCTTCTCTTTGTTCTCTTCGTATTCCATTACCGCAAGTTCTTTTAATTCATCATCAAGCCCACCCTCATCAAGTAGCGCTAGGGCATCGTCAAAAGCTTTTTTTGCACTTAAATAATTGTCGTACGTTTCAATAAGCGGTGTTAAATTTTTATAGTCTTTCATAAGTGTTCTATATAAATCGGCATTTGTAACTACACTTGGATCTTGCAATTTATTGTTAATTTCATCAAACCTATTTTTCACTTCTCTAAGTTTATCAAACATCTTTGTTCCTCATATCTTTAATTTATAAATTGTAAAAAGCCAAATATTATGGCTGTTTGCGCCATAGCAGGCTTATTTTATCTTGTCAAATTTTTTTGCTTACTGCCGGGTTTCCATTACCTTTTTTATGTTCTTTTCTATTTTACTTCTTGCAATCATAATTTCTCTTGAACATTTTATGCATTTTATTTTAAAATCCGCACCTATTCTTAGCACTTTAAACTCGTTATTTCCGCACGGGTGTGGTTTTTTTGTAATAATTATATCGTTTACATTTATCGTCATCAATTTGCCTCTCTTTATATTTAATCAAATATAATGATATATCGAAAAACAGTTTGTTTTTCACAATATTTTAATTGCATATACAACTATTTTAGCACTAACTATTATATAATAATTCTCGTTTTATTGCAAGAATTTGTAAGTAGATGCATATATTATAACCATATAATTAAATTAGCCGCCATAAGTGCGGCAAATTATAAACAGTGCGATATTAAAATTACGTACAAATAATAAAGGATGATGAGATATGACATTTTATCCCGAGGGCACACAGTATTCCATAGCGCCCACCAAAGCGGAGGGCATACTTGCGGCAATACAAAGCGAAACTATTTTAGAAAGCCGAGCACTTTTGTGCGACAGTGAAAAAAACCTACACTTTAAACTGGGAGAATTTGATGCAATTATGCCCTACACCGAATGTGCCCAAGGCATACACGAGGGCAATGTGCGCGACATTGCAATATTAACGCGTGTGGGTACACGCACGTGCTTTGTAATAACCGACTTTATAAACAATACCGCAATATTGTCGCGAGCTAAGGCGCAGTACTTATGCAAGCAAAATTACCTCGATACTCTTAAAAGCGGTGACATAATTAAAGCAAAAATTACGCATATTGAAAATTTTGGTGCTTTTTGCGATATTGGATGCGGAATAAGTGCACTTTTGCCAATAGACAGCATGTCGGTATCTCGCATATCTTCTCCAAAAGACAGATTTTTTGAGGGGCAGCTAATTTATTGCATTGTAAAAAAGCGAGATGAAAAAGGACGCATTGTTTTAAGCACAAAAGAATTGTTTGGCACTTGGCTTGAAAACGCAAGTATGTTTGACATAGGAGAAACTGTACTTGGAGTTGTTCGCAGTGTTGAGAGCTACGGCGTTTTTATAGAACTAACACCTAATTTAACAGGCCTTGCCGAGGGAAGCGTACCTGTGGAGTGCGGCCAAACAGTTAGTGTGTACATAAAAAATATACAGCCCGATAAAATGAAAATAAAGCTCTCTATACTTCACACGGCAGATTGCAAAATGCCATTGTACGATAAATTTACAAAAACACATGGTCATATTGATAAATGGACGTACTCGCCCATTGGCGCCCCAAAGCAGATAGAAAGTATATTTGACGAGTGAGGGTTTTGTTAATATAATAGTAATAGGTACAAAATTTTAAGCAATTGCATTAAAGTGTATGTTGTTTATATTAAACTTGGAGTAAAATATGGTTTTCGATACGTTTATCGGCGGTGTAAAGCACGGCGGTTTAAATTCTCAAAGGCACATAAAAATTTTGCTTTGCTATTTAATTAACAGCGTTGAAAAACCACTGGCAGAGCAAGAGATTAAAGACGCCCTTATAGGCGAAGAGCTTGTTAATTATTTTGAACTCGCTAATATGCTTAGCGAAATGTTGAGCGAGGAACTTGTTGCAAAAGACGGCGAGAACTACCGTATTCTTGCAAATGGGCAACATATTGCCGAGGCGCTTTTCAGTGAAGTGCCCATTACAATTAGGGAAGTAGCTTTAAAAAGCGCAATTCGTGTGCAGCGGTTTGCTTACAAATCGGCAACTAACAAAGCGCGCACCGAACGTTTGAAAGACGGCAGTTTTAACGTTCATTGCAGTTTGCACGATCAAGGTGACGTTATTTTTAGCTTTTGCATTAATTTGCCCGATGAAATGAGCGCAGACTTTGTATGCAACCATTTTGTTGAAAAAGGCGACAGTGTTTACGCCCTAATGCTTGCAGGCGTTACAGGCAACTTCGATTTATCTCGCAGGGCACTGGAAATACTTCAAAGCGATGTTATAAAATAGTTTTTTTGCACAATATATTGAAAATTTTTTTAAATATTTGCACATTTAATGATTTTTATATTAATAAACATTGACATTGCACCACTGTTGGGTGTATAATTTATGTTAGTCGAAAATAATCGACTCCTAACCCAAACAATAAGGGAGGGACAAAGATGTCGGAAATCAGAGTAAAAGACAATGAATCGCTTGACAGTGCATTGCGCAGATTTAAACGCTCATGTGCACGCTCGGGCGTTCTTGCTGAAGTGCGTAAGCGCGAGGCTTACGAGAAACCCTCGGTTCGTCGCAAGAAAAAATCCGAGGCTGCTCGCAAACGCAAATTTAAATAATTTGCAAAGGTTGCGTTATGTGCAAAAAGTGGCGAGTCTGCGTGCAGGCTCGCTTTTTTGTAGCTATGTTTTAATTTTGTTATAATTATTAATTAGTAATTTTTATTATTTGCCACAGTAAAAATTAAATTTTATATTATATTTATAAACTATAAGAGCGGAGATTTTTATGCGAATTTTATTTCCAAGCGTATACTTTAAGCGCATTTATTTAATAACGCCGCAGTATTTAAAACAAAATGGTATTACTACTCTTTTGTTAGACGTAGACAATACACTTACATCACACGGCAGCCAAAACCTGCCCTCAGAAATTGCAACCTGGCTTGATTGCATGAAGAGTGAAAATATAAAAATGGCGATTGTAAGTAATAATATTGAAAAACGCGTTAAGCCTTTTGCACACAAAATAGGTTTACCGTATATGTCGTTTTGCTGCAAACCGTCGTTTTTAGGGCTAATAAAAAGCAAAAAAATGCTTGGCGCCAAAAAAAGCGAAATAGCGCTTATAGGCGATCAAATTTTTACCGATGTACTTGCGGCAAACTTTTATAATGTTAAGGCTATACTTGTTCAGCCAATGAAGGCTGACTACAAGCCCACAATACGGTTTAAACGATTTTTAGAAAAGTTTATTTTAAATGCATATTTTAAAAAAGGCAACAAAATGATAGAAAGTGAAGTACAGCCATGAAAGAGCGTGTGCAAAAATTATTAAAAAATTTATCAAATAATTTTGATGCAGCTATTATTACATCTCCGGCAAACAGATACTATTTTTTAGGAATAGACACTCACGATGCCGGCACACTAATTGTTTTGAAAGATGAACTTTACTTTATTATAGATTCAAGGTATATTGAAGTTTGTGAAAAGGGCATTAATTTTGCAAAGCTTGTGCTGCAAAAAAATACGTATTCGCAAATAAGCGAAATTTTAAAAAGTAAAAATGTACAAAATGTATTGGTAGAGGACAGCATTAGTGTTGCCTACGAAAAAAAGCTGAAAGACGCCCTAGGCGGTATTTGCACTGTGCAAAGCGATAGTACATTGAGCGGTGAAATTCAAAAACTGAGAGCGGTAAAAAGCGAAAAGGAAATTGAGTATATAAAACATGCGCAAAAAATTACCGATGATTGCTTTTTGCATATTTTAAACTTTATTAAACCCGGTGTTAGTGAAATTGACATCGCCCTTGAAATGGAAATGTTTATTCGCAAAAACGGCGCAGAAAATGTTTCTTTTCCAATAATAGTTGTATCCGGAGCCAACACAAGTCTGCCGCACGGTGTGCCCTCGCATAAAACAATAAACAGCGGCGAATTTTTAACTATGGACTTTGGGGCTAAAGTGTGCGGATATTGCAGTGATATGACAAGGACAGTTGCAGTTGGCAATATAACCGAAGAGATGGAAGAAGTTTACAACCTTGTTTTAAAAGCACAATTAGCAGCATGCGAGTTTGCACGAGCAGATTTAAAGGGCTGGGAAGTTGACGATGTGTCGAGAAAAATTATAGATAGTGCGGGCTATAAAGATTATTTCGGTCATGGGCTTGGGCATTCGCTTGGCATTGAAATACATGAGGACCCACGTTTTAGCCCAGCGTATAAAGGCACTGTGCCAAAAGGCGCTGTAATGTCAATAGAACCCGGAATTTATTTACCCGATAAATTTGGTGTTAGAATTGAAGACATTGTTGTAATGAAACAAAACGGTATAGAAAACCTTACAAAAAGCGACAAAAATTTAATTGTTGTTTAAAATTACATTTTTTACCTTGCAAAAACAAGGTAATTACTGTAAAATATATATTGTATAAATAAATTTATTAAGTAATAAAATGTTTCAATAACATTTTATTAAGTGGAGGAATAATATTATGATATCAGCCGGCGAGTTTAGAAACGGTGTTACTTTTGAGGAAGACGGCAATGTAATGCAAATAATAGAATTTCAACATGTAAAACCCGGCAAGGGTTCTGCTTTTGTTCGCACAAAAGTGCGCAACGTTATTACCGGCAGTGTTGTTGAAAAAACATACAACCCTACCTCTAAATTTCCAAATGCATATGTTGAAAGACGCGAGATGACTTACTCTTACGAGGACGGCGGACTTTACTACTTTATGGACAACGAAACATACGAACAAGTGCCTTTGAACGAGAGCGAACTTGACGACAACTTTAAATTTGTTAAAGAAAACGAAGTTTGCAAGGTTTTAAGCTACAAAGGTAAAGTTTTTGGTGTAGAGATACCTAACTTTGTAACTCTTGCAATTACAAGCACCGAGCCCGGCGCAAAAGGCAATACAGCAACAAACACTTTAAAGCCCGCTATAGTTGAAACAGGCGCAGAAGTTAGGGTTCCTTTGTTTATAAACGAGGGTGAGGTTATACGTATAGACACTCGTACCGGCGAATACATGGACAGAGCTTAATTATAACGAATTATTTTATTTTTTTTGCAAAATATATATAAAATTGGCCGGAGGTTTAATATGGACAATAGTATGACTTTATCGCAAAAGGCAGCTTTTATAAAAGGCATGGTAACGGGCATGAACTACGAACCAAATTCTGACGAGGGTAAAATTATTGCTGCTCTTTTAGATTTAGTTTCGGATTTAACCGATAGGGTTGCCATTATGGACGATGAGATAGGCGACTTATTTGCCGAAGTTGACGCTATAAGCGAAGACCTTGGAGATGTTGAAAATTATTTGTGGCACGAGGAAGAGGACGATGAGGACTCGGAAATGTTTGACGATGAACTGTACGAAATAACTTGCCCTGCTTGCGGCGAGGTTATTTGTTTAGATGAGGGCAGACTTGCAGCAGAAGACCTAGCATGCCCAAACTGTGCAACAAAATTTGAAATTGATTTTAGCGACGAGTGTTCGTGCGGAAATGAAAACTGCGAGGACAAATAAATACCTTTTGTAAATGCTTGCAAAGCAACAATGGCCACAGTATTACTGTGGCCTAATATTTTGTATTAAAGCATTGACAATTATACATAATTTTGATAAAATACATTGGTAGTAAATTTGCAAAAATCGCAAAATTTCGGGGTATAGCGCAGTTGGTAGCGCGCTGCGTTCGGGACGCAGAGGCCGAGAGT
>CAYJLZ010000086.1:8355-9305 GCA_964371265.1 uncultured Bacteroides sp. | reverse complement strand
AGTTATAAGCGAAGAGCTTGGCTATGAGCTTAAAGATGCAACTGTTGAAATGCTTGGACAAGCACGTCAAGTTATTGTTGGCAAAGAGAATACAACAATTGTAGACGGTATAGGGGATAAAGAAGCTGTTAACGGCCGTGTTGCACAAATTAGGTCGCAATTAGATGTTACAACAAGTGAATTTGACAAAGAAAAATTGCAAGAAAGACTTGCTAAATTGTCGGGCGGAGTTGCTGTAATTAAAGTAGGTGCTGCAACCGAAGTAGAAATGAAAGAGAAAAAACTTCGCATTGAAGATGCACTTAATGCTGCAAAAGCAGCTGTTGAAGAAGGTATTATTGCAGGCGGCGGCACAGCTCCGATAAATGCAATTGCCAGTGTAGACAAAGTAATTGCTCAACTTGTGGGCGATGAAAAAACAGGTGCCGCTATTATTCGCAAATCACTTGAAGCTCCTCTTCGCCAGATTGCACAAAATGCAGGTCTTGAGGGCAGTGTAATTATTGATAAAATAATTTCTTCAGGAAAAACAAACTACGGTTTTGATGCGCAAAAAGAAGAATATGTAGATATGATTGCAGCAGGTATAGTAGATCCTACTAAGGTTACACGTTCAGCACTTGAAAATGCAGCAAGCGTTGCATCTATGGTGCTTACAACTGAAAGCCTTGTAGCAGACGAACCTGAAGACCCAAGCGCAGCAGCTAGTGCAGCTGCAATGGCAGGCGGTATGGGCGGCATGGGTGGCATGTACTAATACATTTAATGCCAATTATATTTTAAATTAAATATATTATATTTACTATAAACAATAAAACCTCAGGTTAACACCTGAGGTTTTATGTTTTTTAAATATTATTTATATAATGTGAAGTATGAACATTATATAATTTCATTCGAAATAGCATCGCCCATCTCGCTACAAGTCAATAGTTTGCAGTTTTCACTTT
>CAYJLZ010000086.1:5598-8345 GCA_964371265.1 uncultured Bacteroides sp. | reverse complement strand
CTTTGTATGTCAGAAGTGCGATAATTTTTATCAAGCACCCTGTTAACTGCGTCCTCTATTGCCTTAGCCTCGCTTTCCATATTAAACGAGTACTTAAGCATCATTGCGCCTGCAAGTATTGTGCCAATGGGGTTTGCCTTACCTGTGCCTGCAATATCGGGCGCCGAACCATGTATAGGCTCGTATAGGCCAAGGGTGCCGCTACCCAAACTGGAAGAAGGTATCATTCCTATGCTGCCCGTTATCATGCTAGCTTCGTCTGTCAATATGTCGCCAAACATGTTTTCGGTTACAATAACATCAAATTGTGCCGGATTTTTTACAATTTGCATGGCGCAGTTGTCTACAAGCATGTGTTCAAATTCAATATCAGGGTAGTCTGCTGCAACCTCTATTGCAACAGCTCTCCATAGTCTGCTTGTTTCAAGCACATTTGCCTTGTCAACACTTGTAAGTTTTTTGCGGCGCTTTGCTGCGGTTTCAAATCCTATTTTAACTATTCGTCTTATCTCATCTTCTGTATATGGCATTACATCTGTTGCTACACGTTTGCCATTAATTGTTTCCAACTTATGCTCACCAAAATACACACCGCCGGTAAGCTCTCTTACAACCATAAAATCTATACCGCTGTCTACAATATCGGCTCTTAAAGGGCTTGTGCTTGCAAGTTGCTTAAACAGTTTTGCCGGGCGTATATTGCTGTATAAATTCATTTGCTTGCGTATATTTAAAAGTCCTTTTTCAGGCCTTTTATCGCCGGCCAAATTGTCCCACTTAGGGCCACCAACAGCGCCAAGCAATACACTGTCTGCACTTAAGCATGCATCAATTGTGCTTTTAGGCAGTGGATCGTTGTGTTTATCTATGGCGCAACCACCTATATCGGCATATGTAAATTTAAACTCGTGGTTAAATTTTTTTTCTATTGCTTTAAGTACTTTAATTGTTTCGTCTACTATTTCAGGGCCAATGCCGTCCCCTTGTAAAACAGTAATTTGTTTTTGCATAATACACTCCTTTTATTTAGTTTAAGCAAACATAAATGTTTTCTGTAATTTTTGCAAATTAATTATACTATTTTATACTTGCTAGCAATCCGCCATTGTCTATAATATCTTTTATAAAAGAGGGGAAGGGTTGCGCTGTGTAAGTTTCATTTTTTGTATTGTTTGTAATAATACCTGTATCGAAGTTAACCGTAACATCATCGCCCGCTTGTATTTTGTTACTGGCCTCTTCGCACTCCAATATGGCAAGGCCTATGTTAATTGCGTTGCGGTAAAATATTCGTGCAAAAGTTTTTGCTATTACACACGATACACCACAAGTTTTTATTGCAAGAGGTGCATGTTCTCGGCTAGAGCCACAGCCAAAATTAAAACCACCTACCATAATATCGTTTTCATTTACTTTTTTTACAAATTCTGTATCTATATCCTCCATACAGTGCGCCGCTAGTTCTTTTGCGTTAGGGGTGTTTAAATAGCGTGCTGGTATAATTACGTCTGTATCAATATTATCTCCGTAACAATGAGATTTACCGTTTACTATACTTTGCATTATTAAATAATTCCTTTCGTGCACATATAATTAAATTAAGACAGTTATAAGTACTAAATATATTTGATGATTTATTAAAAAATAGCAATTAAATTAATATTAAATGTTAAAATTTAATTTAAACATCACTTACCAGCGCCGGGTTACTTATATAACCTGTAATAGCGCTGGCAGCCGCAATTGCAGGGCTTGCAAGGTAAACCTCGCTTTCAGGATGGCCCATTCGCCCAACAAAGTTTCGGTTAGTTGTCGCAACCCATCGCTCATTTTCGGCAAGTATGCCCATGTATCCTCCAAGACATGGACCGCATGTAGGTGTACTTACTACACAATTCGCATCTATAAAAATATCCAAATAACCAAGGCGAATACACTCTTTATAAATGTGCTGCGTTGCCGGAATTATAATTGCACGTACATTTTTAGCTACTTTTTTACCTTTTAAAATGTCAGCTGCAATTGCCATGTCCGATAATCGACCATTTGTACAGCTGCCTATAACTACTTGATCAATCTTTACTTCTTTTTCGCCAATTGTGTCAATTGTTCTGGCGTTTTCAGGTAAATGAGGGAAGGCGACAGTTGGCAAAATTGAGGATAAATCAATGTCGATAATCTCATCATACTGTGCATCTTCGTCGGCAGAGTATACAGTATATTGTTTGTTAACTCTCTCGTCCATATATGCCTTTGTAATATCATCAACTTCAAATATACCGTTTTTTGCACCGGCCTCAATAGCCATGTTTGCAATACAAAGTCTATCGTCCATACTCAAATTTTTAAGCCCTTCGCCGCCAAACTCCATGCTTTTGTATAGTGCACCGTCCACACCTATTTTACCTATAATATGCAATATAACATCTTTACCGCTTACATGTTTTTGCATTTTGCCCTTTAAATTAAAGCGTATAGCACTTGGCACTTTAAACCAACACTTGCCGGTAGCCATGCCCGCAGCCATGTCGGTACTTCCTACACCTGTGCTAAATGCGCCAAGTGCGCCATAAGTACATGTATGGCTGTCGGCACCTATAATGCAATCTCCTGCACAAACTAGTCCTTTTTCGGGTAAAAGTGCATGCTCTATGCCCATACTACCAACATCATAAAAGTTTAAAATGTCGTATTTGTTAGCAAATTCACGGCTTTGTTTTGTTTGCTGTGCAGCTTTAATGTCTTTG
>CAYJLZ010000086.1:0-5588 GCA_964371265.1 uncultured Bacteroides sp. | reverse complement strand
CAAAATGATCCATAACAAGGCTAATTTTTTCTTTATCAAAAACTTTGTTAAAACCGGCCTTTTCAAATTCGTTTATAGCAACAGGGCTTGTAATATCATTTCCAAGAACCATATCCAATTGTGCCATTATTAGCATACCGGGCTCTACTGAGTCCAGCTTTGCATGTGCAGCTAATATTTTTTGTGTCATTGTCATTCCCATGTTTTATCATCTCCATATTTTGTTTGGTATGTTATAATTATTGTTTATTGCTTTCGTAGTTACAAATTGCACTTGCAAGAGCTTTTACACTTGCTACAATTATATCGCTATCGGTGCCCGCACCCCAAGTTTGTTTACCGCTTTCCCACTCAAGCCCAACATATGCAACTGCTTTACTTGTGCTGCCGGATGTAAGCGAGTGTTCTTGGTATTTAACTACTGAAAAATTGCGTCCACTACCATTTATTATTGCATTAACAACAGCATCAAGCCTGCCGTTTCCTTTGCCTGTGTACTCAACACTAATATTTTTTTCTGTGGTTGTAATCATCGCATAAATGCGATCTTTCTCGTCATCTTTTTGTATGTAGTGCGCCTCCGGTATTGCAAAAGGTTCTTGTTTATTTAAAAAAGACTCTTTAAATACACTGTATATATCAAGTGGGCTAAGTTCTTTTTGCATTTTATCAGAAATGTCTTTGACTAAGTACCCCAAAACCTCACGCATTTTAGATGGCAAATCGTAACCATAATTTTCCTCGAGAATGTATCCGATACCACCTTTGCCGCTTTGGCTGTTAATTCGTATAACATCTGTTTGGTATTCTCTGCCTACGTCTTTTGGGTCAATTGGCAAATAGGGAACAGTCCACTCATTTAAATTATTATCTTGCCTGTGTTTCATGCCTTTAGCAATTGCATCTTGATGACTACCGCTGAATGCTGCAAATACAAGTGCACCTGCATAAGGTGTGCGCTCGTACACACGCATATTTGTGCTTTTTTCGTACTGTGCAACAACGCTTGGCATGTCGGTAAAGTCAAGCATCGGGTTTAAGCCTTGGCTATACATATTCATTGCAAGCGTAACAATATCTACATTGCCTGTTCGCTCACCATTGCCAAAAAGTGTTCCCTCAACTCTATCGGCTCCTGCAAGTAGGCCAAGCTCTGTATCGGCTACTCCACAGCCTCTGTCGTTGTGTGGGTGCAAGCTTACAATAACATTTTGCCTGTACTTTAAATTGTCACACATGTACTCAATTTGGTTTGCATATACGTGGCTCATGCTCATTGAAACAGTTGCAGGTAAATTTATTATAACAGGATTATCCTCAGTAGGCTTTAATATATCAAGTACTGCATTACATACCTCAAGTGCATATTCGGGCTCTGTTCCGGTAAAGCTCTCGGGGCTGTACTCAAAGCGGAAGTTGCCCTCATATTCACTTGCAAGTTGCTTTACAAGTTTTGCTCCGTCTGTTGCTATTTCTTTTATTTCGTCTTTCGACTTTTTAAATACTTGTTTCCTTTGGGCAACACTGGTTGAGTTATAAAAATGAACAATTGCACTGGGTGCGCCTTTAAGTGCATCAAAAGTTTTGCGAATAATATGCTCGCGACACTGTGTTAATACCTGAACTGTAACATCATTCGGTATTAAGTTGTCCTCAATAAGTCTTCTTAAAAATTCATACTCTGTTTCGCTTGCAGCAGGAAAGCCCACTTCAATCTCTTTAAATCCTATTTTTACTAAAAAATTAAAGTACTCCAGTTTATCTTTAAGGCTCATTGGTACTATTAGGCTTTGATTGCCGTCGCGCAAATCAACACTGCACCACAAAGGAACTTTGTCTATTTTATCTTTTGTTGCCCACTTCATTGCTGTTTTAGGTGCACTGTAAAATCCTGCTTTATACTTACTTGCATTTTTCATTTTTTTCTCCATTCTGCCAAAAAAGTTTACTAAATAAATTTTATTGGCTATGTAATTTTTTAAGCTTTAAGGCAATAAAAAAACGCCTCAAAGCCAGTATTTGGCTAAGAGACGTAGATAATTAAATATCTGCGCGGTACCACTCTTATTGTTGCAGTTGCAACCTCTCTGTGCCGTCAAATATGTAATACATAAAACAGCATGACATTGTAACGTATGTCAAAAACGTACACGCCTACTAAACAAAGCCTTTCGGGTGCAAGCTCAAGGGCGAGTATTAACACATTCGGTATTGCCTTTCACCAGCCGACAACTCTCTATAACTCAAATTATGTTTTTTATTCCCTATCATAGCCTATAAATTTTATAAAATTATATTATCACATCAAATAAATATTGTCAAGAAAAAAATACAACAATAACTTTACTAATTTACTTGACTAAAGTGTATTAATGTTGTATAGTATTAAAAGAATTTACTTTTACCAAAAGAGGAGCGTGCATTGTGAACAGTAACAAGTTTGAGCAAAATACTTTAAAAGAAGAAAAAGTTATTGAACAATTAAAGGATCTGTATTTTATGAGTGGGTACAGCCGATATAAGATGAGCAATTTTGAAAACTATGATATGTATGTAAATTATAAAGATTTTTTAAATAGCACTAAAATTGTAACTTTTACCGATGCAAAAGGTAAGTTAAAAGCTTTAAAGCCTGATGTTACAATGAGCATTATTAAAAATACTAAAGACACAGATACAATTAAAAAGGTGTTTTATATTGAAAGCGTATTTAGAACAATGCCTGTTAGCGGAGATATAAGAGAAATTAGGCAAATGGGCGTAGAGTTTATTGGGTGTAGCGATGTGTATTCTCAGGCAGAAACAGTTATGCTTGCCATGCAAAGCCTAGAGACTATAAGCGAAGAGTATATGCTTAATATAAGCCATATGGGTTTTGTAACAGGGCTTTTAAATTCGTTTAATATATTGTCAAGTGCAAAGGACCAAATGAAAGAAGCTATAAAAAGCAAAAATACACACGAGCTTTTATTAATTGCAAAAAATTCAAATTGTACTGATATAGAAATTGAAACTTTAAAGCAATTTATAAGTCTTTCGGGTGGTTTTGATATTACTTTGCAAAAAGCAAAACAACTTATATGTTGTGAGCAAATGGAAATGGCTTATAATGATTTGTGCAATATTTACAGTGCATTAAAACCTATTATAAATACCGAAAAATTCAGACTGGATTTTTCAATAACAAGCAATGCAGATTATTATAACGGAATAATGTTGAATGGATATGTTAAAAAAGTACCGAGTGCAGTGCTTGTAGGCGGAAGATATGACAATATGATGAAGCGCTTTAACAAGCCGCAAAAAGCATTTGGGTTTGCTGTTTATTTGGCAGAACTTGACAGAGCATTTGCAAGCGAAAATGAGTATGATATAGAAACATTATTGATATACAAAGACACTGACGATGCGCTTGATGTAATGAGAGCAGTAAAAAAATTGCAAGTGCAATATAAAAGTGTAATGGCAATAAATCAAAATCAAATGCAAAACAATTTGCGCTTTAAAACAGTGCTTAATTTCAAGGATATAAAAGAGGTGTTAACATGATAAATATAGCACTGCCAAAAGGGCGACTTGGAAATAAAGTATACGAGATGTTTGAAAAATTGGGATACAATTGCGATGAAATAAAACAAGACAACAGAAAACTTGTTTTTGAAAACGAACAAAAAGAAGTTAGATACTTGCTTGTAAAACCCAGCGATGTTGCCATATATGTAGAGCACGGCGCTGCAGATTTAGGAGTTGTTGGCAAGGACACTTTGATGGAAACAAAACCGGATGTGTATGAATTACTTGATTTAGACATAGGTAAGTGTAAAATAGCCGTTGCGGCAAAAAATGGTTGGAAAGAGGACTTGAGTTTACCTTTAAGAGTTGCAACTAAATACGCAAACATAGCAAAGGAATATTACAACGGTAAGAGTAGACAAATAGAAATAATTAAATTAAACGGCAGTATAGAGCTTGCACCTATTTTAGATTTATCGGATGTAATAGTAGATATTGTGGAAACAGGCAAAACATTAAAAGAAAATAATTTGAGTGTTTTTGAACACATAGCAGACAGTAGTGCAAGATTGATAGCCAATAAGGCGGCGTATCCTTTTTACTCTGATAAGATAAACGATATTTGTAACAGTCTACTAAAATAAAAATTATATAATACACAGCATTATATAAAATATACGCGGAGAGGTAAAATGATAAAAATTATTAAATACAGTGATGTTAATATAAACGAAATACTGTTTAGAGGCGATAACAGCATAAGTGATACTATACGTAATGATGTTATTGCTATAATTGAAGATGTAAAAGCCAATAAAGACGACGCAGTTAAGAAATACACTAAAAAATTTGATGGCGCCGATATAGAAAATTTAGCTGTAAGTGATCTAGAGATCACTAATGCATATAATAGCGTTGATAAAGCGCTAATTAAGTCTTTTGAAAAGGCTGCTATTAATATTGAAGATTTTCACAAAAGGCAAGCAAAAAACAACTTTTCGGTAAACGACGAGCAAGGCATTATATTAGGGCAAAAAGTAATGCCAATAAAGCGTGCGGGAATATATGTACCGGGAGGAACAGCAAGGTATCCATCGACTGTATTGATGAGCGCAATACCCGCTAAAATTGCAGGAGTAAGCGAAATTGTTATGGTAACACCTCCGGGAAAAAGTGGAAATATACCAAAAGAAATATTGGCAGCGGCAAAAGTGGCAGGTGTTACAAAAATATTTAAAACAGGCGGTGCACAAGCAATTGCAGCGCTTGCATACGGCACACAAAGCATACCAAAAGTAGATAAAATAGTAGGCCCGGGAAATGCTTTTGTTGCAATGGCAAAGCAACTGGTTTTTGGGCTTGTGGATATTGACATGATAGCAGGCCCAAGCGAAATACTTGTATTGGCCGATAAAACCTCTAACCCTGTTCATGTTGCCGCCGATATGCTAAGCCAAGCCGAACACGACAAAATGGCTAGTGCAGTACTGGTGTGCGATGATGAAAAGCTTGCACAAAACGTTGCAAACGAGCTTGAAAGACAAATACCCTTACTTTCCAGAAGTGAGATTGCCAGAGCATCAATTGATAGCAACGGCAAGATTATAATAGCCGATAACTTAATGCAGGGAGTGGAAATTGCAAATGAAATTGCGCCCGAACACCTTGAAATTTGTACAGACGAGCCGTTTGACTTGCTTAACAGTATAAAAAATGCAGGCAGTATTTTTTTAGGCAAATACGCACCGGAGGCACTGGGAGACTATTTTGCAGGGCCTAACCATACATTGCCAACTAATGGTACAGCTGCATTTTCTTCACCTTTATCGGTAGATGATTTTGTAAAAAAGTCCAGCTTTATATATTACACTAAACAAGCACTAGAAGCAGCAAAAGACGATGTAATACGCTTAGCACTTAGTGAAGGGCTTGACGGGCATGCAAAAAGTGTTGCCACACGTTTTAATTTAGAATTATAATTTTATGTAGCGGAGATTGAAATGAGTAGATTTTTTGATAAAAAGCTTAGTAAGCTTGTGCCATACACACCGGGAGAACAGCCCAAAGGGCTTAAT
>CAYJLZ010000085.1:9029-9331 GCA_964371265.1 uncultured Bacteroides sp. | reverse complement strand
TGCCTGCTTTATGCAATAAACGGTGGTGTAGACGAAAAACTGAAAATTCAAGTCGGTCCTAAATATCGCCCTATAACAACTGAATATCTTGAATATGATGACGTTGTACAAAAATACGATGATATGCTGGAATGGCTTGCAGGATTATATGTAAATACGCTTAACATAATTCACTATATGCACGATAAGTACTGTTATGAGCGTGTGCAAATGGCTTTGCATGACAGAGAAGTTAAGCGCTATTTTGCAACCGGTATTGCGGGGCTTTCGGTTATAGCCGACTCGCTAAGTGCTATTAAATA
>CAYJLZ010000085.1:2543-9019 GCA_964371265.1 uncultured Bacteroides sp. | reverse complement strand
GAGTATCAAGTAGAGGGCGATTACCCTAAATTTGGAAATAATGATGATAGGGTTGACAGCATTGCTACCGACATTATACACAACTTTATGGAAAAAATTCGTAAATTTCATACGTACCGAAACGGTGTTCCAACTATGTCGGTATTAACTATTACTTCTAATGTTGTATACGGCAAAAAAACAGGCAACACCCCCGACGGAAGAAAAGCAGGTGTGCCCTTTGCACCGGGGGCAAACCCAATGCATGGCAGAGACACCAGTGGTGCAGCGGCATCACTTGCCTCAGTTGCTAAACTTCCGTTTATGGATGCACTTGACGGAATTTCGGACACTTTTTCGATAGTTCCCGGGGCACTTGGTAAAGACGAACAAGTATTTTTTGGCGATTTTAACATAGACGATGTGAGCATGGAAATAAGCGGTGTTAATGATTGTGATGCAGGAAATTTTGCTTGCATGCAGCCAAATGAAAATGTAGACTAAAAAAGGAGATAATGAAATGGCAAGTAAACAGCAAATAGACAACCTAGTAGAGTTGCTTGATAGTTATACACAAAAGGGTGGGCACCACCTTAATGTAAATGTTTTTACAAAAGAAACACTTTTAGATGCACAAAATCATCCTGAAAAGTATCCGCAGCTTACGGTACGCGTGTCCGGATATGCGGTTAATTTTGTAAAGCTGAACAAAGAACAACAAGACGATATCATATCACGCACATTCCATTCAAAGTTGTAAAAAAATGAACGGATATATTCACTCATTTGATACTTTTGGAACAGTAGACGGCCCGGGCATTCGCTTTGTAGTGTTTCTACAGGGGTGCCCGCTTCGCTGTGCCTATTGTCACAATCCCGATACGTGGAGCATAGGAGTGGGCAGTGTGCTGTCGACTGATGATATATTATCAAAGTTTGAACAGACAAGTGATTTTACAAAAGGGGGAATAACCGTTACAGGCGGTGAACCTCTTTTGCAAATTGACTTTGTAACCGAACTGTTTGCAAAGTTTAAGAGCAGAGGAATACACACAGCATTAGACACTTCCGGAGCAACATTTAATTTAAAACATAAAGCTGAATTTGACAAGTTAATGCAAGTGACCGACCTTGTATTGCTTGATATAAAACATATAGATAATGAGGAGCACCTTCGCCTAACCGCTGTGGAAAATACACATATATTACAATTTGCGCATTATCTTTCAAATATTAATAAAGACGTTTGGATACGGCATGTTATAATTAAAGACAGAACTTTAAATGATGATGCATTATTCAAGCTAGGGCTTTTTTTGTCAAAATTAAAAAATATTAAAGCGCTTGATTTTATTCCCTATCATCGAATGGGCGAAGATAAATATAAGGAATTGAAGTTAAAGTATCCCCTAGAAGGAGTTATGGCCACAAGTAATGATGAAGTAGAATATGCTTTAAACCAAGTTTTGAGAGGTATAAGAGAAGGCAAAAGAAATAAAGCGTAAAAAACAGACATAAGCTAAAAAAATCCCATCGACTTTTTTAAGTCGATGGGATTTTTATGCTTAATTTTTAATGGAGATAAAAAGTATCTTTATAGCAAGCCGGTAAAAACCTTGTGGCTATGTAATACTCAATTTTTCGCGGCACTCTAAAACCAGCGATGGTATAACAGATAGCTCGTCTATACCTACTTTGTCGTAAAAAGCATACAGATCTTTATCTGCGCCAAGTTCTCCGCAAATACCTACCCAAATTCCGTTTTCATGCGCATTTTTCGCTGTAAGCTCTATAAGCCTTAACACAGCTTCGTGGTGTGTATCACAAAATTCGGCTATGCTTTCGTTTTGCCTATCTGTTGCAAGAGTGTACTGTATTAAGTCATTTGTACCTATGCTGAAAAAGTCTACTTCTTTTGCCAAAATGTCGCTAATAATAGCGGCCGCCGGCGTTTCTATCATTATGCCAACAGGTATGTTTGCTTTAAAATCTGCATTTTCAGATTTTAATTGTATTTTTACCTGCTCAATAATTTCTTTTGCCTTTTTAACCTCTGAGAGTGAATTTATCATAGGCAGCATAATATAAACATTACCATATGAAGCGGCCTTATAAATTGCCCTTAACTGAGTTATAAAAATATCTGTTTGCGTTAAGCAAATTCTTATTGCTCTATAACCAAGTGCTGGGTTTTCTTCTTTTGGCAAATTAAAATAGTCGGCTTGCTTGTCAGCACCTATGTCCATTGTTCTAATTATTACAGGTTTTTCACCCATTTTTTCCACAACTTTTTTATATGCGTTAAATTGGGCCTCTTCGCTAGGGTAATCATTGCTTTCAAGGTATAAAAACTCACTTCTAAAAAGCCCTATTCCCTCGGCATCATTTTCCAAAACCGATTTAACATCGCCGACAGAGCCTATGTTTGCATAAAGTTTTATCTCTCGCCCTGCTTTTGTAACAGTTTTTTTGCCAATGTATTGCTTTAGCTTTTCTTGCTCTTTTTCAAAATTATTTTTTTTATCAAGTTTTTCTTTTAAAACTTCTTCGTCGGGTGTAATAATTACTTCACCTGTTTCGCCGTCAAGTACAATTACTTCGCCTTCATATTCTTTTTTTAGGTTCTCGCCAAGGCCTATAACGGCAGGTATGGCTAATGTTCTTGCAAATATTGCAGTGTGAGAATTTTTGCTTCCGTTTGCTGTTGCAAGGCCCAACACTGTTTCTCTCTCAAACGTTGCAGTTTCGCTTGGTGTAAAATCATCGCCGGCTAAAATAGACGGGCTGTCAAACAAGCAATTGTCAGTTTCAACACCCATTAAAATTTCAATAACACGTCTGGAAACATCTTCAACATCAACTGCTCTAGCTTTCATATACTCGTCGTCCATTTCGCTAAACATTTGTGCAAACTCTTTTGCTACTTCGCTAACGGCAAACTCCGCGCATATCATATTGTCTTCAATATAACTAACAATTGTGTCATGGTAATCTAAATCTTCAAGCATCATTTGGTGTATTTGAAAAAGCAAAGAATTTTCTTCTCCAAGTTTTTTAGCCGTTATAACAGCCAGTTGTCCAAGTTGTAAAATGGCTTTTGCTCTGCATGATTCAAAGCGGTCAATTTCACTTTTTGTGTCTTGTATTGTTCGCTTTTCCACTGTAACAACTGTTTTTTTAGAAAATGTTAGGGTGCCTATTGCAATACCTTTAGAAACACCGATACCATTTAGAACAACCATTTTTACACCTCCTATTAAAAATATTTAAAAGTTTGTTTTAAACTACATTGAAATGCTCAAGTAAAATTTTCTCTGCCTCAGCACTCCAAAGCCCATTTTGTGTCTTTGTGCACTGTGCAAGTTTTGCAAAAAGCGGGTCTTTTTCGCCAAGTTTTTCAAAGTCATCAATAGCTGTAAGCGGCAAGTTAAATTGAGTGTAGCTCAATATTTTTCCGGCCCTTATTTCGGGTAGTTTTGCAGTTGTTTCAGCAATGGCATCAATGCCGCAAATGTGGCTAACCATAACTGCTGTGTGTAGTTTTTTCTCTTCTGCAAGTTTAATCGATTCTTTTAAATCGTCGATGTTGCCTCCTGTGCTGCCTAAAATATGTGTTGAAATGTAGTGGCAGTTATAAAGGTTAATTTCAGCTGTAAAATCGGCATTAGATGGGCCGGCAAAGAAGTTCATGCAGCCGTCAAACGCCATAAGCTTATCACCCATTTCACAAAGCTCTTTAATTGGCGCATATACAAATACATCGTGGAAACCCTCGCCGCCTGAAATTTCAAGAAGTTCCTTATACGCATCGGCAGATTTTTTTGGGTTGAAATAAGTAAGTTCAACACCTTTTTGCTTTGCAAACTCAGGTGTAATTAGCTGTTTTGCTCTATTTATACGGTTGTCATCAATATCTGTAACCACAATTTTTGCAGGGCGGTTACCGGCAACAAGCGGATATTCTACCGCACCTAGTCCCATCGGGCCGCAGCCACCTAAAATAAGCACGTTGCCACCCTCTTTTATGCCCATTTTATGGTCGTAATTAACTTTATTTGTGTGGTACATTATGTTGTATCCGCCAACTACACAGCTCATTGGTTCGCCCAAAGACGCATCAAAGTAACTATCGCCATCGTAGTGGAGCAAACAACCAAGTTCCATAACCTCTTGTGGCATTATGCAGTATGTTGCGGCGCCACCACAGTGAACGTAGGAGTAACCCGGAGAATCAAGTTTACCCATATAATTTAATGCAGGCTGAAGTGCAAATTTTTCACCCGGTTTAAATTCATTTTGCCATTTTTTACCTACTTTAACAATATCTCCTGCGCACTCGTGCCCTATAATAACAGGGTTTGTGTCTACATCTTGTGGGCAACGTTTATGTTTTTTTCCTTGTATTAACAGCTTATATGTAGACATGCATATGCTGTCGCTAATTATTTTTACAAGTATTTCATCGTCTTTAATTTCAGGAAGCTCAAATTCCTCCAACCTCAAATCGTTTTCACCATATAATCTAACAGCTTTTGTAATCATAAATATATCCTTTCATTTAATAAATTTTGTTTAATACTACTTGTTCTTTTAATTTGTTAACAAGCTCAAGTGTAGGTGGGTTTGTGCCTTTTGTTGTAACTGCACCTGCACTGCAAGCCATAGCAAGTTTTGCGGCTTCAACAAAGCTTAACCGGTTTACAACTGCATATGCAAATGCACCCACCATACTATCTCCGGCACCTACTGTTGAACTTACTTCCACGTCTACTGCATTAGCACTGTAAGCTTCGTCTTTGCTTACAAATATTGCACCCTGTGGTCCCAAAGATAGTACAATAGTGCCGATGCCCTTTTCTGTAAGAGATTTACACATTTCTAAAAGCTCTTGCTCGCTTGCGCTTTCTTTTTTAAAATAGCGAAGAAGTTCTTCTTTGTTCGGTTTTATAAAGTCGGGTTTTGCCTCCAATGCCAGGGCAAAAGCCTCATTATCTGCATCTAAAAATACTTGTGAGCCTTTTTGCTTTAAAAGATGCGTTAAATTTTTGTAAAAACCTGCGTCGGCATTTTTGTGCATACTTCCGGCAAGTACAAAAATTGCATCTCGGCAAGCATATGTAAATAAGTTTTCATGAATGAGCCTTTCAACTTGCTTTTCGTCGGCAAAAATACCGGGCTCGTTAATTTCTGTTATACCGTTAACTTCATCATAAAGTTTCAAGTTAGTTCTTGTGCTTCCTGCGACTTTTATAAAATCAAATTTGCAATTAAGTTTAGCTAAAGCGCTTTTAAAAACATCTGCGTTTTCTTCGCCCATAAAGCCTGTTGCCACACTATTTGCGCCAAGCATGGATATTACTTTTGAAACATTTATGCCTTTGCCGCCGGCGTCTTGCGTAAAACTTTGTACGCGGTTTAATCCTCCTGCTTTAAGCGGGGTAATTATTGCAGTTTTATCAACGGCAGGGTTTAATGTTAATGTTATTATCATTTATTTGCCTCCTGTAAAAAGCGCTATAATTTTTTCTTTGCTGTTTGCATTTACTAAATCTTCAACGTCACTCTCTTCTTCAAGCACATCTACAATATTTTCTAAAATGTCTAAATGCTCTTCGCCCAGAGCTGCAATGCCAACAACAAGTTTTACTGTCATATTGTCCCACTGTATGCCTTCGGGATAAGTTATTACGCAAATATATTTTTTATACTCTTTTTCGCCGTGAGGAATTGCTATCATATTACCTATTGCGGTTGAAAAATTGTTGTCACGTGCTATCATGCCCTCGGTGTATTGCTCCTTTGCATAGCCGGCTTCGGTTAAAAGCTTGCCGCAAAGCTCTATGGCTTCTTTTTTGTTTGTAGACGGTTGGTTTAAAAGTATGTTTTCTGCATTTAACATTTCGAGGTCTCCTTTATTTATTAAATTTAAGGCAGAAGCTAATTAATAAGAAAAATATTGCTATGTAGCTTCAACTATTGTCGACTATATTTTACCTAAATAACTGCGCAAAATACTGTGATAAATGCGTTTGCATTAACTGCTGTAATTTTAAAAATACAGCTTTCTCATCTATGTTTAACAGGCTATTTAAAAAGCAATCATCTTCTATTATTTCGCTGCTTATAAGCCCTATTGCTGTTTTTACATCGGCGCTTGCTGTTTGTGGCAATAATGCCACAAGGCAAACTTTTGCAGTCTCTTCAAAAGCGTTTTTAATGCTACCATTATCTGATGATATCATAGCGACTAAAGGCTGTTTAACACCGCTTGATACACAGTGCAAAAGAAGTAAATCAAGCCCTTTTATAACTTGTGAAGAAATTTCTTCGCGTTTTATAAGGTCTTTATAAATCAGCTTGCCGTTTTCTTCGTTGCTTGCAAAGCGAAAACCAACAAACTTGGCTATGTCGTCAACTGTACGCACATCACTTACTATAATGTTTGTGAAGTTGTTTAATATTGCTTGTATTTCTTCAAGGTGCGTTTTTGCGCTAAT
>CAYJLZ010000085.1:2182-2533 GCA_964371265.1 uncultured Bacteroides sp. | reverse complement strand
ATAATATTTGAGCTCACTTCTCCTGTGTGTTCGTGTTGCAAGTCGGCACAAATTGCTTTTGTATTTTCTATGGTGTTTCTAATTACTTCGCAATCTTTTTTAGTAAGTATAGGGCTTACGTTTACAACAGTTTTATCGCTGAGTTCAAGTGGTATTGTAGAAATAATAAAATCACTGTTTTGCCACTGTTCTTTGCTGTTATAGTCGCAAACTTCTGCTGTTATCTCGTTTGAAAAGTGCTTTTTAACTTGGCTGTTTAGCATGTAAGAAACACCTATTCCACCCAGGCAAATAATAGCAACCTTTAGCTTGCGATGTAATTTTTTGCAGCCTATTTGCATTACTGCTGCG
>CAYJLZ010000085.1:0-2172 GCA_964371265.1 uncultured Bacteroides sp. | reverse complement strand
AAAATGTGCTGCAATGCAAACAATTTCTCCTTCGGGCACGTCTTTGCCAAACTCTTGCCGTAAAATTTGCGCCGCCATTAAAGAGCGCTTATAAATATCAGGAAATTCTGTTTTTATTTGCCCGTCGAGGGGGTCTTTTATTTCATATCCGTTTTTTATTCGTTCAATAGCCGACCATAAATGTACACTTAAACCTCTAACAAATTCCTCATCATTTTTAAGTGTAGGAGCCAGTCTGTCATCAAAATTTTCTATAAGCAAATATGTTAAGCTTAATGCTTTGTTATACGCCAAAGCTTCATCTTGTTCACTTATTGGGTTTTTGTATTTTGCTCGTGTGGCCATAAGCCCTTTGCTTATTCTTATAACCTCAAAGTCACTAAGTTTTATATCAAAGCGCTTTTGTATTTCATCTGCTATTTTTTTGGATAGCTGCCACAATACGCCACTTTGTGCAAAAATTTCTTCATTTTTCACGTGTCGGCCTTCCAATATGCGTGAAATTTGAACGCTCAGCCTTAATTGTAAAATTTTTAAAGTATCAAGCGTTATCCAGTCTAGCTGTAAAGACATAAGAGATAATATATTTTTAACTTCTATTGTAATGTTATCTTTTGGAAATTTAAATTTACTTGTTAAAATTTCGTTGTTTTCGCGCTGCTCTTGTATTTTTGTTAAATAGTAAACCATAGCTTTTCGTATATCTTTTTCCAAACCTTGCACTGCTACGCCTAGGCCTTGTTTTCGAAGCAATTTTATATCAAATTTGTTAAATTCGTTTTCGAGTACGCCAAGGTCTAAGCTTAAGGTCGATTCGCTGACATCTAAAATACTGGAGTAATAGTATAGTTTTTGAAAATCGACATTATTAAGCAGTGCAAGGGCAAATGTATTTCGCCTATCGTCTTTACAAAAAGCTGTGTTTTTTTGAGTTTTAATTATTGTTTGCTTAAACTCGTCTATGTTTTCTTTGTTGCCGTTTAAGTAAAGCCCTTCTTTTAAACTTGTTTCAAGTTTTATGTTAAATTTATCTAAAACAGTTTCAATGTTTTCAAGTTCTCTAAATACAGTGCGCCTGCTAACATTTAAAGTTTTTGCAAACTCGTTAACACTTATAGGTTTGCCGCGTTCTATTAACAACTGAAAAATTTTGGCCAGCCGTTGCGATATTATCTGCATTTAAAAACCCCCTGTTTAACACTGTTTCTTATAAGTTATCTTTTAAAAAGCTTTCTACTGTGCTTGCAGCTTCTATTTCGTCTTCTCCATCTACCGTAATAACAAGTTCTTCTCCTTTTTTTGCCGAAAGTTTCATAAGAGCAAACAGTTTTTTTGCATCTGCTGTTTTTTCGCCTTTATTTATTGTAATGGCAGATGTGAATTTTTGTGCCTCTTTTGCCAAAAGTCCGGCAGGCCTTGCGTGAATTCCTTGTTCGTCAGTAATTGTATAGGTAATTGTAATCATCTTATACTCCTTTATGCTCTTTAATATCGCTTATAAGTTTTTCGTATTCCGGTGCATTTAAAAAGTCGTGTATAGTTACTAAGTAGGCATTTGGGTTAGCTTCAATTGCTCTTTCTTTAAGCTGGTTGTGCGTTACAACAATGTCGGCGTCCTGTGGTATTTCGCTTACAGGATGATGAATAACTTCAATGTCTGTTATGTCGGCATTTTTTAATTTTTTGCGCAGTTTACTTGCGCCCATTGCGCTGCTACCCATGCCTGCATCACAGGCAAAAACAATTTTTTTAGCGTTTTTTAAGTTTGTTTCGCCTACACTTGGGCTAGCCTCAACCACAATGCCTTTTGCCTGATTTTTAGCCGCTTGAACTTCTTCTTTTGCTTTGTCCAAATCTGCATCTTTACCAAATTTTTTAAGCAGTATTGCAGATACTATAAATGTAACAATTATAGAAACAACTATGCCTAATATATTTGCGAAGTAGGAATCGCTTGGAGTCATTATCATTTGAGCAATTATACTTCCCGGTGCCGCAGGGCCTGTTAAACCGCCATCAAACATCGAGAAAATAAATACGCCGGATGCTCCGCCTGCAATAGTTGACAAAATTAATATTGGATTCATTAGTACAAATGGGAAGTAAATTTCATGTATACCGCCAAAGAAGTGAATAATTGCAGCGCCCGATGCTGAACTTTTTGCACTGCCT
>CAYJLZ010000084.1:899-9348 GCA_964371265.1 uncultured Bacteroides sp. | reverse complement strand
GCTACCAACTGCGCTACACCCCGACAATTATTACAAGGTTAATTGTAATTAAATAATAATTCAATTAATTTCCCTAAAGGTTATTATAATAAAAATACACAAATATGTCAAGTAAAACTTTCTAATAATCCAATTAAACTAATTAAAAATTGCATAGTATACATATTATTTTACTTTGTACATAAATATAAAAATCTTACCAAAATCAATAATTTTGATAAGATTTTTCACTTATTTTAATAATAAACATTGATACCGCTTAATGTACCTATATTTTATAATTAAGTTTTGCTTTTATTTGCAAACTTATTTAGTATTACAAACAAACAAATTGCAAGCATTAATAACCCTGCGGCAAAAGTTATAAACACATTTTGTGTAAACCCTGCTATTAAATAGCCTACAAAGCAGCAAACCGCAACTGTTAATGCATATGGTATTTGCGTGCTAACGTGCGCCACATGGTTGCACTGCGCACCAGCCGAGGCCATAATTGTTGTGTCCGATATAGGTGAAATATGATCACCACAAACAGCCCCTGCCAATATTGCTGCTATTGATATTATTAAAAGTGACGACCCCTCGGGAAAAACTTCTGTAACTATGGGTATTAATATGCCAAACGTACCCCACGAAGTACCTGTTGAAAACGCTAGTCCCAGTGCAATTAAAAACAATATAGCAGGAAATGCGTTTGATAAAGCTTGCGAATTTGCAAGTATTGACTCTACAAAAAGGCCTGCCTGTAAGTAATCTCTGCAAATACCTCCCAGTGTCCATGCTAGCGATAAAATCAATATTGGAGGCACCATCATTTTAAAACCTACCGGAAAGCAATCGGCAAATTCTTTATAACTCAATACTCTTCTTGCTATGTAAAGCACAAACGTAAGTACAAGCGCAAAAAACGAGCCAAGCACCAAACCCATTGATGCGTTGCTTGATGCAAATGCATCTATAAACGAAATTCCCTCGCCCGAGAAAAAGCCGCCTGTGTATATTAAGCCTAAAACACAAAAAATTATAAGCGAAACTATCGGCACTACTAAATCAGCTACCTTGCCGTTTTTATTTACCTGTGTTGTTTCGTTGTCCGTGTAATCTTTATTGTTGTTAAACAAATCTCCGTTTTGTGCTGCAAGTTCATGTTCCTGCATGCTTCCAAAATCTTTTTGTGTGTATGCTATAACAATAACCATTATTATTGTTAACCATGCGTACAAATTATATGGTATTGTTTGCAAAAACAGTGTAAAACCGTTGCCCGATGTATACCCCGTAACTGCTGCCGCCCAAGAAGATATAGGTGCTATTATACATATGGGTGCTGCTGTTGCATCAATAATATATGCAAGTTTTGCTCTTGAAATATTAAACTTATCGGTTACAGGTCTCATTACGCTGCCAACCGTTAGGCAGTTAAAGTAATCATCTACAAATATTAGAGCGCCAAGGCCAAAAGTTGCAAACATTGCCCCCCGTTTAGATTTTATGCGCTCACTTGCATATTTACCGTAAGCAGCGCTACCCCCTGCCTTGTTCATAAGCGCCACAATAATGCCTAAAAACACTAAAAAAATAATTATTCCTACATTCCACGAATCACCCACTTTTTCAATAAGGACATTGAATACTGTTTCAACAGTGCCCATAAAAGAAAAGTCAGAGTAAAGCATTGCACCCGAAAGCACACCAATAAACAAAGATATGTATACTTCTTTTGTTATAAGTGCAAGAGAAATTGCAATTATCGGCGGCAATAATGCCCAAAATGTACCCACAAAATTCATATAAATCACCCCTAATATTATTATGCAATAATTGTTACCATTTTGTGAATAATAGCACGAAATATGTGTATTTGTCAATTAAAATATCACTTTTTATCGTTATTTACTTTAATTTCAATTTCAAATTACTATTAAGTGCAAAATTTGTAATTTTTTAAATAAAATGATACAATACCTAAGTACTTATTTTTTTATATTTGGAGATTATTTTGAAGTTTATAATTCTTTTAGTTGTATCTGTTATTTTATCGATAGACAGCGTGTACCGTTTTATGCATACTAATTTAAATTTTGGTTCACTTTTAACCTACCTTATAACAGCTTGTTTTTGGGTTTATACCCTTTTTCATTCACAAATAGACGCATTTACAAGTTACGGTATAGGCAAGATATTAAAAGTGTTGTTTTTTATAGGCTTAATTTTTATTGGGCTTATAATTACATTTTTAATTGTAATGGGGTTTACTCAGCAAGCAAAAGGCAACGAAAAATGTGTAATTGTGCTGGGCGCAGGACTTAGGGGCGACAGGGTATCGGACATTTTGGCAAGGCGCCTTGACGCAACATACGAATTTTACACCGAAAACGAGGACATCACAGTTGTTGTAACGGGAGGCATGGGCCCGGGCGAAAACATACCCGAGGCAGTAGCCATGCACGACTACCTTGTTGCAAAAGGCATACCGAGCGAAAAAATAATAGTTGAGGACAAGAGTACATCAACACAGGAAAATTTTTTATTTGCAAAGCAACTTTTAATTGACAGTGGCTTTGATATAACACAGCCTGTTGCATTCTCTACAAATCATTTTCACTGTTACAGGGCGGGGCAATATGCGCTAGACGCAGGTTTTAACAGTGTTACCTCAATATCATCAAATACAGGTATAATGTCTTTAATGCCATCTTACTTAAGAGAAGTTTTTGCGGTTTTATACTACTGGGTATTTTTATCGGCCACTTAGCGGCTGTTTTTTAAGCTTAGAGGCTAGCTTTTAAAAATAATCGTTTATATCCTATTTTAAAAAAGCAATATTTAGTTTATATTATATAATGTTAATTTATAACATTGTGTTTTCCCCATTCAATAAACAAGTTATTATTAAAAATACTATGTGCATAAAAAAACGCTTACCTTTTTTATATAGGTAAGCGTTTTTATTTTATAGCTGTGGCTTTTTAAAATGCTTTAAATTAAACTTACAACACTTTAACAATGTTAGCCTAACTGCTAATGGTTGCTGACGCGTTAATTATTCTTATACATTGCTTTGTTATTCTTGTGTATCACTTTGCTCACCTTGCTCGTCTTCATTTTCAGGTGGCTGCCCTACTGCTGCACTCTCTTCATTTTCAACTTCGCTTTGAGGCAATTCACTGCTCTGCTGCTCTTGCGCGGTAGGCTGTGCCTTGTTTATTATCTCCACCGAAGTAGCATCAAATATATTGTTCATGTCTACTTCGCTGTAAGAAAGTTTTATTTCATCGCCTACATTTAATATAACGCTTATTTCATTTTCGGCAGCTTTTACAACATAATACTCCTGTGTGTTTTCAAAGTTTATATAATAGTGCGATTCTCCACCCATTACAGTGTGCCTAATGTCACTTATAACTCCCTGCATTGTGTTGTCTTGTTCAGTGCCGGACGCTACTATGTTGTTTTGGCTCAATAAATTTTCATACGCTGTTTCACACTCTAGTACTGTTGCGCCCGTTGCAACTATTTGATACTGCTGAACGTTTACCATTGCGTACATTTTCACAAGGCCTGCGGCGTCCTTAAGTGCCATAAAATATGTTGGCTCGCCGTTAATATTTAACAGTAGCGGAAATGTTGCACTATAATTTAAATGCTGCACTGCACCTTGCGCCGACGACATTGCCGAATACTCCTCGGCACCTGCAACACTGTAAAAGCTTGTTTGCTTTGTACGCTGATTTGCTAGCAAAAAGCCAATGTTCGATTGATCGCTACCGATAGATGTTACGCCTGTATAAATATAAACATCATCATCTATCGCAAGATAGTTGTATCCTGCCGTTGTAACTGTAACATCTCTGCGCCCAAAAATACTGTTTATAAACCCGTTGTTGTAAAGGCCGTAATAGTCGTACTGTTCAATAATAAGTTCTGCCGAAAACACTCTGTCTACCCATTGAGGTACGTCGGCGGCATCGTAATAAGTGCACTCACCCGTTACAGCATCTACTATTACTGCGCCTTTAATATTTACACCGCCAAATAAACCTATTGTCTTTTCAATAGTAGGGCATATCCAATACGGGTTTCCGTCTTCGTCTATTTCAAACGTCGGTGTATCGAACATATATGTTGGGTAGTTAAAGCGCAAATGCCTTTCTAAATTACGCATTAAATGCTCGCTTGTTGTATAGCGCATACCCTCATCAAGGCGCACAAGGTCGGTTTTTTGGGTAACCATATCAATCATAATATATGCCGGCAATCCCTCGCCTCTGTTTGTAAACCACCTAATTAAATCGGCGTATTCAAGCGGCACTATACGTATTGGTGTACCGTTATAATTGATTTGGTTGTTTTCGGTGCTAACCTCAAACTGGCTAACCATATCCGATAATTCGCCCAGTTTTCTGTTTGCTAGTTGCTGGGCGCTATCTTTGTCAAGCATGGGTATATTCTCAAACGATACCTCTTCAATTTCAGTGGCAAAATCGCCCCTGTCAAACGGTAAAAGTTCGCTGTAATCTTTTGCCCTAATTATCGGGCTCGACAGTACTGTTCCCACAAACAAAAGCACAATAAGCGCAATGCATGCAAACACAGGCACCTTAAAATTTTGAAGTATGCTTTTTATTAAGTCGGTATTGTTAGTGTAATTTTTCCAAAATCCTGATGTTATTACAGATGCAACACAATATGTTGCACTGAGTATAAAAAAGAAATAGTAGAATGTTTCGTCTTGTAAATTTATTGCAGGCAGCTCCACATAAAAATAAATAAAGCCCACCGCCAAGGTTATTAAAATGTTTTGTAATACACGCACAACTCTTTTGCTTTTCAAATTTTAAATCTCCAATCTAATTTTTCATCGGCAATTTTATTTTATCGCATCGTTATTATTTTTGACAATGTTTTATAAATCTAACATCTATTTTTTAATTTTACCAAGTAAATTTTCACCACATAAATTTTGCTCTACTTCAAAATAAGCACAAATTGTTTTTGCTATGCACGCAAAGCTTTTAATTGTGCCTAAATTTACATCGCCTTTTGTATTTTTGCCGTAAATTAAAAGCGGCGCACACTCTCTTGAATGGTCTGTCGACGGTGTTTTGGGGTCACATCCGTGGTCTGCGGTAATCATCAACATATCGTCATCTTTTAAAAGCGGCAACAATTCTTTTAGCCTAATGTCAAACTCTGTTGCAGCGTTTGCATATCCGTGCACATCGTTTCTGTGCCCGTACACCATGTCAAAATCTACAAGGTTAACAAACGCAAGGCCGTTAAAATCTCTGCCTGCAAGTTTTATAGTTTCGTCCATTCCATTCATATTTGAGGTTGTTTTTATTTTTTCACTAACGCCTACACCGTCAAATATATCGTATATTTTACCAACACCAATTGTATCGTATCCGGCACCTTGCAAGTAATCTAGCATTGTTTTTGAGGGCGGCTTAAGTGAGTAATCATGTCTGTTGGATGTGCGTTTAAAATTATCAACTGCATCTCCTACAAACGGCCTTGCAATAACCCTACCTACGGCGTGTTCGCCCTTCAAAATATTTCTTGCAATTTCACAGTACTCGTAAAGTTGTTTTACAGACACAACGGCCTCGTTTGCCGCAATTTGAAATACACTATCTGCCGAGGTATAAATTATTAAATCTCCCGTTTGCATATGCTGCATGCCGTAATCTCTAATAACATCGGTGCCTGAATACGGCTTGTTGCAAATTGTTTTTCGCCCTGTTTTATTTTCAAATTCTTTTATCACTTCATCGGGAAATCCATTTGGGTACACAGGCAATGGCCTTTCACTTTCAACTCCCGCAATTTCCCAGTGGCCTATTGTTGTATCCTTACCCATAGACGATTCTTGTAGCCTAGCAAAGCTTCCCAGCGGTTTTTGCACAGGTGGCTTTGCATTTACATCATCTATGTTAAATAGGCCAAGGCTTTGCAGTGTGGGCACATTAAATTTATCGCTCTGAGCAATGGACTCAAGCGTGTTACTTCCCTCATCGCCAAAATCTTTTGCATCGGGCATACCACCTATACCCATGCTATCAAGAACTATTAAAAAAACACGTTTATTTTTTAAAGACATTTTCAATTTCTCCATTTCTAAATGCACAAGTTTTAATTTAAGTATAACTAATAAAAATTTAAAACTAACTTTAACTGCCAATTATATTTATTACAAACCCATTTATAAATACAAACTATCATAAGTAGCGTAGGCAAAACATTAATCTTGTTAATTTATATTATTGCAGCTAAATTAAACTTACTCTCAGTATATTATAAATTTCATTATTTATCAACACATATTTGAACTAATTAATAAATTGTGCATACTTTATACTTAAAATAATAAAAAAGGCAAATGCCACGCATTTACCTTTTTTATTTATTACATATTTTATTTGTCGCCACCGCTTAAATGCACCCTAACCAAAGCTCTGCTAAGCCTTGCTTTTGCACGCTCTACTTCTTTTGCATCTCTTGCGGCCTCAAGTGCTTTTTGCGCTGCTTCTTTCGCGTTTAAAGCACGATCTCTGTCTATATCTTCTTCCCACTCAAACGTTGTGGCAACAAGGCGCACAACGTTATCTATTATGCTAAGCATACCGCCGCTACAAGCCGCACGGCGCACTTTTTCGTCAGAGCGCACACGTACAATACCCGTTGACAATGCTGTAAAGTATTTTGAGTGGTTTGCCATAATGCATACGTCACCGTCTATGGCACGTGCAATTACACGCTCGGCTTCACCGTTGAAAAACTCGCCGTCAGGTGTCGCAATACGCAGTGTAAAAGTTTTCATATTGCATACCGCCTTTAAATGTTTTTAGCTTTTTCAACTACTTCGTCTATTGTGCCTGCAAATAAAAATGCCGATTCGGGAAGTTCGTCGTGTTTACCCTCAAGTATCTCTTTAAATCCTCTTATTGTCTCTTTTAGCGGCACATATTTTCCTTCCATGCCTGTAAACTGCTCGGCAACGCTGAACGGTTGCGATAGGAAACGCTGTATTTTACGAGCTCTTGCAACTGTCAATTTATCTTCTTCGCTCAACTCGTCCATACCCATAATTGCAATAATATCTTGCAACTCTTTATGCCTTTGTAAAACTTGTTGAACGTTTCTTGCAACGTCGTAGTGCTCTTGCCCAACAATGTCGGGTGCCAAAATACGAGATGTCGAATCTAGCGGGTCAACAGCCGGGTAAATACCAAGCGATGCTATCTCACGAGATAGAACAGTTTTTGCATCAAGGTGAGCAAACGTTGTTGCAGGCGCCGGGTCGGTAAGGTCATCGGCGGGAACGTAAACTGCCTGAACTGACGTTATAGAACCATTTTTTGTAGATGTAATTCTCTCTTGCAGTGCGCCCATTTCTGTTGCAAGTGTTGGCTGGTATCCAACAGCAGACGGCATACGTCCAAGAAGTGCTGAAACTTCACTGCCTGCCTGTGTAAATCTGAAGATATTGTCTATAAACAGTAGAACGTCTTGATTTTCTCTGTCGCGGAAGTATTCTGCCATTGTAAGGCCCGACAGAGCAACACGCATCCTAGCTCCCGGCGGCTCGTTCATTTGGCCGAAAACAAGTGCTGTTTTGTCGATAACTCCGCTTTCAATCATTTCGTTGTACAAGTCGTTGCCCTCACGGGTGCGCTCTCCAACGCCTGTAAATACCGAAAGGCCACCGTGTTGTTTTGCAACGTTGTTAATTAACTCTTGTATTAAAACTGTTTTGCCAACGCCTGCGCCGCCAAAAAGGCCTATTTTACCACCCTTTGCGTATGGCGCAATAAGGTCTACAACTTTTATGCCTGTTTCAAGTATCTCGGTTGTGCTCGATTGTTCGTCGTACTTAGGTGCTTGCCTGTGTATGGGCCAGCGCTCCTCGGTATCGGGTGCTTCTTTGTTATCTATGGGGTCTCCCAGTAGGTTAAATATGCGGCCAAGGCATTTTTCTCCCACAGGTACTGTAATTGGTGCACCGGTATCTGTTACAACAGCACCCCTAACAAGGCCGTCGGTGCCGGACATTGCTATGCACCTAACAACATTGTCGCCTATATGCTGCGCAACTTCCATAGTAATTGTATTTTCCCCGTTTTGCACTGTTAGGGCAGTTAACAATTGTGGCAACTCTTCGTTTGTAAATTGCACGTCAAGCACAGGCCCTATAATTTGTGTTACTGTGCCGGTGTTTTTTTGATTCATAAGCTCTTTATCTCCTTTTTAGAAATATTTGCTCGGCACATAGCGCTATGCCTCTGCGCCCGCCACAATCTCTGTAATTTCTTGCGTAATATTGCTCTGCCTTGCTCTGTTGTATTGCAGCGATAATTTATCTATCATTTCTTTTGCGTTTTTGCTGGCGGCATCCATTGCTGTGCGCCTTGCGCCAAATTCACTGGCAGAGCTTTCTGCAAGCGAA
>CAYJLZ010000084.1:0-889 GCA_964371265.1 uncultured Bacteroides sp. | reverse complement strand
CACTGCTCTCTGAGAGTGCGCCGTACAAAAGCCCACCCACATATTGCGGCACAATTGCGTTGTAAACGCTCTCGCACGATGGTTCGTACATAATAAGCGCCTCGGCAGAATTTTTTGCGTTTTCACGCACAAATTTTATTGGCAAAGCCTTTAATACCGCCGGTTGTTGCGTTAACATCGAAACAAAATTTGTATAACCCAAATTAATTTCGTCTATTTCGCCTTTTAAATACATTTTACAAAGCATTCTTCCTATTGAAAAGCAATCGCCAAGGCTAACGTTTTCTGCAATAGCAAAGTCGGCGGTAACAACTTCAATTTGCCTTCTTTGGCAATAGTCCAGTGCCCTTTTACCAATTGGCACCACACAAATGTTTTTACCCTTGCTGTGTGAGGCAACAGCCTTAAAAATATTGCTGTTGTATCCTCCGGCAAGCCCTCTATCGCCCGCTATCATAACATAGCACGACTTATTTACCTGCCTTTCCTGCACATACGGCGAGGAAAAATCGGTATTACTGTAAGCTATGTTGCAAAGCGTTTCGTGCAGCTCGGTAAAATAAGGGCGCGAGTTTTCAGCCTTTTGTTTTGCCCTTCGCAATTTAGAAGATGCAACAAGCTCCATAGCTTTTGTAATTTGCATTGTACTCTCTACGCTTTTTATGCGTATTTTAATATCCTTCATGGACAAAGCAGCCATGTGTTGCCTCTCCTTTCACTAGTGAGTTTGCAAAAAACGTGCCGTAAAGTCTGTAAGCACCTTTTGAAGCTCTTCTTTTATATCGTCGCCTAAATCTTTAGTAGCAACAATTTTATCAAGTATGCTGTCTTTGTAAAGGTTGTCAAGCTCTTCGTAAAGTTCTGCCTCGTACTCTTTAATTTGCTCAAC
>CAYJLZ010000083.1:0-9490 GCA_964371265.1 uncultured Bacteroides sp. | reverse complement strand
AACCGGCAGGTTGCCAAAGGTGCTACAAATAAAAGACGATAATTTGGGTAAATTTATTAAAGCAATCAATAGTTCCGATAAATATTATAAAGGGCCAAATATAAAGCGCAAGTGTGCAATACTTTATTCATCAAACACATTTTGTTTTGTAGACTATATTAACAAAAATACTGTTACACATGAATACTTATTAACAGAAATTAGTATTGACAATTTTAAAATATAATGGTATTATATTTGACAGTGTAAATTTGTGTTGTTTAGTTTTTGATAAAGGAGAGTATGCATGTCGGTTAAATATGTGCCAAAACAAAATTTTTGCCACAGCTTGTATATTTTTTCTTTTAATTATTTGTATTGCTATTAACTTTTCCCATTTTGGGAAAAGTTTTTTTTTATAATTTTACCTTTTTGGAGGATTTTAATATATGGTAATCAAAAATGCAGTAAACGCAGCCGGTGAAAAAATAGATATAGTTATAAATGGTCGAGTTATTGAAAATGTACTTACAAGTAGTAATAGTAATTATAATGATAGTAATGTTATAGATGCAAACGGCCTAACGGCTTTGCCCGCTTTTATAGATTTGCATGCGCATTTTAGAACGCCGGGCTTTGAGTACAAAGAGGATATTAAAAGCGGCAGTATGGCGGCGGCAAGAGGCGGATATACGCTTGTTGTGTGTATGGCAAACACAAATCCCGTTTGTTCGCATCAAAATATAGCAGTTAGTGTGATGAACAAAGCAAAAGAAATAGGAATTTGTGATGTAAATCAGTGTGTTAGCATAACAGAAAACTTTGATGGTAAAAGTATTGACCATTTAAAAAATTTGTCAAAGCCCATAAAGTTTATTAGCGACGACGGCAAGGGAGTGCAAAGTAATTTAACAATGTGGCAAGCAATGAAAATTGCAAAAGAAAAAGACTTAACAGTAATGAGCCACGCAGAGGACATGGACATAAGCCCAATAGATTACAGACTAGCTGAAAATATTGAAACAGATAGAAATTTACACCTTGCAAAATATACCGGAGTAAAACTTCATATGTGCCATGTGAGCACAAAGCAAGCTTTAAAAAATATTATTGACGCAAAAGAAAACGGCACTAATGTAACGTGCGAAGTAACGCCGCACCACATATGGTTTTACGACAATAGCTTTAGGGTAAACCCACCAATAAGAGAAAAACAAGATGTAGAATATTTAATTAATGCAATAAAACAGGGTAAAGTTGATGCTATATCTACTGATCATGCCCCACACACCGACGAAGAAAAGGAAAACGGGGCGCCGGGCATGGTAGGCCTTGAAACAGCTTTTAGCGTTTGCTATACAAAATTGTGTGTACAAAACGAACTTCCTCTTGATAAGTTGAGCATGCTAATGAGTGAAAACCCTGCTAAGATTATGGGAGAAAATAAAGGCAAGCTTATAAAAGGCTACGATGCCGACATAGTGCTAGTAGACACAAATGTACAGTATGTTGTAGACAAAAACAATTTTGCGGGTAAAAGCAATAACACACCGTTTGACGGGGTTAAATTACATGGCAAGGTAATTACAACAATAAAGGGCGGAAAAATAACGTATTGTGAAAAATAACTTGTTTTATTAAACCATAACCTAAGAAGTAACAAGTAAAAAATTTGAGCAATTTAAATGAATTTGTTAGAAAAAAATATTTTTTGTAAAGAACGGAGATTATTATGACAAACATGGATAAACTGTATATTGCAGTACAAAATAAAGGTCCGGTATGTGTTGGATTAGATACCGATTTTTCGTACTTACCTGAAGATTTTATAGATAAAAATAAGTCGAAAGGCGAAAATATATTTGAATTTAACAAAAATATAATAGAGGCAACAAAAGAGGCTGCGGGCTGCTTTAAGGTGCAAATTGCATATTACGAAGCACTAGGGCTTGACGGCCTTGTTGCATACAAAAACACACTGGATTATTTAAAATTGCAAAAATTGCTTACCATTGCCGACATTAAGCGTGGCGATATTGCAAAAACTGCCGAAATGTATGCAGTAGCGCACTTTGACGGCGACTTTGAGGCTGATTTTATTACTCTTTCGCCATATATGGGGCTAGACTCTATCTCTCCGTACACCGAATATATGCAAAAAAAAGGTAAGGGTGTTTTTGTGCTTTGCCGAACATCTAATGAGGGGGCAAAGGATTTTGAATACGAAAAATTGGCCGATAATCGCCATGTTTACGACCTTGTGGGAGACAAACTTAACAATATGGGCAAAACCTATATAGGCGAAAACGGATATTCATCGCTTGGGCTTGTAATAGGCGGCACACATATAGAGGAGGCAAAAGAAATTAGGCAAAAATATGCCGACAGTTTCTTCTTAATTCCCGGATACGGTGCACAGGGGGGCAAGGCCGAGGATATAGCACAATATTTAGACAAAAGCCAAAATGGCGGTGTAGTAAACAGTAGCAGAAGTGTGTTACTAGCCTATAAAAAACAGCAAAATACACGCTTTGAGGAGGCTGCTTACAACGAGTGCGTTCGTATGAAAGGGGACATTTACAATGCCTGTAAAAAGCTTTGAGGTAAAAGTAACAGCAAATACACATGAAACAGACAGCGTGAAATTATTATCGGTTCAGCTTAACAAAGATGAGCATTTTTCTCCAATTGCTGGCCAATTTTATATGCTGCGTGCGTGGAAAATAAACGAAGAGCCTGTGTTGTCACGCCCGATAAGTGTTAATTACTATAACCCTAATACGGGTATACTTAGCTTTTTATACGAAATTAAGGGCAACGGTACTAAAAAAATAGCTGAACTTAAAAAGGGTGATAGTTTAAGCTTAACAGGTCCTCTTGGCAACGGATTTAACACGGATGAAATTGTAAAAGCTTCAAACGGTAAAAGCATTGCCGTTGTTGGAGGCGGAATAGGTGTTGCACCGCTTCGCCTGCTTATTAAAGAGCTTGTAGGTAAAGGTGCACAAGTTGTGCTTTATGCAGGATACAGAAATTTTGCATTTGGAATTGAAGAGGCAATGCCCATGTGCGAGAGAGTTGAAGTTTCTACGGAGACAGGGGCTGTGGGCTACAAAGGTTATGTAACCGACTTAATTAACCCAACAACATACGGCGCTGTGTGCTGCTGTGGCCCTGAGATTATGATGAAAAAAACCGCAGAAATTTTTGCAAAGCACAATGTACCCATGTGGGTAAGTAAAGAAGAAAAAATGGCGTGTGGTATCGGAGCATGTCTTGGTTGCACATGTAAATCGTCAAAAAAACATGGAGATAAACCGCTTTGTGTATGCAAAGATGGACCTGTATTTAAGGGGGAAATTGTTTATGACTTTGAGTAAAATTACACTGTGCAATAAACAGTTAAACTCGTCTGTAATAGCGGCCTCGGGTACATTTGGGTTTGGCAGCGAGTACGAAAACATTGTAGACTTTACAAAAATTGGTGCAATAAGCAGTAAAGGGCTAACCCTAAACCCAAAATACGGCAACGAGGGCGCTCGCCTTTATGAAACAGCATCGGGCCTTATAAATTCAATAGGCCTTCAAAACCCCGGATTGCAGCATTTTATAGACAACGAGCTTAAAAAAATGCAAACACTTGGGCCGGCAGTTATGGTAAACTTGGGCGGCGGCACAATTGAGGAGTACGAACAAGGTGCAAGCCTACTTGATAAAACCGAAATTGACTTTATAGAGCTGAATATTAGTTGCCCAAACGTAAAGGCCGGTGGCATAGCGTACGGAATAAAGGCACAAAGTGCAAAAGAAGTTGTGAGCAGAGTAAGAAAATGCACATCAAAACCGCTTATAGTTAAAATGAGCCCTAACGCAGAAAATATAGTTGAAATGGCTGTGGCATGTGAAGAGAGCGGTGCAGATGCGCTTAGCCTTGTAAATACTTTTCAGGCAATGGCAATAGACATTAGCAAGAGAAAACCTGTTTTTAGTAATGTATTTGCAGGACTTTCCGGGGCGGCAATTAAGCCAATTGCACTGCGCATGGTGTACCAGGTGTGCAAACAGGTAAAAGTGCCTGTAATAGGCCTTGGGGGCATATATACAGCCGAAGATGCAATAGAGTTTATAATGGCAGGTGCTACGGCAATACAAGTTGGCACAGCAAACTTTTTAAACCCCAAGGCATGTACCGATATTGCCATAGGCATAGAGGAATGGCTTTTAAATAACGCTGTTAAAAACATCGAAGAAATTAAAGGCTGCGCTATATTAAAATAATATTGAGTAAAAATAACAATTAATAAGTAAAACAGCTACTATAATGCGTTATCTAGCGCTATATAAAACCACTAAAACTATGTGTTCGTAGCACAGAACGGAGCTTAAAATGGATAATAAACTTGATATATTAAAAGAGTGTGAGGCATTTTTACAAGGACATTTTTTACTTTCCAGCGGTAGGCACAGCAATGCATATTGCCAAATGGCAAAATTGCAACAGTACCCCGATAAAACGCAAATAATTATAAACGAGGTAGCAAAAAAGCTGATAGACACCGAAATAGACGTTATTGTAGGCCCTGCAATGGGTGGCATAGTTTATGCATACGAGCTTGGAAGACAGATGAATAAGCGCAGCATTTTTACCGAGCGTGTAGACAATGAAATGACACTTCGCCGTGGCTTTGAAATTAACAAGGGCGAAAAATGTTTAATAATGGAGGATGTTGTTACAACAGGAATATCCAGCCTTGAAACAAAGCGAGTTATTGAACAGTGGGGCGGGCAGTGCATTGGTATTGCATGTGTTGTAGACAGAAGCAAAGGAACAAGCCCAATTCCTGTTATAGCCTCTGCATTTTGCCTGAATTTAGATACATACACACCGGAGGAATGCCCTATTTGTAAAGAGGGCAAACAGCCGCTTGTAAAACCCGGCAGTAGAAAATTTTAAAAGTTAAGTTAAAATAGTTTTATTATTTTTATTGCGAAAACGTGCTGTAAACTAAAATTTGCAATAAATTAAAAAGCACATAAATATATAGCATACTAACACAAAATTAACCTTGGAGGTAATCATGGCAAAAGCTTTTATAATATTGTCAAACGGTATGGTGTTTGAAGGCGAAAATTTTGGTGCAAAAGGCACAAGTATAGGCGAAGTAGTTTTTAACACGGGAATGGCAGGGTACGAAGAAACACTTACCGACCCAAGTTACTATGGACAAATAATAACTCAAACATATCCGCTTATTGGCAACTACGGTATTAACACCGAAGACGCAGAGAGCAGAAAAATTTGGGCTTTTGGTTACATAGTAAGAGAAAATTGCGATGAACCCTCTAATTTTCGCTGTAAACAAACATTGGACAGCTACTTAAAACAGCAAGGAATAATAGGTGTTTCACGGGTAGACACAAGAAAACTTACAAGAATTATAAGAGAGAGCGGTGTAATGAACGGAGCTGTTACAACGCAGTATGAAAGCGCACAACAAGCTGCAGACGACAGTGAGTTGATGGAAAAAATTAAAAATTACAATGTTGTTAATGCTGTGAAGAGCGTAACTGTTAAAAAAAGTGAGACATTTAACGAAAATGGAAAAAACCATGTTGCACTATTTGATTATGGTTATAAATACAATATTTTGCGAAACCTTACAAAAAGAGATTGCAAAGTAACGCTTGTGCCGGCGCATACAACGGCGCAAGAAATTGAAAAACTTGGTGTAAACGGTATTATGCTCAGCAACGGACCGGGAGACCCTGTCGAAAACACTGAAATAATAAAAGAGCTAAACAATATTGTAAAGTTGAACTTGCCTATCTTCGGTATATGTTTGGGGCACCAATTAATGGCGCTTGCAAACGGTGCAAAAACTACAAAGCTTAAATACGGCCATAGGGGAGTTAATCAGCCTGTAACGGATTATGACAAAGACCGAACATATATAACAAGCCAAAACCACGGCTATGCAGTACTTGCAGATACAATTGACAATTTAAATGCAAAAGTAAGCCATGTAAATGCAAACGACAACACGGTAGAGGGTGTAAAATACAGCGAATTTCCATGTTTTACGGTACAATTTCACCCCGAAGCATGCGGAGGCCCTGCCGATACCGAATACTTGTTTGACGAATTTGTAAACATGATGAATAAAGCGGGGGGAGGACAATAATGCCAAAGGATTTATCTATTAAAAAAGTGCTGGTAATTGGCAGTGGGCCAATAATAATAGGGCAAGCTGCCGAGTTTGACTACTCGGGAACACAGGCGTGTAGGGCACTAAAAAGTGAGGGCATTGAAGTTGTCCTATTAAACTCTAACCCTGCAACAATAATGACAGATGGAAATATTGCCGACAGAGTTTACGTTGAGCCAATGAACGTAACAGTTTTAAAAAGAATAATTGAAATTGAAAAACCCGACAGCGTGTTGCCTAACCTTGGAGGTCAAACGGGTTTAAACTTAGCTATGGAACTTGCACGCAGCGGCTTTTTGGAAAAAAGCGGAGTAAGATTACTTGGAGCAAATCCAGAAACTATTGACAAGGCAGAGGATAGGCAGCTTTTTAAAGACACAATGGAAAAGCTGGGAGAGCCTGTTATTCCATCTAAAGTGGATGAAACACTGGAGGGCTGTGTTGAATTTGCAAGTAAAATAGGCTACCCTGTTATTGTAAGGCCTGCTTTTACAATGGGCGGCACAGGTGGCGGTATATGCGAAAACGAAGAAAAACTTAGAGAGATAGCTACAAATGGATTAAGGCTTTCGCCCATTACTCAAGTGCTAATTGAAAAGGGAATTGCCGGGTGGAAAGAAATTGAGTACGAAGTTATGCGCGACTCAAAAGGAAATGTAATAACCGTGTGTAACATGGAAAATTTTGATCCTGTGGGTGTTCATACAGGGGATAGTATAGTTGTGGCACCAAGCCAAACACTCAGCGATAAAGAATATCAAATGCTGCGAACAAGTGCGCTAAATATTATTACAGAGCTTGGAATTGAGGGTGGGTGCAATGTGCAGTATGCTCTTAAACCCGATAGCTTTGAATATGCAGTAATTGAGGTAAACCCGCGTGTTTCACGCTCTTCGGCGCTTGCAAGTAAGGCAACGGGATACCCAATAGCAAAAGTGGCGGCAAAAATAGCAATAGGCTATACGCTAGACGAAATACCAAACGATGTTACAGGTAAAACGTGTGCATGCTTTGAGCCGGCCCTCGATTACTGCGTTGTAAAATTTCCTAAATGGCCTTTTGATAAATTTGTTTACGCTAAAAAAACACTTGGTACACAGATGATGGCGACAGGCGAAGTTATGGCAATTGCAAACAACTTTGAGCATGCTTTAATGAAGGCTGTAACAAGCGTGGAACTTGGCCTTGAGAGCATGACATTGCCAAGCCTTGCAGAGTTTTCAAAAGAACAAATTACCGATATGCTACACAAATGCGACAGCGACAGAAGTTTTACTGTGTACGAGGCAATAAAACGCGGCGTAGATTTTGATACTATATATGATATAACTAAAATAGACAAATGGTTTTTAAGTAAGCTAAAAAATTTAGCCGACATTGAATTGCAACTGCAAAGCGGCGACGACAGCCAGAGCACATACGAAAAGGCAAAGAAAAACGGATTTATGGATATAACCATACAAAAGCTTACAGGAAAGCCAATAGCAAAGCCAATGGTAGCAAGCTATAAAATGGTAGATACTTGCGCTGCGGAATTTAGTGCAAAAACGCCGTATTTTTACTCGAGCTTTGATGAGGAGAACGAGGCTGAGCTTTTTATAAAAAGCAAACCCACAAATAAAAAGAAAGTTATTGTTTTTGGCAGTGGACCTATAAGAATTGGGCAGGGGATAGAATTTGACTACTGCTGTGTTCACTGTGTTTGGCGCTTAAAAGAACACGGATGTGAGGCTGTAATTATAAACAACAACCCCGAAACAGTTTCTACTGATTTTGACACAGCCGACAGACTTTATTTTGACCCGCTAACAAACGAGAGTGTAGAGCATATTATTGCAACAGAAAAACCGTGGGCATGTGTTGTGCAGTTTGGCGGTCAAACCGCTATAAAACTGACTAAACACTTAACAAAATTAGGTGTAAAAATTCTTGGCACAAGTGCCGATTCAATTGATGCTGCAGAGGATAGGGAACGCTTTGATGCCTTACTTGAAGAGTGTGAAATACCAAGGCCGAAGGGTCTTACTGTTTATACCGAGCAAGAGGCTTTAAAGGCGGGCGGTGCACTGGGATATCCTGTACTTCTTCGTCCGTCGTACGTTTTGGGAGGCCAAAACATGATAATAGCGTACAACGAGGAAGATATTATTGAGTACATGAAAATAATAACATCGCACGAGTTGGAAAACCCTGTGCTTATAGATAAATACTTGATGGGCACAGAGTGTGAAGTAGATGCAATATGTGACGGCGAGAACTTTTTAATTCCCGGTATGATGGAACACATAGAGCGTGCAGGTATTCACTCGGGCGACAGTATTAGCGTGTACCCACCGCAAAATATATCGCAAAGATGCAAAGATATTGTTATAGATTACACAGGCAGAATTGCCCGCAGTTTAAAAGTAGTAGGCCTTATGAATATTCAATTTGTTATTTATAACGATGATGTTTATATTATAGAGGTAAACCCTCGTTCATCTCGTACAGTGCCTTACATAAGTAAGGTAACAGGTGTGCCTATGGTGGATATTGCCGTTAGGTGCATGCTAGGAGAAAAACTTGCCGATATGCAGTACGGAACAGGGCTGTATAAACAGGCTGATATATGCGCAGTAAAAGTGCCTGTTTTTAGCTTTGAAAAATTGCACGACGTTGATACACAGCTAGGGCCGGAGATGAAGAGTACAGGCGAAGTATTGGGCATTGCAAAAACATTTGAACAAGCAATGATGAAAGGCCTTGTTGCTGCAGGGTACAGTTTGCGCACACCACATAAAAACGATAAAAAATGTGTAATACTTACGGTTAAAGATTCGGACAAGCAAGAACTTATCGATATTGCATGGAACTTAAAAAATTTAGGGTATAAGCTATATGCCACAGCGAAAACAGCTCATGAAATAGGAAAAAACATGATAGCATGCAATGAAATAAATAAAATAAGCGATAGCCATCCTAATATTCTCGATTTATTCGAAAGTGGAAAAGTGGATTACGTCATATCAACATCATCTAAAGGGCGAAACCCCGCAACCGATAGTGTAATTATGAGAAGAAAGGCAGTAGAGCTATCAATACCGTGCCTAACTTCTATTGATACAGCAACTGTGCTTGTTGATTGTTTAAAACAAGGACATACACTTAGTGATGTACAGCTTATAGACCTTGCAAAATTGCACAGCTAAAGGATTTTGAACCTTATGTAGTGCTAAAATTAGTTTTTATAATTTATATTGTGCTTTTTTGCAAAAAAAAAATTAAAATAACTTAAAATTTAAATTATATTAGAATTATTACAAAAT
>CAYJLZ010000082.1:3811-9623 GCA_964371265.1 uncultured Bacteroides sp. | reverse complement strand
TGTATCGGGTATTAATACAAAAAAAATATGTATGCAAGCTTATATGTACGGTGGAATGATGGCCTCGATTGCAGGCTTGGTATTAACTGCGCGTATGACAACAGCCCAAACAGCAACAGGTGTAGGTTTTGAGCTTGAGGCAATTGCAGGCGCAATTATTGGTGGTGCAAGCGTTGGCGGTGGTAAAGGTACAGTTATGGGTACTGTTTTTGGTATACTAGTCATTTATACCGTTAAAAACGGTATGAGCCTTATGTCTGTTAATGCGTACTGGCAAACGGTTGTTCAAGGTACAATCATACTACTTGCAATCTTCTTAGATATAGTGAGAAGGCAATCGCATATATCTGCTTAATGTTTTTAGGTTAATAAATTTATACGAGTAATACAAATTAAGTCCACTTGAAACAACTGTTAAATAGTTTTGTACAAGTGGACTTTTAATTATAATTTACTACTATAGTGATGTATTTAAAATTATATATTTAATATGATGATTGTAAACAAAATTTTTAAAAGCAAAATACTATGAAGTAAATAACAAGGAGAGATATGCGATGATTATTAATGGCAATGCAAACAGAGAAGATAATAGTAAAGTTATTTTTTCTTCTAATGAATTTTCATATGAGCTAATATCAAATTTTCCCAAATATCCCAATCCGGATTGGGAATTTAAAACTATTGCCTCAGGATGTTGTGATTCTAACGATGTTGTATATTTGTTGGTGCGTGATGGGTTGGAAATAGTTAAATTGGACATTGAAGGCAACTATTTAGGAACGATTAAACAAAATATTTTAAAAACATTTCATTTTTGCTGTATTACGCCCGACAACAACTTACTGATTGTAGACGTTAAAAGCCATTGCGCTGTTGAAATAACTAAAGAAGGTGAGTTTGTTAGGGAGTTTGGAAACAGAAACAATCCCAGCGATACTGGTGCAGATTGGCTGCATTGGCAAAGAGAACGCCGACATGGTAAATTGTTTCCTACGGAGGGGAGTGAGGCATACTCCAATGAGAAATGGGCCTTTTATGAAACATTGAGAACTGTAAGGCGCAGGGGAGTACCTTTTAACCGCCCTACGTCGTGTGTATGTAATAATAGCGGCGAGTATATTTTTGGTGATGGCTATGGAAACTGCGCTATTCATCGCTTTAATAAAGAAGGTAAGCTATTAAGCTCTTGGGGCAATCCGGCATTTGAAGAGGGCGGAGTGTATTCTCCTGGGCCCGGAAAATTTGCTGTTGTGCATGGCATAGCCGTTGACAGTAAAAACCGTATTTGGGCAAATGACCGTGAGAGCGATGCAATTAATGTATATAACCACGACGGAACAATTGCTGCTTATATATGTGAAAATTTAGGACAACCATCGGATATATGGTTTGATGGTACATACATGTATGTTGTAGGCAGGGCGGGATACCTTACAATTTTTAATATGTCGTTTAAAATTGTGGCCGAACTCGGATATTTTAACAGCGACTTAAAAGCACATGGAATGTGCGGCAATAGTAAAGGAGATTTGTTTTTATTTCCAACTCACGCAAACCCGGAGCATCAAGTTATTAAATTAAAACGCATTAAATAAAAATGAAAAGAGATGAAATATTATGATATTTTCTAAATTAGAAGTACTTTCTACATATTCGCATTACCCAAAAAGCATAATAAAGGCACTAGAATATATTAAAACAGTAGATTTTGAAAAAATGGAAGTTGGAGACCATGAAATAGACGGTACACGCATTTTTGCAAAAGTATTTGACCTTACAACGAAACCAATATCAGAAACTTATCCGGAAGTGCATAAAAACTATATTGATTTACAGTATTGGCAATCGGGCGAAGAAATTTTTGGTATTGCGCCATATTTGGGCAATGAAAAAGTAATAGATGGTCGAGAAAAAGATGATTTGTATTTTTTGGAGAAAGTTGAAAATGAATCATTTGTTACGGCAACCGCAGGATGTTTTGCTGTGTTTTTTCCATGGGATGCACATAGGCCCGGAACTATATTGAATGAGGCGAAAACTTTTAGAAAATGCGTTATAAAAATACATGTGGATACATTGAAAAATTATTAATAAAAATATGTTGTTAAAATTTATTTTATAAAGAGTAAATTAACACCTAAAGTAATATTAGTTTTAATAACTTATAAAATAAAAAGACCCTAATAAATTTTTATTAGGGTCTTTTTATTTTGTTAATTTTTATGATAATCAAAAATATATTGCCGGTTATTGTTTCTCTTTCAATAAGATACATTGCAATTTCATAAAGTTTTCTCTCGTTCTCTTTTAGTATTTGCATTGCTTTATCATATTGCGTGCGAACTGTCTCGATTACCTCATCGTCAATTGATTTGCAGTTTCAGCTGAACAAAGCATAGAGGTATCCCAAATAAATACGTTTGTCTCTGCTGCGGTTTTAAGTTTTTATAATACTGCTCTTGCTTTGTTAGGTAAATTTTGAAAAGCATTCATTAATACTCCATTTCTCGAATACATTATAACAAAACGTTTCAATTTTACGGTTATATTTTTAGCAACAATAAAGTATATAATATTTAAAAAGTAGCATATTAACAGTACTTTGATAAACACCAAAAAATATCTTTATAACGTAAAAATACGTAAAATTTCATTGTTAAATTAGTAACATACTTTAGCAAATTAAACAAAATTTTTGCAAAAAATTTTCGCATTGTGTGAATATTTTTTCGACAAAATAGTTTTAAAATTTTAGTTATTATTTAATATTTTTGTTGCAGTGCCTATATTAACAGCACTATTAAAAAAAATAAACTGTATTTAGTATAATTTTATGCATTTTTCAAAGTGCTGTTGTTGCAAAACATTGGTAATGTAACATTTATAATAATATGATATTATAATTTGCAAGATATATCGAAAAATTATATGATATTATGAGGTGTTGAATTTGGTTGAGAAAAAAATAGTAATAAAGAATAAAACAGGATTACATGCAAGACCAGCAACAGAGCTTGTAGAGTTATCGTCGAAATTTGAAAGTGACGTACTTATATACACAGATGAAGAAGAAATAGATGCAAAAAGCATAATAAGTGTTTTAAGTGGAGGGGTTTTTCCAGGTGCCGAAATTACATTGCAAGTAACAGGTACAGATGAAGATGTGGCAAGCGAAAAAATAATATATTTATTAGAAAATCTTATGGACTAAGGGTATACAATGAAACGGGTGAAATACGAGTGGAATTAAAAAGCAGACAAATGAATATTTTAAAAGAAGTAATAAATAATGTTAATGGAATAAGTGTTAGTGAACTTTTGGAAAAACACTCCATAGCACAAAGAACATTATATTATGACTTTGAAAAAATAAATGATTGGCTTTCACTTTATAATTTTGGAAAGCTGCATATCGAAAATCATATTATTTTTGCTCGTATCAATAATTTTGCTGAGTTTGACAAGTTTGTTAAAAAGCAAACACTAAATTTTTGGGCACCCGATGATAGAATAGCTTTGATAATACTTGTTATGTTGCTTAGCGATGAAAATATTACAATAAACAAATTAATAGAAACGTTTGATGTTAGCAAAAACACCGTGCTGGCTGATATTACAAAAATAAAAAGCCAGCTTAAACAAAGAGAGCTTTGTTTAAAAACTACTACAAAAACAGGGTATCAAATAACTGGCAATGAAACGCTGATAAGAAAACTGATTTGGGAAAAGATACAGCAGCTCAGCACACCCACGGGTATTGAAAAGATTCATTCGATTTTACAAAAGACGCTGGTTAGACTAACAAGCAATGATGTGGATTACAATGAAATTTGCAGATGCCTTATACAGCAACACGAAAAAGATTTGAATACACAATACTTTTTGTACGACAACGATGTTGAGAGCATGATGATTCAAATTGCATGGATACGCAGCTTAAAGAACTGTAAAATTAATTTGTCCGATGAAGAAAAGCAAACATTGTTAAACACACCTTCGTATTATTTTGTTAAAAAAAATATACAAAAGTTGCAAGTGCACTTTGATAGTTTTTTTGAAGATGAAATTTTGTACATTACAGGGCTGGTTTTAGGTATACAAAGTACTGAATATTTGCTGGGCATAAAAGAAAATGGGTTTATAAGCAACATAGTAAAGTTGCTTGCAACTAGTTTTGAACGAATTGCGTGCGTAAATTTTACCAGTAAAGAAAAAATTTGCCAAAAGCTGGAGCAACATATCAGGCCCATGTATTATAGGTATAAATTTGGCATGTTAAACAAAAACCCACTTGTTAAAGATATTAAACGCATGTATCAAAAAGTTTTCTATTTTACTCAAAAGGCCGTGCAAGAAACAGGGATTTTTAACTTGCCTGATGATGAAATAGCATATATAACAGTATATTTTGCAAGCGAGTTAAACCCAAATTTGTTGGCAAAAGGTGAAAGAGATGATGAACAGGTTTTAATAGTAAATGCCGAGAATATGGCAATTGCAACACTTGTTCAAGAGCAGTTAAAAAAATTGTTTGGGCTTTCGTTTGAATACAATACAACGAATTTAAAGAAAATTAAAAGCCATCATTTAAGTGATTATGCCTTGGTCGTATCTTTAGTACCAAATAGCGCAAAAGTGCTAAAAAACTGTGATAATTTAGTTGAAACAGGTCCCATTTTAGTTGAAACAGCTCAAAGGCGAATAATTGATATTTTAAAAAGAAGTCGCACTGTTTCAAGGTATCACAATACGATAGAGGATATAATAAATGTAGTAAAAAGAAATTTGTCGGATACGCAAAAAACTCAGCTTAAAGAAGAAATGCTTTACTTTGATTTGTTTTGTATGTTAGATGATAAAACACGTGCATTTGGAGTTAAGACTGTAGAGCAAACATATTTGCAACGTTTTAACAAAGAGCAAATAGTATTGTTAAGCGAAGAATCGGACTGGAAACAAGCATTGGAACTGGGTGCAACAAGATTACAACAGGGCCAAAGTGCAAACGCGCTTGTTGAACGAGTGAACAACCTTGTTGGCAGTAATAAACTTCAATATTATCGTATATGCAGCGGTGCTTTGCTTGTACACTTACCTATGCAGGGCGATAAAAACGGGCGAATAGATATGCAAGTATTATTTGCGAAAAATCCTATTATGGGCCCGGATAATATTCAAACCAATATTGTTATATGTGTGTCAACTATTAATCGTCATTCGCATTGGGGTATGTTATATGAAATTTATAATTATTTCGAAAATGAAGAATATGTAAATGGTTTAATAGACATGTACAGTTAATTTTGTAATGCAACTAATTTATTATAAAAAATAAATGTATAAAATCGGATTGGAGACTATTTTGAAAAAATGTAAAGGGCTAGCAGGTTCAAGTGGGTATAGCAAAGGAATAGTAGTAAAGTTGGCAAAAACTGTTTTTTCAATTCCAAAATACGAGGTAGTAAATACAGAAAAAGAAGTTGAACGATTTGAAAAGTTTCAAAAGTTGTATGTAGCGCAACTAGAAAAACTATACGATAAAACACTTGAAGAAATTGATGAGAGTTCGGCACAAATTTTTAAAGCTTATAAAGTAATTGCGCAAGATAGGGCTTTTTTTAAAAAAGTATTTGCCAAAGTTGAACAAGAAAACGTAAATATTGAATATGCTATCGAACAAGAAAAGCAAAAAGTTGTAGCAAAATTTTCAAAAATGAGCGATGCTATGCTGAGGGAAAGAGCAATTGACATTGAAAATGTTTGTGATGAGCTAATTAAGAGTTTGCTTGGAGTTGAAGATGAAAATTTG
>CAYJLZ010000082.1:0-3801 GCA_964371265.1 uncultured Bacteroides sp. | reverse complement strand
TGACATTGCCAAAAGAACAATTTGTATTAATAGCAGAAGATTTAACACCAGAGGACACTATAAAAATAGACAAAACACATTTAGCGGCATTTGTTACTGAAAAAGGCGGCATAACATCTCACACGGTAATACTGGCAAAAACTTTGGGTATTCCGGCAGTTGTAGGTTGCTCGGGTATTATGGAATTGGCACAAAACGGACAAGAAATTTTTGTAAGCGGAAACGATGGAACTGCCGTTTTGCAGCCGGATGACGAATGGGTTTTAGCATTTGAAAACGGTAAAAAACAACAGGATGCAATACGTAAAAAGTACGCCCTGTGCGAGAGGGAAAGTGCAGTTACTTTAGACGGACACAGTGTTCATGTATGTATTAATTCAGGCGATTTAGAAAGTGTGAACTCTTTTGAAAGCGAAAAATGTGACGGTATAGGTTTGTTTCGAACAGAATTTATATATATGAATCAAACAGATTATCCAAGTGAAGAGTTGCAATACTCGATTTATAAAGAGGTTGTAACAGCTGCTAAAGGAAAAGAGGTAATATTTAGAACACTTGATATAGGTGGAGATAAACAACTGTCGTATATGAACTTGCAAAAAGAGGAAAACCCGTTTTTAGGTTACAGGGCAATAAGGCTTTGCCTTGGTAGAAAAGATATGTTTTTAACACAGCTAAAGGCGATTTTAAGGGCATCACACTACGGAAAAGTAAAAATTATGTTTCCGATGATTGTTACGGTAGAAGAGTTACAACAGGCAAAACAGATGGTAGAAAAGGCAAAAGATGAACTTAGGTTAAACAGTTTTAGATTTGATGAAAACATTAAGCAAGGAATTATGATTGAAACACCGGCAGCGGTGATGATAAGTGATAAACTTGCAAAATATTCCGATTTCTTTTCCATAGGTACGAACGATTTAATTCAGTATACTACTGCAACCGACAGACAAAACGAGGCAATGCAATACCTATATGATGCATGCAATTTGTCAGTACTTAAATCGATTAAAACAGTAATAGAAAACGCACACAAAAACAACATACCTGTTGGTATGTGCGGAGAAGTTGCCGGAGATGAAAGATTGTTACCTTTATTGCTTGCAATGGGCCTAGATGAATTTAGTGTAGTACAAAGCATGGTAGGTAAGATTAAGTATTTAATAAGAAACTTAAAGTTTGAAGATATAAAAAGCTTGCCGCAACAAATAGAAAAGCTTGACACAATAGATGAAGTTAAAAGAGTACTTGAGGACATAGCTAAAAATAGTTTATTTTTGGAGGCAAACAATGACAAAACTACATAAACAAAACATTGTAAAGCTTGAAGAAAAACGAAAATGTGTATACTGTGGAAAACCGGTTGAAACAACAGAGTTTTTGCTTAATCCCGGTGCTCACAGAGAGCTTTTTATGTGCAGTGAAAAATGCGATGAAAAAATGAGAGCTTTTGTTCAATGGGATAACAAAAGCCGAAATAAATTTTATTTTGTACTATTTTTTATACTTGTAATAAATTTGATGTTTTTGGGGTTTTCTGTTTCGGGACCAATAAGTTATGTTCCGATGTTTGGTATAGGTGCCATAGTTTCAATATGGCCGTTTGTGTTTTCAAGATACGAAAGGTATGAGATGTTAGGCCTTGTAAAAACATGTGTTATTGTTAGAACGGCAGCGGTAATACTTGCAGTAGCATCGATATTTTTTATGTTAGTGGCTTAATAAATATTGAAAGTAAAAAACTAAATTAAAATACATGGCAAAAGCTTTGTATATTAATAAATAATAATAGAAAGGAAAGATGTGAATGAAGCTTTTGAACGAAGAACTTATTATACTGGATGCCGATGTTAGTACAGCAGAAGATTGTATTAGGCTTATGGGACAAAAGTTTGAAGAGCTGGGTTATGTTAAAGAGGGATATGCCGATGCAGTTGTTGAAAGAGAAGCTGTTTATCCAACAGGGCTTCCGGGTAAATTGCTAAATATAGCCATTCCGCATACAAACAATCTGCTTGTAAACAAACCGGCAGTGGGTGTTATTGTACCTAAAAGTGATATTAAATTTTGCATGATGGGTCAAAGAGAAAATGTACTTGATTGTAGTTTGATAATGCCACTTGTAATAGCCGATTCCAAAAAGCAGATAACAATGCTTAAAAAAATGATGAAAATTATTCAGGATGGAGAAAGGCTGCAAAAAATTAAATTGTCTAAAAGTAAAAGTGAAATTATAGAACTATTGAGTTCGCTTGAAGAGGAATAAGTTTTTTGTATTATTAATTTGTTATTAACTGAAAACAGTAATGTGGGAATGTTTTTTTACATAAATAAACATGGCGCAAATCAGTTTACAGTTACTAAATAAAGCTGAATAAGCTTTATAAAAAATAATTTTGGGGAGGCATATCAATATGAGAGCAGTTAGAATTTTATCCGTATGTGGATCCGGCACAGTTAGCTCGGCTATGCTTACAAGCAAGCTTAGTGATGTGTTGGAAGAAAGGGGCTATGAACTTGTTTCGGATGAAGTAGCCCCCGGTGGTGTAGACCTTGCGGTTCAGGGCGGCAAATATGATTTAATAGCATACACAAGCCCTATCGAGGACATTTACGGTATACCTATTTTAAACGCAACCGGGTTTTTAGTGGGTATGAATGAAGAAGAGTTTGTAGACAAACTTTTTGAAGAAATTGGCAAATTAGATTTATAAAGATTTATTAAAAAAATAATTAAGTGTAGAGGAGATAGAACACAATGTTTGATGTATTAAAATTAGTATTTGACACCTTTGGCAACTATATTATGGTTCCTATAATTATATTTGTTATATGTTTAGTTTTTGGAACACCACTTAAAAAAGCTTTTTCATCAGCTGTTTTAGTTGGTGTTGGCTTAAAAGGTATGTCTTTTATTACCGGTGCATTCGGTACTATATTAACACCGCTTGTACAAAAAATGGTTGAATCATCCGGAATTAACTTGCCTGCTCTTGATATAGGCTGGCAAGCAGTTGCATCTGTTGCATATTCTACAGACATAGGCATGATGTTTATAGGCGTAGGATTGGTATTCCAAGTATTGCTATGGTTTATTAAATGGACAGACATTTTTATGCCTTCTGATCTATGGAATAACTACTCAATTATAGTTTGGGGTTCAATGCTTTATTCGCTAACTCAAAATATCGTTATGGCATTTGTATTAATGCTATTTATCAACTTGGTTACATTGCTAATTGCAGAAGTTATGCAAAAACGTTGGTCTACATATTATAAGTACCCCGGATGTGCAATGACAGCACCTCACCACATGGGTGATGCTCCAATGTACCTAGTACTAAACATTTTGTTTAACAAACTTGGCTTAGACAAAATTAAAGCTAACCCTGAAGCTATACGCAAAAAAATAGGTTTTATGGGCGAGCCAATGTATCTTGGTTTAATGGTTGGTTTAATTTTGGGTATTGTTGGTAATGTTACAACTTTGGCAACAATGGCATCATGGGGACAAATTGCAAACGTTACAGTTACATGTGCTGCTGTTATGGCTATTTTCCCACGTGTTGCAGGTTTGTTTGCGTCTGGTTTTACAGCACTTACAGACTATTCACGCAAATCGCTTAAAAAATCAAAATATGGCAAAGATCGTGAATTTATAATTTCGGTTAATGACGCTTTGGCATATGGTGAAGTTGCTACACTTACAACCGGCCTACTAGTTGTTCCTTTCACAGTATTGCTTGCGTTTTTACTTCCTGGAAACATCGTTGTTCCAATTTTAACTTTGCCTGCATTGCC
>CAYJLZ010000081.1:5035-9659 GCA_964371265.1 uncultured Bacteroides sp. | reverse complement strand
CAAACACTGAGATATTTAAAGATGTTTTAAATATGGACCGCGGCGGCCAGCTAATTACAAACGAGAAAATGGAAACAAACGTACCCGGTGTTTTTGCAGCAGGAGATGTAAGAGCGAAATTTTTAAAACAAATTGCAACAGCCGTGGGCGATGGAGCAATTGCCGGATACAGCGCTGAAAAGTACGTTGCCGAATCGGAAGTATATGAAGAACAACTATTAAACCACGGAAAGCCATCTTTGGTGTATGTATACAACGCAGCAGATGCAGCATCGCGTGAACTATTATCTGTTTTCCGTGAGTTTGAAAAGGATAATTCCCAAATCAAATTTACAGCCATTGATACTTATAAATCTGACGGATTGGCAAAGAGACTGGAAGTTAGCACTATGCCTTGTGCTGTTTATTTAAACAACTCAAAAATAGTTGCCACATTAAGCAGCGGCATTACAAAAGAGGCCTTAACCTCAATGTGCAAGCAGTAATTATGCAGTTTGCAAAACACCCCACAATATTGTGGGGTGTTTTTTATTAAGCACTGCTTTATATTTATTAAGTGTTTTCTTGCATACTGCTATGCTATTGCCATTGCCTGTAAATTCGTATGCGCCGCTCTGTGTAATTGCTGTAAATAAATTCAGCTCTTGTTATCGTCGTGCTCCGTGCTATTGTTTCACCTGTGCTTGTTGTTTGTCCACTTTGGCTTTGCTGTTGGGTTTGTATTTCGCTGTACTTGAAGTGGCGCTATCGGCACATGATGTAAGCGCAAAAATAAGCATTGATAGCACTATTAATATAGTAATTGCTTGTTTTATTATTTTTCTTCTGTTTATCTATACAAACGCATATTTAGTGTTAAAATATACAATGGCACCGTTTAAAGTCATTACAAGCGCTTTTTGTAAAGCCGGCTTATGTGTTAAAACTACACGTGTTTAAAGCCCAATTTGTAGTAAATCTTGCTTTGTTATAATTATCTCTAAATTGCCGTTTCTTGTGCGCAACTCGTCTATAAACTCTTTTTCACTGTCTGTGTTTTTAAGCTCAATTTCATAGCTAAGTTTAAACAAACTGCCCATATTTGTTGTTTTTGCCGATACTAATTCGACACTGTTTGTGTACTTGCTAAAAATATCATCAAAAACATTTGTGTAGTTTAAATTTTCAGGTATTGTAATGTGCAATGTTCTTGTGGCGTTGTTTTGCTTGCCAAATTCGCCAATATTTAAAACAAGCATAAATGCGCATGCAATTATTGTAAACATCGCTGCAAAAGCAATATATCGGATATCTATTGTAAGGCCCGTGCTCATGGCGGTAATAATTGCGGCTATTTCTTTAGCCGTGCGGGGAACAGAGCGAAAGCGCACTAGGCTAATCGGTCCTGCAACCGCCACACCTGCGCCTATATTGCCGTTTACCATTATAATAACCATTGTAACGGCAAGCGGAAGCATTGCCAAAGTTGCCAAAAATCCCTGCGTGCACTTAGTTTTTAGTGCATAAATTTTTGCGGTTATTACACCTAAAATTATCGAAGATATCATGCAAATAAAAAAGTCTGAAAGGGATAAGTTAATTGCACCCTCCGTACTAAAAATTCCGCTAAAAACTGTGTCAAGCATTGCTTGCCCTCCGTGCATTTATAAATTTTGGCAGTATAAATTTCTCGTATCCTGTGCCGTATTTTGAAAAAGATGTTTTATATATTTTGTTATCACTTAAAAAATTAACAAGCCAAAACGGCAGGCCGTTTAATGTTTTTACTTCCATTAAAACATGGTTTTCATCTAAAACATCTACGTCATTTTCGCTGGCAAAAAGCGATACTTCACTGTCGCGCATTTTAATGTTAAAGTCAAACGTCATTCGCAAATTTTCATCTGTTTTGCAAAAAAATGCTTCTCTCTCATAAGACAGATATACTCTTGGCAAAAGCTCACCGCTCTTGCTCATAAAATAATCTATTTCATTTTTAATTTGTGAGTTATCGCAAAGTGGTTTATTGCATATTAAATATTCGCACGCATCATTTTGTGAGGATAAAATTCTGCGTTTATACACTATGCCGTCGTATTTCTTTTTAAGCTCAATATAGGCATTTCCTTCATTTTTTGGCTCGCCGTATATTCTAAGGCGCAGTTTTTCTTTGTACTTTGGCTTTTCAATCGAGTGACGAATAATTTTATAATCTCTTGTATCAAAATATATGTTTGAAATTTTATGCCTGCCGTATTCGTCTAGTTGCATATAATTTTTCATAGCGTTACACAACAGTTTATGCTGGCTTATAGTAAGTTTGTATTTTATTTCGCTTCTTGAAAAAATTGTTTGTTGGGCACTCATGTTATCACCTCTAAATAAATATTACATTAAATGTATTATATATGCTTAAACTAAAATGTACTTAAAATTTGGCAACTTAAATTGTGAAAAAACTGTAAAAATAAGCTTATTGCAATTGAAGTAGCTTACTGAACAATGAACTTAAAAAATGTATGTTGCATATTATTTTGAAAATACAATTGTATCAAAAATATTAGTTTTATTAGCAAAATTTAATACACAAACAAAATGCCTTTATTTTAAAAGCACTCTTACAAAAAAATACACATTTAAAATGTAACATCAAAAATTATTTCGCTGCCAGTTTTGCTCTCTGCTGTAATTTTCGCGCCGTGCATATCGCATATAGATTTTGCTATTGAAAGGCCTATGCCAAACCCTTTACTCTCGCTGTTTCTCGCTTTATCATTTCTGTAAAATCTATCAAAAAGCTCTTTGTGTTTACCTATTTCAAAATCATTACAGCTGTTTTTTATGCTAAATACTTTTTTGCCCGACTTTTCATAAACACTTGCAATCACTTCACTGCTTTTTGGTGCATATTTCACGGCATTTTCTACAAGTATACAAAGCAAATTGCATATGGATTTTTCATCGCCGTTTATAAACATTTCGCTTTTAATATTTGTGTTAAGCGTTAAATTACGGCTTTGCATTGCAGCGGAAAATTCTTTTAAAGCGTCGCTTGCAAGCTCACTTAAACTAAGTTGTATTTTTACAACTTTTCCCTGCTGTTCGTCTAATTTTGTAAGCGAAACAAGGTTTTCTACAAGGCTGTTTAGTCGCTTTACCTGTGTGTTTATACTGCTTGTCCATTCACTTGCGCCGTTTTCCAGCTCTATAACTTCGCTGTCTGCTTTTATAATAGTAAGCGGCGTTTTAAACTCGTGGCTTACGTCTGTTATAAAAGCTTTTTGCCTTTCGTAGCTTTGTGCTATGGGCGCAACTGCTTTTTTTGAAAATATAGACGATAGCGCAAAAATAAAACCACTTGCCCCCAGCGCTATAAGTGCAGAAAAGCGAACATAACGCTCAAGGCTTATAATGTCCTCTTCAATGTCAAGAAAATAATACGAATAACCTATCGGATTTTCAACCTTTGTGTATTTAAAATCTTCTATTGTTCCGTTTAGTGTTTCACTGTTGTTAACTTGCATAGCAAAATTTACAGCGTCTTGAGGTGAAATGTGGGAGATATTTTTTGTATCCACATAATTAAATTCTCCATCTTCGTTACTTCTCACTACAAAATATCTAGTTGTAAATGCAATTTCTTTAGAAAAATTGCCTCTAGGTGGCGGTGGGGCAATACCGCCGTCAGCACTGCCCGTGCCGGCAGGTTCGTTTTCACTGTATTCGCCCCAGCTTTCGCTACTCTGCCCATTACTGCCTATATTATCTTCGCCGGCCTCTATACCGCTATTTTCATACTTCGAAAGTTCACCGTTAATAAGCAAATCCAACACATCATCTGCGTGGCTTATTACAGAAAAATAATTTGCTACATTTACCGTAATAGCAATTACCATAAGCACAATGACGCTTATTGTCGTTGTAAGCAAAACAAATTTTCTCTGCAGTTTTTTCAGCATTTTTCTTCCTCCAGCGAATATCCTGTGTTTCTTGTAGCTTTAATTTTTACATTTGCATTTATTGCTGTTAGCTTTTTGCGTAAGTTTGAAATATTAACCCAAACCACATTAATTTCAGCTTCGCTCTCATATCCCCACACTTTTTCCATAAAACGCTCCGTAGCTATTACTTGCCCTTTATTAATCATTAAAAGTTCCATCATTTGGTACTCTTTACCCGCAAGTTTCGTACTGTCACTTTCTGTGTAAAGCTCGAATGTTTTGCGGTTTAACTTTAAATTGCCTGCCGTTAAAATGGACGATACACTGTCTGAAACAGTGCGTGTCATCGCACGTATTCTCGCTAGAAGTTCTTTTGTCTCAAACGGCTTTGTTAGATAATCGTTTGCGCCAATATCAAGGCCAATAACTTTATCGTCTACTTGAGATTTTGCCGTAAGCATTATAACAGGTACGGTGTTGCCGCTTTGCCTAATGTTTTTTAAAACACTTAATCCGTCAACTTTCGGCATCATTATGTCTAAAATAACAGCATCATAATTGCAGCTATTTATATATTCTATGGCTTCTTCACCGTCAAAAACAGCATCTACACTGTAATTGTAATGCTTTAATATTTTTACAAGTGCATTCGATAATTGCACTTCATCTTCACATAAAAGAAGGCGCATGTTATTCCTCCGATT
>CAYJLZ010000081.1:1305-5025 GCA_964371265.1 uncultured Bacteroides sp. | reverse complement strand
TATATTAATTTTATATATCAGCCTTCGCCTAATACATTTTTCTATGGCTGCCGACTTGTTAACTTATGTGCAACTGCAAAACATAACTATAAATAGCGTTTTGTTGCTTTTTATAGTATACCACAAAACTTAATTATACTTAAAATTATGCAAAAAAATACTGTTTATAAGTATAGGTTTTGTTTTAAGGCGCAAAGTAAGGCCTCTTACTTAAAGCAGCTAGCTTTAAATAAGAGACCCATTAAATTAATCAACATTTTTTACTAGGCGAACAGAGTTAAAAATATTATCTCCGCCCTTTGAAAGTGCATCACTTCCATCGTATTATTAATGCCGGTTTAACTTGGCCAAATTTATGCTACCCCAGAAGCATATTCGTTTAAAATTTTAAGTTTCGGCAGCAATGTATCGCTAAAGCGTTCGGCAACTTCTATAATAACATAATTTTGCGAATTACCTGTTTGCAAAATTGTGTTATGCGCCGTTTGCAAAGTTGCGCTATTTAATGCGTTGCCGTGAATTGCTATGCTTTGGTTAAATTGCGCACTTAAAAACGGTGCAAGCGCCTCTCCAAAACTGTCTGTTACTATAATTACTGATTGATTTCCCACACCGCTATAATTTGTAATATATCCGTCAGCGCTCTCATTTAGCATTACAGCTTTATCGTGCAGCACCGAATAGTAGATATCATCGTTAAAAATATTCCAAGTAGCGCTAATATTTGCAAGGTCTGTGGGAGCTTGTTTGCTAGGGTTTGGCTCAAATTCAGGCAGGTTTTGTACATAATCAAATTCAATTGCTTTGTAAATTTGTTGTGCCGCAATATAAGCGCCCACTTCATTCCAGTGGGTGTCGTATTTATAATAAACAGGTGCGCTTTGCGAGGCTGCTATAAGTTCCTCTTTTGGAAAAACAATATGAGCATTTGTACTTTCTTGTAAAGATTGAACAAGCTGTTCAACACGTGTTTGCTCGTTTACCACAGGTATGTAATCCGGCATATAATTTGAGTAAATGCCCTCTTTTGCAGGCGCAAAAGTAATTACAAGTTCAAAGTCATATTCGTTTAATTTTTTTTGCAGTTCATTAACTTGCAAAATTATTTCTTCTTGCTGTTCATTTGTATATGCTGTTATGCCCTGATAATCCGAAATACTTTTACTGTCGGATACATCTTTTAAAAAAAGCCAGTTATCCTTACCCAGCAAAACATCACTTGAATTAACAACACCAAAGCCCATATTTATATATGCATTCAAAGTCATAAATTGGTTTCTAAATGGGGCGTTGTCGTTTAAGTAATTATCAAATTGTGAAGGAAAACTTTGTAAGCCGTTTTCAGAAATGTTGGGAAATTCTTCTAAAGTGCGGTTCTCATAGTTTACAGTGTCAACAAAATTACTTAAAGCAAAAAAAAGCAATAAGGGCAAAATCATAATGGCTAAAAATCCATATAGTAATAAACTATTTGCAAAGGTCTTTTTTGTTTTCATATTATATTAACCACCTATTAAAAACGAAAATAAATAAATGGGTTGTAAGTGTTAGAGACTAAAAGCATTAGGCATAAAAAGCATAAACATAAAAGTGCCACAACTTGCAAAATTGAATTTTCGTCTTTTGAAAAAAGAGCATTTTTATAGTTTTTAAATAAGCTTTGAACAATTCCACAAAGAAGTATTCCTACAATAATTAATATTGCCATGCGAGCGTCTATATATCTTAAAACCGGATAGGCTTTGTTGCCACTTGTAAAAATAAACATATTTTTTATAATTGTAATTCCCGCATTTAAACCGGGGGCACGAAAAATAACCCAGCCAACCATTATAATAATTAAAGAATAGATATTGCCCAAAAAGGATGGTATTTTTTTAAGCACATTTTTAAAAAACAATCTTTCAAAAAGAAGCACTGCACCATAATAAATACCCCAAAATAAAAATTGAAAGCTAGCACCGTGCCATATACCTGTTGCCAAAAAAACAACAAACAAATTAATTAAAGTTCTCGCTTGTCCTTTTCTGTTCCCACCTAAAGGAATGTACAAGTACTCTTTAAACCAAGTAGATAAACTTATGTGCCAGCGCCGCCAAAATTCGGTTATGCTTTTAGATATGTACGGATAATTAAAGTTCTCAGGAAAGTTAAATCCAAACATATTTCCAAGGCCGATTGCCATATCAGAATAACCCGAAAAATCGTAATATATTTGTAATGAATAATAAAGCGCCCCTAGCCATGCAAGCGAAGTAGACATATCTATTGGCGAAATGCCAAAAATTTCATCGGCCTTTGCGGCAAAAGCGTTTGCCAAAATTATTTTTTTTGCAAAACCATATATAAATCTCTTTACTCCGTATACTGTTTGAGCATAAGAAGTGCTGCGGTGTGATAAATTATGCTCTACAACAGAGTATTGCACAATAGGCCCTGCTATTAGTTGTGGAAAGAAGCTAATATAAAGTGCAAGGCGAAACCAAGACTTTTGAACTTTTATTGTACAGCGGTAAAGCTCAACTATGTAGCTAATGGCTTGAAAAGTGTAAAAACTAATACCTATCGGAAGCAAAATATTTAACGCAGGCAAAACCTCTCTGTTAAAAGCGCTGTGAAAAATATCTGCAACAAAATTATAATATTTAAAATATCCTAAAAGCAATAAATTAACACTAACGCTTATTGCAAGTGCTATTTTAGCATTTGTACTTCTTTTTTTACAGCGCACAATAATAAGCCCTGCAGTATAATTTATTGTAATTGACAAAAGCATTAATAAAATATACCTAGGCTCACCCCATGCATAAAAAAATAAGCTTGCAATAAGTAATAAAGCATTTTGCCCTTTAAAAGGCAATACTCTATACAGCAAAAAAACAAAGGGTAAAAATATTAAAAAAAATGTAAGACTAGAAAATAACAATGTAGCACCTATACAGTATTAATTTTAGCTCATAAAAAGCAAGTTCATTATATCATTAAATAAGGTATAAATCAAATGTTATTATTGCAATTTTTGCTTTGTTTAAAAGTATTTTAGCACACCATTGCAGCGCTTTGTGTAACTTAAAATTTAAAATACTTTAAACTTGCTTTTCCGTTTTTAATATTTCAAATACCTAAGTCAAAGCACGATAGTGAATTTATGAGTATATGTCTATTCATTTATAAATAAAGAGATAAAGCGTAATTTGTACATTTTTCGGTAAACGAAAAATCAGAGCACTAATCAACTTTATCTCTTAAGTTATATTATTAAATTTGTTTTTTACAGCATCTGTGCCATTAGCTCTTCCCTGCTTTTTATCGAAAGATATCCGGGTGCTATATCAAATGCTGTTTTACAACCGACAACACCCTCTTTTGAAAGTTTGTATACCGCTCTTGCATAAGCAATCATAACGCTCGATGTGAATTGTGGATTTGATTCAAGCTTTAAGCTGTATTCTACAACGTGAGTTGTGTTATCATCGGTTTTTCCGCTTCTTATAACAAAGCCACCGTGCGGAATACTCGCATGTTTCGCTTTCAATTCCTCCGCAGTTATAAATTTAACTGTTGTATCGTAGTCTGCAAAGTAGTTTGGCATATTAATAATTTCAGCTTCAATTTTAGCTTTATCAGCACCATCAGCTACAACTACATAGCATTCCCTTAAATGTTTCTCTCTTGTTGTGAGTGTTGGGTTTTTGCCACTTCTTGCAGCTTCAACCGCCT
>CAYJLZ010000081.1:0-1277 GCA_964371265.1 uncultured Bacteroides sp. | reverse complement strand
ACACCGGGTCCCCAAAATGTGTAGTCCTCGCCACAGGGTAAAATTGAGTTTGAATATAGTCTGTTTATCGAAAACATGCCCGGGTCCCAGCCAATAGATATAGCCGAAACGTTTTTGCCCTCTTTAGCAGAAGCATCTACCGCTTTAAAATATTCAGGTATTTTAGCGTGGGTATCAAAACTGTCCACTGTGTTGAAAAGCTTTGAAAACAATACGCCTTGAACAGGCAAATCAGTGGCCGAGCCGCCACAGAGAACTGCAACGTCTATGCTATCTTTCATTTCTTCTGCTTTTTCAACCGAATAAACCGGCACGCCGGCGGTGAGTGGTTTTAGGCTATCAGGTGAGCGCCTTGTGAATATCGCTACAAGTTCCATATCAGAATTATTGGCTATAGCTTTTTCGCAACCAACGCCAAGATTGCCATATCCAATTATCGCTATTTTTATTTTTCCCATAACATTCCCTCTCTTTCATCTAAAGATATTTTACACGCAAAAGATACTTTTTGCAACTAAAAATTTGTTTTTATTTCGCAATTTTATTGTTTCAGAGTTTGTAAGTGCCAAATTCATATGCTAACGATATAGCACCCACCGCTTGCTCACTTTTCGTTGTATTCATTACTTGTGTAAATATTGTTAAAATCACAGCTAAATTGCAATTATTGAACTATTATTGCGCATATTGCCCTAATGCAAACGCTTGTTGTGAATTTGCAATTTATATTCACTATATGCAATTTACTTTTTTGTTGCAAGTGCTATAATCTAACGTAAATACTATATTTTGCATATTATTTATTAACTTTTTTAGAATGGAAGTGGTGAAAATGACAAAAAACGTTATAGTGGTTTGTGCGGATGAAATGCGTGCAGATGTGCTTAATCATCTTGGATGTACAGCAGCCAGCACCCCTAATCTTGATGAGCTTGCAAAAGATGGAATATCTTTTAAAAACGCTTTTTGCCAAAACCCTGTCTGCACACCTAGCAGATGTAGTTTTTTAAGTGGATTATATCCACATGTGAATGGGCACAGAACAATGACACATATGATACAACCACACGAAAGCATAATTCTTAACGAACTTAAAGACAACAATTATTATGTTGGATTAATGGACGCAATGATTTTCTTCCGGCACAGTACAAAGGTTTTTACGAAAAATACTGTGATGAGTTTGTGTTTAATATGCCAAAAGAACAACCGGATAAAGAGATTAAGCGAGGTGAAGCAGGAAATAAATTTTATTATGCGCACATGAGTGGTGTAAA
>CAYJLZ010000080.1:0-9681 GCA_964371265.1 uncultured Bacteroides sp. | reverse complement strand
CTTAGACTTTCTTGTGCATCTGCACTGTCAAGTGTTGCAAGCACTTGCCCTTGCGAAACAGTATCGCCCACCTTTACATTTAAGCTAACCACCTCAAGCCCGGCTTGTGCCACACTTGCATTTGCCTCCACTTGTCTAACTTCTACCGCCGAGGTGTTTCCGCTTGCCATTATTACGTTAGACAAATCTTGCTTTGCAAGCATTGACACTGACGGCATTGTCATAGCAGAGGAAACCGCCTGCGCCATACCTGAGATAAAATTATAAATTACAATTGCCAGTATAAGCAGTATTGCTAAAACAATTAACAATACTTTCTTACGTTTTACAAAACTTTTAACTTTGCTCATTTAATACCCCTCTTTTTGCACTTATTTTGTAGTGCAAATATTTATGCAATATACAATTATATTGTTTGCTCCATTTGCTTAACTATATAAATTATTATACATTTCACAAATTTTTATGTCAGTTTTTCATTGTTTTAACTTATTTTAATCTGCAAACATGTAAAAGTATCACGTTGAATACTATATCATATTTTGTAAATTTAAAAATTAACAAACAGTGAAATTTTTGCAAATTGTTATTTTGTTTTAAATACCGATATATTGCCAAAAAATGAAAAACTAACGGTTGTAATTAAAAACTCCGTAAAAAGCTGTTTTCTGTTCACTTTCGTTAAAGCCCTGTATTATAAGGCTGTTTTCATTTATGCACTTATTTGTTGTAAAGTATTCTCCAAGGCGCATTTCCGATACAAAATATAGTTCTATGCGGCTTAAATTTTGCAAATTTGCCTGTTCATCATCAAATGCATCAAAACAAAAATCACCGTACCTCGAATTATTTACATGCCCAACACCGTCTATGTAGCTTCTTTGCACTTTGTGTTTTGTGCCCTTTTCAAACTCGAGTTTTTGCTTGTATGATGCTTGCGCCTCAAGTAGCAATTTCTCGCTAGGTTCCATTAATTCAAAAGGAAGAGTCCTGCCCTTGAATATGCTTCTTTTTTCAAGATCAATTAATGTTGAAATAGTAGCACAGTTAAACATCGTTGTTCCATCTTCACTTAACACTGTAATTTCTCTTCGGTGAAGTATGCCTTTGCGTGAGGAATACCATGTTTTACCGATAAGTTTTTTGTCTCTTCCCTTAATAGGATTAATTATGTCTATCGAAAGTGAAAGCAAAACCCAAGACAGGCCGCTTTCAATTAATTTTTCAAAGTTTAAATTATAGTTAATTAAATGCCTGTCGGCTATGGAGTTTGCCAAATTTTGATACCCCGCCGGCTTTAAATATCCGTTCTCATCAAATTGTGAAAATTCTATCTCAATTTCATAATTTTGCTCGTATTCATTAATGTTCATTTAAATGCTCTCTATCATTTTATTTTGCGCACACCCAAAACATGCACTTTTACATTTTACTATATAAAAGTACAAAAAAGCAATCTTTTTTTACTATCTTATTGCTTTTATGCTTACTATATGTTACTATTAACTAAACTAATGTTTATTAAAATTAATTTTTATAAAGAACGAGGTGAGAATTTGACCGAAAGAGAAGAACAAATTTTGCGTATAATCAAGGAAAATCCTATGATTTCTCAAAATGAAATAGCTAAAAAAACAGGCATTACGCGCTCTTCGGTAGCTGTACATATTTCAAATTTGATGAAAAAAGGGTTTATTAAGGGCAAAAGCTACGTTTTAAATTCAAACAATTCCATAGTTGTTGTTGGCGGCGCAAACATAGATATTTTTGGCAAACCACACAGTAAAATTTCACCAAAGGACTCTAGCCCTGGTAAAGTAAAATACACGCTTGGAGGCGTAGGGAGAAATATTGCACACAACTTAAGCCTATTAACAAGCGGTATAAAGCTTATTACACTTTTTGGCGATGATATATGGAGCAAAAGTATTGACTCGAGCTGTAAAACGCTTGGAATAGACACCACTGATTGTATGTTCGTTGAAAATGAATCTACCTCAACATACCTGTTCATTACAGACGAGGGCGGAGAAATGCTATATGCTGTTTCTGACATGGACATACTGGACAGGCTTACCGTTCAATTTTTAAAGCAGCGCATTAATTCCATAAACAGGCAAAGTGTTTGCGTTTGCGATACAAATTTGCCACTGCAAAGCATTGAATACTTATTTAATAACACTACTTGCCCTGTATTTGTAGATAGTGTATCTACGGCAAAAGCGGCAAAACTACACGGATTACTTGATAAGGTGCATACACTAAAACCCAATATTTTAGAGGCTGAAATTTTAAGCGGAGTTAAAATTACAACCGATGAAGATGTTAAAACAGCGGCAAATAAATTGTTAGAACTTGGAGTAAAGCAAGTTTTTATAACAATGGGCAGCAAAGGCGTTTATGCTGCAAGCAATAAATACAGCAAAGCCATTGAATGTTACGGTGGCAATGTTGTAAACACAACAGGTTGCGGAGATGCGTTTACAGCAGGTATTGCATGGGCATTTTTAAACAGTGCAAATACCGAACAACAAGCTAAGTGCGGTCTTGCGGCAGCAAGTATATGCGCAGCATCCGGTAGCACCGTAAGCGACAATATAAGTGCGGCAGCTATAAACGAAATAACAGGTTTAACATTTTAATTTAAAGTACATTGCATTTTAATACCACTAAACAAAAATTATTATGCCGAAAAACTCGGCGGATTGGAGCATAAAAATGAACGTAGACAACAAACATTTGATAATAAGCGACGAGGTTAGCGATGCATTAAAAAACGGCAAGCCTGTTGTGGCACTTGAAAGCACAATAATTTCTCATGGTATGCCTTACCCAAAAAACGTTCAAACAGCACTTGAGGTTGAACAAATTGTTCGCGATGGCGGCGCAGTACCGGCAACAGTAGCAATAATAGGGGGCAAGTTAAGGGTAGGCCTTAGCAAAAGCGAAATAGAGTATTTTGGAAAAAAGGGCCTAGACGTAATAAAGGCAAGCCGAAGAGACATACCGGTATTAGTTGCACGAGGCGAGGACGGAGCTACAACAGTAGCGGCAACAATGATTATTGCAAACCTTGCCGGTGTAAAAATTTTTGCAACAGGTGGTATAGGCGGAGTACACAGGGGCGCACAAACAACTATGGATATATCGGCAGACCTTGAGGAGCTTGCGCAAACTAATGTTATGGTAGTGTGCGCAGGTGCCAAAAGCATATTAGACATAGGCCTTACGCTTGAATATTTAGAGACAAAGGGAGTTACGGTAATAGGTTATAAAACCGAAGAATTGCCCGCTTTTTACACAACAAAAAGTGGCTTTAAAGTAGACTATAAAATGGACACACCAAATGAAATTGCAACTGCTTACAATGCAAAGTGTGAGCTAGGACTAAACGGAGGTATGCTTGTTACAAATCCCATACCTCAAAATTACGCTATGGATTACGACTATATTACTAAAACCATTGAAGATGCTGTTATAAAAGCTGATGAACTTGGAATAAAAGGCAAAGATACAACGCCTTTTTTACTTGATAAAATTAAGCAAATTACTAAGGGTACAAGTTTAGATGCAAACATACAGCTAGTTTATAATAATGCCCGTCTTGCAGCTCAAATTGCTTGTTTGCTTTAAGTATAATTTACAATATAATTACTAATTGTATAACAGAAACATATTTTGAGTTTGCATAAAGAATTACTTATACTATATTGCATAACAAAAAAGCGGTAGCTTATTCCCTTAGCGGAAAAGCTATCGCTTTTGTTTTATTATTTTAACAGCTTACTTGTAGTATCTTTTGCAATATTTTAAGCAAACAGTTTTTTATAGCTTACAATCTACTTTTAATCTATGAATTTACACTGTTGCCGCAAATGTCTTTACACCATCCTTCTTAAATTATATATTAAAAGTTTATGTGGCCCTCAGTTTCTTCAAACGTGTTGCCTATTATTTTTGCATTTATAATTTTATTGCCTTTTATTAGGCCATTTCCACGTGTTAGCGCACCGTAAATTTTATATTTGTACCTGTTGCCCTTAATTGTGTTGTTCTCGCAAGTAAGGTTTTCTAGCCTATTGTTTTCAAGCAAATATGTCTCGTCTTCGTTTTTGGCAAGTGCACCCCATACCTGGTTGTGCAATGGCACACCTATTTTATAATCGAACATTCTTCCCTCAGAGTGTCCGCCTGAAAATATAAACGCATCTATTACATCAATAAGCGTGTTATCCCTTATTTCTATGTTTTTTGCATAGCAATTTTTTATGCTTGTATCTTTACCGTTTAAAAATACGTTTGCACCGGATACACTAAAGCCCATATCTGTGTGTTCTATTATGTTCTTTTCTATAATTATATTTTCTATGCCAATATTTTCACAGTGTACACCGGGAAAATAATCTGTTCTTGCTCCTACACAAGCTATTGCATGCTGAAGTTCTCCGCATGCGGTACTGTCGGCTGGTAGTTTATTGCCAGCAACTGTAACGTTTGAAACTTTACCCGACTTTGCATAGCCTCCCAGTGGCTCGGCGCCTACTATGGCCACACCCCAAACTCCGTAAACAACTTCGTTATTTGTTACTTGCACATTGTCCATTATTGCGTTCTCTTGCAACAAAAAACCTCCTACAAGGTTAATGGCAACGTCCCACGAGCCGTTAATAACATTATTGTCTATTTTAAGGTTTTTTACTACGGGATTAATAACCTTTTTTGCTTTTGTAAAATCCATTGCAAGGTTATCAAATATACTTCCCAATACATTTATACTCGCCCTGTGTCCTCCGCTCATTTTATTGCCTGTAATAGTTATGTCGCTCAGTTCAACATTTTCAATATCCTTATCCCCGGCTTTGCCGGCCGTAAGGGTAACAAACATTTTAAATCCTTCGTTTTGTCCCTCAGTTATGCGCTCTTTATCACCAATAAATGTATTATCAACTATGTTTATTTTACTCATTTTCGAGTTCGATTCGGTTGACACAGCGTTAATTGCATTGTTATTAATTTCATCGAACGTGCAATTTTTAACGGTTATGTTTTGTATGCACTGCCCTTTTGCATTTATGCAAATGTTTTCGGTGAATTTTTGCATTGTTAAATTTTTTATCTCTACATCGCTGCTACATATAAAAAACAAGCTTTTACCTTTGCCAGTTGCTGTAATTGCAGCTCCTTTTCCGTCAACTACTATTGGTTTTTTAATCTCTAATATGTCTGCGCTGTACTCAATTTTTGCACCCTGCTCAAACTCCAGTGTTAGGTTTCCTGTTTTGTTGTTCTCTTCAATCGCCAATATTAAATCTTGTTGTGTTTTAACTGTAATTGCCATTGTTACCCCTCCATAATAATATATTATACTTAAAAATTTTTTTACAACTACTTATTAAAATAACATTTTATACTAATGCAATTATATTTTAAACAATTCTTACAAGCTACTTTTAAGCTCTGTATTTACACTGTTGCCTCCAAGGTCTTTACACCATCCGTCTGCCATTATATCAGCCAAGTGTATGTGTCCCTCAGTTTCTTCAAACGTGTTGCCTATTATTTTTGCATTTACAATTTTGTTATCTTTAATTAAGCCATGGCCACGTGTAAGTGCACCGTAAATCTTATACTTGTATCTGTTGCCCTTAATTGTGTTGTTCTCACAAATTAAGTTTTCTATTCTATTATTTTCGCAAACATATGTTTCGTCGTCATTACTTGCAAGTGCGCCCCAAACTTGATTATGAAGCGGCACACCTATTTTGTAGTCAAACATTCTTCCCTCTGCATATCCTCCTGCAAAAATAAATGCATCAATTACGTCTGTCAATGTATTATTCCTGATTTGTATATTTTTAACATAGCAGTTTTTGATACTTGTGTTTTTGCCATCAAGAAAAATATCGGATCCCGACACAATAAACGCTCTGTCAGTGTGTTCAATGATATTGTTCTCTATATTAATATTCTCTACGCCTATGTTCTCGCAATGTACGTTCGGAAAATAGTCGGTTCTTGCACCAAAACAAGCTATTGCATATTGAACTTCGCCGCAAGCTGTTCTGTCTGCAACCAGTTTATTGCCCGCTATATTAACATTTAATACCTTTGCCGAGTTTGCATATCCGCCAAGTGGCTCTGCGCTTACAACTACTACGCCCCACACTCCATACAGTATTTCGTTGTTTAACACTTCAACGTTTTCCATAACAGCGTTTTCCTGCAATAAAAATCCGCCAACAAGGTTTATGGCAACATCCCACGCACCATTAATAACGTTGTTTGATATTTTAAGATTTTTAACAGTTGGGTTAATTACTTTTTTTGCCTTTGTAAAATCCATTGCAAGGCTGTCAAGTGTAGAGCCCAATATATTTATACTCGCCCTGTGTCCTTTGCTCATTTTATTGCCTGTAATAACAATATCGCTAAGCTCTACGTTTTCAATGTCGGTTTCTCCCGCTTTGCCCGCAGACAATGTGATAAACATTTTAAATCCTTCATTTCCGCCCTCTGTAACGTTTTGTGTATCACCGATAAATGTATTATTAATAATGTTTATTTTGCTCATTTTCGAGTTCGACATCGTAGATACGCCATTAATTGCATATCTTTGTATTTCTTCAAATTTACAATTGCTTATAGTTATGTTTTGTATATGCTGGCCTTTTGCATTTATGTAAATGTTTTCGGTAAATTTTTGCATTGTTAAATTTTTTATCTCTACATCGCTGCTACATACAAAAAACAGCCCTTTTCCTTTGCCATTTGCTGAAATTACAGCCCCTTTTCCATCAATTACTATGGGTTTTTTAATCTCTAACATGTCGGCGCTGTACTCAATTTTTACACCTTGTTCAAACTCCAGTGTTAGGTTTCCTGTTTTGTTGTTCTCTTCAATTGCCAATATTAAATCTTGCTGTGTTTTAATTGTTATTGCCATTGTTCCCACCCCATATTATTAATTTTATTTACACTTTATTGCATTTTTTATTTTGCAGTATAAGTGCAAAATACTCCGTATTTTTGCTTATCTAACGCTTGTTAATATGCTGCTATTACCTACCATACATTGTAGTAATTTCTGCAATATCCTTTTCAAGCTTTTTGGTAAGCATATCCTCACTTAACCTCCACTGCCAATTTCCCTGCGTTGTTGAAGGAGTGTTAATTCGCGCTTGTCTTCCCAAATTTAACCAGTCAGCCATTGGTATAATGCATGTATTTGCTACACTGCCAAAACAAGCAGTTATACACCGCCTTGTAAAATTCTCTTCCTGTTTAATATCCAAATATTTTTTACAAAACTGCACTTCTTTTTTATCGGCACTCGTTTGCCAATCCGACATAGTTGTATTGTCGTGTGTTCCGGTATACACAACACAGTTTTTGTTGTAATTGTGTGGCAAATAGTTGTTTTTTTCGTTAGAACCAAATGCAAATTGCAAAACTTTTGTTCCCGGAAATTTACTTTGTTTTAACAATGCGTACACATCGGGTGTCAAGTATCCCAGGTCCTCGGCTATAATTTCCATTTTAGGCATCACCAATTTAAGTGCATTTACAAAGGCAATCGATGGCCCTATGCGCCACCTGCCGTTTTTTGCTGTTTTTTCGTCTGCTTTAATTGAATAATAACCTGCAAATCCTCTGAAATGGTCTATGCGAACAACATCGTAAATATTTAACGCATGCTGCATTCGCTTTATCCACCACTCATAGTTTGTTTCGCTGTGATAATCCCAATCGTACAGTGGGTTACCCCATAACTGTCCATCTTCCGAAAACGCATCGGGAGGACAGCCCGCAACATGTGTTAAATTGAGAGTTTTATCAACCTGAAAAAGCTGTGGCATCGCCCACAAATCCGACGAATCAGGCGATACATAAATAGGTATATCACCTATAATTTTTACACCTTTTTTGTTGGCATATGCTTTTAGCTGTGCCCACTGTTTATAAAACAAATACTGCACAACTTGCCAAAACAATATATAATCTTTGCTTTGTATTTTTGCTAGTTCAATAGCCTTTTCATCGCGTATTCTAATATCTTCGTGCCAAGTGTTAAAGGCTTTGTAGTTGTTTTTTTCTTTTAATGCCATAAATAAGGCGTAGTCGTTTATCCAGTGCTCGTTTTGCTTAATAAATTGTTTAAATTTTTTGTTGCCTTTGTTAAATCGTTTAACCGCTAAATTTAACAGCGGCTTTCTGTTTTTAAAAAGCTTAAAGTAATCAATCCCCTGTTTTTCATCACCAAAATCAGCACTGTCCACTTCTTTTTGCAACAGCAACTTGTCTTTAACAAGTAAATCAAGATCAATGTAATAAGGATTTCCAGCAAATGCTGAAAAACTTTGGTACGGGCTATCGGCATAACCTGTTGGGCCAAGCGGTAAAATTTGCCAATATTTTTGTCTTGCTTTTGCCAAAAAATTCACAAAATTATACGCCGATTTGCCAATACTGCCAATACCGTATGGCGAGGGTAACGAAGATATGTGCATCAAAATTCCACTTGCTCGCATAATTATCACCGCCTAACATAAATTTTAAACCATAGTTTTTGTTATATTTACTCGTGCATTGAAATCTTTATCATTGCTTTTTTAAACTGAAAACTAAAAAGAGCAATTGTACATATTGCCGCTGTAATATCGGCAATCGGTTCTGCCAAAAACACTGCAAATGTTTTATCTGCTATAAAGTTAGGTAAGATATATATTAGAGGAATGAGAAGTATAACTTTGCGCAGCAGTGCTAAAAACAAAGAACTTTTTGCATTGCCTAAAGCTATAAATGTGTTTTGGCACGAAATTTGTGCACCTAAAAGAACTACGCCAAACGCATATACAGTAAGTGCACTTGAGGTAAACGCAATGAGTTCGGGGTCGTTATTAAACATTAAAACAAATATCTGCGGAAACAGTTGTACCAATGCCCAAATTAGTGAACTGAACACAACGCAAGACGTTAAAAGAAGTTTAAATGCTGTTTTAACACGCTTTGCATTGCGCGCACCGTAATTATAACTAATTATTGGCTGCGCCCCCTGTGTTAAACCTGTAAGTGGCAAAAGCACAATTTGCATTACGCTTGCCAAAATTGTCATTGCGCCCACTGCAAGGTCTCCACCATATTTAAACAACGATGTATTAAAAGAAATTGTAAGTAGGCTCTCTGTTATGTACATTATAAATGGCGAAAGGCCGAGTGCCAATATAGGTAAAAATACTTTTAACTCCAGTTTCATTCTTTTTAGTTTTAAACGCAAACTTGCTTTTTTACCGGTTAAAAATATTAATATCCAAATCATTGAAACTGATTGTGAAATTATTGTTGCAATTGCAACTCCACTTACACCCATATTTAAACCAAAGATAAAAATAGGATCTAAAATTATATTTAACACAGCACCTATAAGCACGGTTAGCATACTAGTGTTTGCAAAACCTTGCGCTGTTATATATACATTTAAGCCCAGTGTAATTTGTACAAAAACACTGCCAAGTGCATAAATTGATAAATACTCAGTTGCATAGCCTATGGAGTTTTCACTGGCACCAACCAAGTAAAGTAATTGCTCGCCAAAAACTACATACAAAAATGTAATAATAGCCGAAAAAAACAGTAACATAGATGTTGAATTGCCAAGTGTTTTTTCAGCAGCTTTAACGTCGC
>CAYJLZ010000079.1:0-9809 GCA_964371265.1 uncultured Bacteroides sp. | reverse complement strand
CCTCCAGCCAAACTGTGTTTACACCATTGCCTGCTATATTTTTAAACGCGTACGTTAAAAGGCCTTTTGCAACGCCCATTCGCCTATGGCTTTGTGCAACGCTCAGTGCGTCTACATTTGCAACATTTTGTACACATTGAAGCGTACAAAACGCACACACCCTATTGCTGTGTAGCGCAACAAAGCTTTTGTTGTGAATAAAGTTTAACGTACACATCAAAACTTCTCTGCTCCAGCCGTCTTGCACTGTTCTTTCAATTGCCGCAACTTCATTTACATGAAATTTTTGCATTGGTGCATATATTATTTCGTTTTTGCCAATTGCCATATTTTTTTACCTGTTTAATTTATTTTTTTGCCTTGCTTTTTATTTTTAAGCTGCAACAAAAATTTATATTGCTTATTTTGCCGTTTTTAGTGCCTCATTGCTCAACAAAAAAATCATCAACCCTTTGCGTCGTACCATGTTTTGCCCTCGTTTACGTCTACCAAAAGCGGTACGGCAAGTTTTGCGGCGTTGCTCATTTCCTCGGCTATAATTTGTTTTACAGTTTGTATTTCATCAATCGGCGTTTCTACTATAAGCTCATCGTGTACTTGCAATATAAGTTTTGCATTTAGGTTTTCTTTGCTTAGCCTATCGTACACTTTTACCATTGCCAGTTTTATAATATCGGCGGCAGTACCCTGTATGGGTGTGTTCATTGCCATTCTTTGCCCAAGTGCTCGCACATTAAAGTTGCTGTTTGAAAGCTCGGGTAAATTGCGCCTGCGATTGTAAAGTGTTGTAACATACCCGTTGTCTTTAGCGCTTTGAACCGTTTTATCTAAATACTGCTTTACTCCCGGAAAATTTTCAAAATAAGTTTTAATAAACTCATCTGCTTTTTTTACACTAACGCTTAGGTCTTTACTCAGGCTAAAGGCACCTATGCCGTACACAATGCCAAAGTTAATTGCCTTTGCCGACGAGCGCATTTGTGACGTAACCTCGTCTTCGCTTACTCCATAACTTTTTGCCGCTGTGCTTTTGTGTATGTCGGCATTTGTGTTAAATGCATGTTGCATAGTTTCATCGCCCGATACATGTGCAAGTATGCGCAGCTCTATTTGGCTGTAATCGGCATCTAGTAAAACACAGCCCTCTTTTGCAACAAAGTACTTTCTAAACCTGCTGCCCAGCTCTGTTCGCACGGGTATATTTTGCAAATTAGGCTCGCCCGATGATATTCGCCCTGTTCTCGTTTCGGTTTGGTTAAACGTTGAGTGTATACGCATATCTTCGCCAATTACTTTTAAAAGCCCTTCCACATACGTACTGTTTAGTTTTTGGTATGTGCGGTAAAGCAATATGTGGTTTATAACCGGGCTGTATTGGCGCAAGTTTTCAAGCACCTCGGCATTTGTCGAGTAACCGCTCTTTGTTTTTTTACCTGTTGGCAACATCATATCCTCAAAAAGTGCCTTGCCAAGTTGTTTTGGGCTATTTACATTAAACTCGTAACCCACAAGTTTATATATTTCCAAAAGTTCATTTTTTAGCGATGCTGAGAGTTCTTGTCCAAATTCTTCTATCCCCTGTTTGTCCACCTGTATTCCAACTAGCTCCATATGCGCAAGCACTTTACAAAGCGGCATTTCAATATCGCACAAAAGGCTGTACATTTCGTACTTTTCGCACTCTTGTTTTAGGCTCTCGCACAGCTGTTCAATTACAGCGGCGCTAGCAAACTCGCACGCAAATTGCGGCTTTATGCCATAGCTTTGAGCAAGCTCTTGTACTGTATAGTTTCTGCTTTCGGGGTTTAGCAAATATGCTGCAATTTTTGCGTCAAACACAATGTTCTGTGCGCGTTTGTCCTTTGCAAATGCCGCCTTGTACAAAGGTTTTGCATCAAAACATTTTTTCTCTACATCTGCGTTTTCAAGCATATTTAAAAACTGCTCGTCGTTTAAACTTGTTTTGCACAATTTATTGCTTTGCACGCAAATTACATTTGTCTGCTCATTTTCATCGCGCTCTTTTTCTGCGTTTTTTTCACCATCTTCAATATATATGCAAACAGTGCCTGTAAACTCGCCTGCGCTTATAACGTTTACAACGCTATTTAATTGTTCGCTTTGTTGCAATTGCACCTCGTTTTCACTGCTTGTTTTTCCGCTGCTTTGCGCTATGTTTTCAACATCAAGTTTTTTAACCATTGCAAACATCTCAAGCTCGTTTAATAGCTTTACTGCATTTTGCAAGTTTTGCACGCTAGCACTTACTTTGTATGTTCCAACACTTTTATCTATCGGCACATCGCAGTTTATTGTTGCAAGTTCATAGCTTAAAAAAGCTTTTTCTTTACATTTAATAAGCTTTTCTCTTGCGCCTTTTTTTATGCGCTCGTCGTTTATATTGTCGTAAACTCCGTTTAAGCTGTTAAAATTTTGTATAAGTGCAAGCGCCGTTTTTTCACCCACACCCTCTACCCCCGGTATGTTGTCAGATGTATCTCCCATTAAACTTTTAACGTCTATTAGTTGTTTTGGCTTCAAATTATAATTTTCAAGTACAGCCTTTTCATCTGTTACAATAGTTATGCTTTTACCTGCTTTTGTTGTTGCAAGCAAAACACTGGTTGTTTTACTTACAAGTTGCAAGCTGTCTCTATCACCCGTTGCAAGCAGGCATATATCGTTTCTTTTTTCGCACTCTTTGCTAAGTGTTCCCAAAATATCGTCGGCCTCATATCCCTCGCACGACACTATATTATAGCCCAAATACTCCAAAAGCTGTTTTAACACAGGCATTTGCATGGCAAGCTCTTCGGGCATGCCTTTTCGTTGGGCCTTGTATTCGGTGTACATTTTATGCCTAAATGTAGGTGCTTTTAAATCAAATGCTATTGCAATTTCATCGGGTTTATGCTCTGTTTTAAGTTTTAATAAAATATTTAAAAAGCCCGTTATGGCGTTTGTATACATACCGTTTCTCGCTGTAAGCATGCGTATGCCGTAAAAGGCTCTGTTAACAATGCTGTTGCCGTCTATAACAAGTAGTTTCAAAAAAAGCTCCTTCTGCCGCTGTTTGCAAATTTTTACAGCTGCATTTTTATTTAAAAAATACACAATTATTATACCACAATTTTGCCGTTTATGGTATACTGTTTTATTATGAGTAATTTATTTATTGAAAAATTGAAAACACACAAAGGCGCCGCACTTGCGCCTATGGCAGGAATTACCGACAAGAGTATGCGTGTTTTGTGCGATGGCTACGGCGCCACAAGCACCGTTAGCGAGATGATTAGCGCAAAAGCACTAACAATGGGAGATAAAAAGAGTGCCGGCCTTATGAAACCCACAGACGGCAAGGCCATTTACGGCATACAAATTTTTGGCGAGGACTGCGAGTGCATGGCGCAGGCAACCGACATGATTTGCAGCGGCAAATATGGTGTGCGCTTTAATTTTATAGATATTAATATGGGTTGCCCCGCACCTAAAATAACAGGCAGCGGAGCGGGTAGCGCGCTAATGAAAACCCCCGAAAAGGCGGCAAAAATAGCCGAAAAAGTAGTGAGCGCCGCACAAAAACACAACATACCTGTAAGCGTAAAAATGCGCCTTGGATGGGACGGCACACACAAAAACTACACCGCACACACAATTGCAAAAATGTGCCAAGAAGTTGGCGTACAACTAGTAACCGTACATGGGCGAACACGCGACGAAATGTATAGGCCGGGCATACACGAAGACGCCATTGCAAACGTTAAACAAAACGTAAAAATACCTGTAATTGCAAACGGAGATGTTGTTGACGTTGAAACATACTTTTCGCTGCTTAAAAACACCGGATGTGACGGTGTTGCAATAGGTAGGGGCGCTATGGGAAACCCCTGGCTGTTTGCCCAAATAGCGGCCGCCGCAAACGGCAAGGAAATACCGCCTGTGCCAACACTTTCGCAGCGGCTTTTAATAATGAAACAGCACATTTACGATATGTGTACAGATAAAGGCGAATTTGTAGCTATGCAGCAATCTCGCAGTATTGCAGGGCATTATATGCATGGTTTAAAGGGTGCTGCAGCGCTGCGCAGGGCTTGCTGTGCACTTAAAAATTTTGCCGATATTGATCATATAATAGACACTGCTTTTGAGTACGCACACAAAGCCGAAACTTAGGCGTATATTAGTATACTGGCCGTTTAAATGCACGCTTTGCACACTATCAGTGTAGTTTTATGCCTGCTTAATTGGCCATTAATTTAAAAAGCTATTATAAAACATGCAAAATTCAATTAAAATTTTGAAAGCTCATCAAGAGTTTTTGAATAACAATCGAGCATATGCGTTATAAAATACTCCGCCTCGGGGCAATTCATGTTTTTTATTGCATTATATTGTTGTTTTTTTGCTCCTTCAAATTCTTTATTGCCGCTTTGCTTCTCTTCTATGCACTTTATAAGCGCCGAAAGTCTGTCGGCCACCTTTAAAAGTTGCTTTTCTTTATCGGTTAATATATCGCCTTTCATGTAGCTGCCAACCTCAACTTGCAGCTCATCCGGAAGAAGAGATGTCAGCGTATCCGCGGCATCCTTTTCAAGCTTTTTATATGCTGTGCGTAAATTTTCGTTTTTATACTTCACGGGCGTTGGCATATCGCCTGTTAAAATTTCGCTCACATCGTGGTATATGCTTGCTACCACCACAGTTTCCGACCTTACATTTGTGCAAAATATTTTTTGCGATATAAGGCAAAGCGTATGTGCCAAAATTGCAACATCGGTGGTGTGCTCGCTAAGCGTTTCCGCCCTGTGCGAGCGCATAAGCCCCCACCTTGTTATATATTTCATTCTTGCCACAAGTGCGTTAAAGGCATATAATTTTTTCATTTGCAACACAACCCTTTTTATTTTTAAAAAACAAGCAATTAAAAAAATAACTTGCTTAAATTAGTATATTTATAATTATTATAACACAAAAAATTAATTTTAAAAGGCAGGCTGCCGTATGCAAAATAAAGCCAAAATAAATATTAACAATTTAATTAACATCAGTGTGCCTGTCGGCACTCTTCTCTCCGACGCTCTTAGTTTGCACACTATTAAAAGTATAGACACACAAAATGCACTGGGTAAATTTTCTAAAGTTTACATGCCTTGCGGTGGCAAAAAGCTTTGCAAAAAGTGCCGTATAACTGTTAACGGCAATGTTTCGCCTATAACAAGCGACGAACACGATGCTTTGACAAACGAAGAAATAAAAAGCGATACTCGCCTTGCGTGTTTTTGCAAAGCTTTGGGCGACTGCAACGTCACACTTAAATATGAAGCTGAGCCGCTTATAAAATCCGACGGCGTTTTGCCCGAATATACAAAACAGCCAACCTTTAAACAGTTTGGCATTGCAATAGACATAGGCACAACAACGCTAGCTGCGCACTTGTACAGCATTGCAGGGCTTATTGCAAAAACAACAAGCATGAACCCGCAGTCATCTTACGGCGCCGATGTTATATCTCGCATAGGTTATTCTCTTAAAAGCGAAGAAAACGCAAGCAATATGGCAAAATGTGTTGTAAGCGCATTAAACGATTTAATAACCGAAATGTGCATCGAAACCGGCATAAGTACCGACTTTATTGACAGAATTGTAATTACAGGCAACACCGCCATGCTGTATTTGCTAACACAGCGAAATGCCAAATGCCTTAGTGCTGCGCCGTTTGAAGCCGATTTTTTATTTGATACAACGCTTAGCGCACAAAGCCTTGGCATAAATTGCACAAATGCACATGTATATTTGCCGCCATGCATATCGGCGTTTGTAGGCGCCGATATAACAACAGCCATACTGGCAAGCAATATGTGCAATAAAACCGAAAGCGCACTTTTATGTGACATTGGCACAAACGGTGAAATTGTACTTTGGCACAGCGGCAAGCTAACATGTTGTTCTACTGCGGCAGGCCCTGCTTGCGAGGGCGCCGGCATACATATGGGAATGAGCGGAAAGCACGGCGCAATATCACACGTTAGTGTGGCAAAAAACGGCACACTGCAGTGTGAGGTTATAGGCGATGTATTGCCTATTGGCATATGTGGCAGCGGCGTTATAGATGCTATTTCGTGCTTGCTTGACACACAAAAAATTGATGAAACGGGTTACATGGAGGAAGATGTTTGTACTATTATGCCACCTGTTGTAATTACCCAAAAAGACGTTAGGATGATACAGCTTGCCAAAAGCGCTATATGCGCAGGAATAGACACAATAATAACAGATGCAAATATTAAGTATAACGAAATATCAACCTTTTATGTTGCAGGCGGATTTGGAAGCTTTTTAAACATTAACAGTGCCGCAAATATAAAACTTATACCGCCGCAGTTAAAACAAAGCGCAAAAGTTATAGGCAACAGCGCACTTATGGGCGCATGTTTGCTTTTACTAAACAAAACTTTGCAAAGCAGTGTAAAAAATATTAAAAAAATTGCCACCACTGTCGATTTATCTACAAGCAATACTTTTATGCAAAAATATACAGACGGAATGTTTTTTTAAAAATTTTGCAAAATGTCTTTTCAAAGTTATGCACATGTGGTATAATAACTTCACAATTTAATATTTGTCGATATCAGTGGGGAAACATGTTAAACTCATGTGCGGTCCCGCCGCCGTAATGTGCCTTGCACTAAGCCGGAATGCCGCTGTTTCGATGTGCTTTATAAAGTGCACTTTTTTGTGCCTTTATCTTCCACGATGAATGGTTGCGGTACATTTTACAGCGTTTTTTCGCATTAAAAATGTTTATGCCCTACCATTTTGGTGGGGCTTTTATATTGTAATTTTATAAAAAAGAGGAGATTTATAATGAGCAAAAAGACATTGATATCCGTAGGAGTTCTTGCCGTTGCAGTAGTTGCGGTTTTATTAGTTTGGATGCAATTTGGCATGCCGCAAACACAGCAGGGCGAAAAAAATATAATGGTAGACGTTGTGTTAACCGACGGCACAACACAGACGTTTAATTACGAAACAAGCGTCGAATTTTTAGGCGAAGCACTTTCAAACGAAGGCTTAATTGAGGGCGAAATGGGTGAGTATGGCCTTTTTGTAACAGGTGTTAACGGTACAGTTGTTGATAACTCGAAACAACAATGGTGGTGCCTAACAAAAGGCGGAGAAGAAGTAATGACAAGCTTTGACACAACACCTATTGCAGACGGAGATGTTTTTGAAATAACACTAACAGAGGGATACTAAAAATGACAACTACACGCCGCTTAGCAGTATCGGCACTTATGGCAACAATACTTGTAATAAGCAAGTATGCGCTTGACGGCTTGCCCAACATAGAGCTTGTTAGCCTTTTTATAGTTGCCTTTGCACTGGAACTACCAAAACTTACACTACCCGCAATTTACGGCTATGTTTTTATATATGGGCTGTTTAACGGCTTTGGAATATGGTGGTTTCCACAGCTTTATATTTGGCTAGTTTTGTTTATTTTGGTGCGTATTTGTCATCGAGCAAACAGCACTGTGCTGTTTGCCGTACTAAGTGGTTTTTTTGGGCTTTTATATGGCGCACTTTATGCATTAAGTTATGTTTTTATAAACGGTGTTTACTCGGGCATTGCATGGTGGATAGCAGGCATACCATTCGATTTAATGCACTGCATAGGCAATTTTGTTGTTGCTCTCGTACTTTTAAAGCCAATGCGTTCTGTTTTAAGCAAGTGTAAAAATAATACACAAGTTGTATAAATTTATTTTTTAAAAGTTAATGCAATTAATTTTACAAAATATGCTAACCTATGATATAACGTAAAATTTACGATTTTGCCTTTAAAACTAATTTGACAACTTTGCATATAAACTTTATAATTATATGCGTATTTATATTATTAACACTTTGCAAATTTAAGGAGCATTTTTTTTATGTGGCTAACTGTACTTGTAGCAATATCAACCGGCTGTGTTGTGGGGCGCATATGCACCACTTTATTTAAAAATAAACAAAAAATGCCGCGCAACGTACTATGCGGCATGTTTGGCGGCTTAATGGGTGGGCTTAGCGTGTATTATGTTAACCTAAGCGTTAATGCATGGATAGCCGAAATTGCCCTTAGCGCAATAGGAGCATTTGTTTTTGTTTTTATAATAAAAATTACCGATAATAAATAGCTTTTACCTTTAGTATTAGTTAATTTTAGAAATTAAAAAACACAAGTTTTGGACTTACCGGCCAAAACTTGTGTTTTAATTTTTACTACAACTTATAAAAAAATCCGCTAAAAAATGTTACGGTGTTTTGCCCGTTAATGTAGTTCATTTTAGCAGTTTTTGCAAGTGCCGAAACGTCTATGCCGTACGTTTCTAAATTTGAGAGTGCCAAATGCGGAAACCTACATGGTTGCTCGGTTACTTTTGCACATGTTTCGCACACTCTACAACCACCCGCACCAAGGTGTAACGTCTTTGAAAACCCTGTCTTATCACAAAACTCCCTCATAACTTTTTGTGTTATTTTATTGTGTTTTTCACCTTGAGCCATCATGCCCTCAAAATCGTAGCTGTCTTCTAACAATCCGTATGTTTGGTATATAAATGCACCTTCAAAGCTCTTGGCATATTCAATAAGGTCTTCTATTTCTCCTGCATATGGCGGGCACGTCCAACATTTACCGTATTTTCCGCATGCATTGCTCTGGCACAGTTTTCTAAAGCCTTTGTCAAAAACAATGTCTTTTACGTATATATTTGCTGCCTTATGTGCGCCAAGTTCAATTATTTTGTTCTCAATTTCATAAATTTTATTTTGCATTATTTTCACCTATAAAAACATAATATTTTTATATTTCAGTATGTATTTTTGCTAATTTATCGTACCACTTTATTGCCTGGTTAACCGCTTTTCTAAGTGGCATACCCTTGCCTGCAAGAAGCACCAATATGTTGTTTGCCTGTTTGTTGTATTGTTTTATTTGTATGTCGGGGCCTGTGCAATCCACGTGAAAAACACCTTGCTTTATTTTTACAAACCCCTTCATTCGATAGCTTGCGTCTGCCACCATTCCCAAAAAACCTTTTAAGTTTTTCATCGTCATATCTTCGCTTATTTCAACGCTTATTTTTTGCAGTGTAATGTCTTTTTGTTCAAACACATCTTCAAAGTTTGGCATTTTTACCGCTGCGTTAAGCCACTGTTGCTGTATTTTTCCAAATTGTGTTTTTTTAATAACAGCAAGCGGGTTTGCCATTTTTATAAGCTCTTCGCTCTTTTGGCACTGCTCTGGTGTGGCAACGTCGGTTTTATTTAATAGCACAAGGCCGCTAACAGCTAACTGGCGTTTGCAAACAATTGCGGTATCGTATACTTTTTCAAGCCTTACGGCATCTGCAAGGCAAATACTTGCCTTATAGTTTATTTGGCTAAACTTAGAGAGAACATGGTTCACACTTGTTGGGTCGGCAAGGCCACTTGCCTCGGCAATTATTACGTCGGGCTTTGTGTTTATTGCACTGTTTAACACACTTTCAAACTTATCAGCCTTGCATGTGCAAAATATGCTGCCATTGTTAATTTCATCCATCACAGCACCTACCTCGCTTAAAAGTGTACCATCTACTCCTTGTTTGCCAAATTCGTTTATTATTAGGTGTATGCGCAGCGGTTTTAGCATTTTTATAAATTCTTTTAAAAACGTTGTTTTTCCGGCGCCTAAAAAACCAGTTACAAGGTAAAAATCAATCATTATTAATACGCTTTCAATTTTAAAGTTTTATTTTTTTGCAAATGGTTTTATGTTTAAC
>CAYJLZ010000078.1:0-9809 GCA_964371265.1 uncultured Bacteroides sp. | reverse complement strand
TAAATCGATACCTTGGCTTACAATAACCATAAACGATCCAATAGAAATAATTGCCAAAATCATTGTTTGCTCTATAACCGACATAAAATTACTTACTGTAAAAAAAGTATCCGGCCTGCAAATAAGTGTGAAAAAAGTTATTAAAATAACTATGGCATAAAGGCTAAACGGAGCCTTTTTTAGTATATTAAAAACTTTTTGTGCTGCATTTTTTGTATTTGTTATATTGTTCAAGATCATTCACCCTTTCCTGCAGCATAGCTGATGATTTCTTCTTGATTCGTTGTTTCTCCCGAGAGTTCTTTAATTATCTTACCTTCACGCATAACGTAAATTCTGTCGGATAAGTTAATAATTTCCGGAAGGTCAGAGGATATCATCAATATTCCTACGCCTTTTTTTGTAAGCTCTATCATTAAATTATGAATTTCTTCTTTAGCACCTACATCAATACCTCTGGTAGGTTCATCAAAAATCAAAACATCAGAGTTAGGGCAAAGCCACTTTGCAAGTACAACTTTTTGTTGATTTCCACCCGATAAGTTAATTACAAGTCTCATCATGTCTTTTGTGTTAACCTGTAATGCCGCACAAAGTTTTGATGCTGTGTCTGTTTCTTTTTTAGAGCTTATATAAAGGTGCGGGAATAGTAACTTTAGCGATGCCTGCACCACGTTAGATTTTATATTCATGTTTAGTGCAAGGCCGTCTTCTTTTCTGTTCTCCGGAATAAATCCAAGACCATTTTTTATAGAAGTTGCAGGTGAAGGCTTTTTTATTTTTTTACCCATCAGCTCTATGGATCCACTGTCTATTGGGTCTATGCCAAAAATTGCATTTGCAAGTTCTGTTCTTCCTGACCCAACTAGACCGGACATTCCAACAATTTCGCCTTTTTTTACATTAATACTTACATTTTTTAGCTTTCCGTTTTTTTGGTGCACATCTTGAACGTTAAGGCAAATTTCATCTGTAGAGTGATTTTTTAGGCGCATGCGAGTTTTTGTAACTTCACGTCCTACCATCATGCTTATTAGCTCATCAAGGTTTGTTTCATTCACATTCCTTGTTCCTATTGTTTTACCATCTCTTAAAACAGTTATTCTGTCGCCTATAATGCTAATTTCTTGCAAGCGATGCGATATATAAATTATTGAAACTCCATTGCTTTTTAGTTTTTTTATGGTTTCAAAAAGCTGTGCTATTTCAACTTCACTAAGTGCAGCTGTGGGCTCATCCATAATTAATATTTTAAGCTTGCCGCTCTCTAAAGATATCGCTTTTGCCACCTCTACTAGTTGTTGCATAGCAACACCTAATGTTGAAACACGCACTTTAGGGTCTATGTCTATTCCTAAAAAATTTAATGTTTCTCTAGAGTCTTTTTCCATTTTTGCATAATCTATTGTTCCAAATTTATTGCACGGTTCTCTGCCTAAGTAAATGTTTTGTGCAACAGTTAAGTCCGGAATAAGATTAAACTCTTGATAGATTATTGCAATTGACTGATCCTGAGCATCTTTTGGATTAGTAATTTTAATCTCTTTTCCGTCAATTATTATTTTGCCCTCGTCCGCAATATATGCACCAGACAAAATTTTCATTAGTGTACTTTTTCCGGCGCCGTTTTCTCCAAGAAGGATATGTATTTCTCCCTCGTTAAGGTCGAGGTTTACATCGTCCAGTGCCTTTACGCCGGGAAAAGTTTTTACAATATTTTCAAGCTGCAATATTTTTTTCAACGTTATTCCCCCTAAATATGTACATTACTTTTATAAAACCATTATACCCGGTCTAACAATTTCTTTATTACCTATTGTCGCTTTTATTTTTGGAAAAAGTTTAGGCTCAGTAATCATTATTGGGCCATCTTTTGTAACAATAAATGCGTCCTCTGTTTTTGTGCCTGTAATAGACGGGTTGTAACAATAGCACTGATTTTCTACTACTGTTTCATGCTTATTTGGTGTAATTAAGTAGTATCCGTTTGTGTATCCTTGTGGCCCGCCTTGGTGATGAACTTTCCACATATCTTTATAGCCAAACTCTTCGTAAGAATTTTTTGCTACTTCAAATGCATCAAGGTTGTCGGCGCCTATTGTCGTTGCTTTTATCATTCTGTTTTCAATTTCCAGTGTTTGGTTGTATTGTTTAAGCAGATTTTCGTCAATATCTCCAAAGTGGATAAATCTGGTTAATTTTGTTATAAGTCCTTTATATCTGCCATTACAGCATATCATCAAAAACTTATCTACCTTTTTATTTGTTGGTATGCAATGTCTATATTTATAAATTCTTTCATCTGCCGCTACTAAATACAAAACAGCATCTATGTTATGCTTCCAAATAGCATTATTTACTCTGCCAACAATATCAATTTCAACATCACCGGGTTTTACTTCACATAAAACCTCCTCAATGCATTTTGAAAAAACATCGCCAAGGTGTAGGTATCTTGCAATTTCATTATCAAGCAAGCTATATTGCATTTTTGATATTTCTGCACTTGCGTCGTGTGCTCCGGGTATTGATATATCAGCTGCAAGAACACCATCTTTTGTAATTATTTTTGTAATGGTGTCTAGTGTTGTATCTTCATACCACGGCCTTGACAATACTTCAAAGCCTAGCTCGTTTAATTTTTCTTCATCAATTACCCTTGGGTATTCAATAGAATCTGTAAGCGCATACCTGGCATTTTTAGTTATAAGTATTCCAATAACACCGTTTTCAACATATCTTGTTATTATGCTGTCGCCACCTGCAGTAATCCATGCAAAAGCCTCTGCCTTTGCAATATATAGTGCATCCCATTTTTTGTTTGCTAAGGTAGCCCTAACTCTCTCAACTTTTATTTCTATTTCTTTAACTCTGCCTTGTATACTGCTATCTTCTTTATAAGTCATTAGTATGTCCCCTCTATATTTTATGCATTTAATTTTTATAATAGTTGTTTTTTACAAATCTTTAAACATATTAAAAACATCTTTAACAACTTTTTCGCTAGAGCCATCTTTTGGCTCAAATTCCCAGCCAACTACTTTATCGTAACCTGTTTTCTTTAAACAATTTAAAATATTAGCGTAGTTTAGCTCGCCTGTACCCGGTTGAAATCTCCCAGGTACATCTGCAATGTGGAAGTGTCCAAAAGTATCGCTTGTGCTAATTATATTGTTGCAAATATTACCTTCCATTATTTGCATGTGATATGCATCATAAAGCATTTTTATGTATGGGCTGTTAACTTCTCTAATAAGTTTTGCCCCTTTATCAGAACTCGATAGGCTATAACCTTTGTGGTCTACAAATGTGTTTAGAGGCTCTATTACACAGGTAACTTTATGTTGTTGTGCTAAAGGTGCTAATTTTTTTAAAGCAATTAAAGAATTTTCAAACTTTTCGTTGTCGGTTAGCGGCCTGCTTGTAGGTGCTACACTTCTATCTTCTTGTAACATTTCAGACATTACAAACACGCACTCACAATTCAATCTGTTTGCTACTTCCAGGCCTTGCTTTACACCTTGAAAAAAAAGCTCGTGGTCGTTAGAGTCTGCCATTGTACCCTTAGAACTTCCTTGAAAAGCCGCAACTTTTAAACCTGTTTCTTTTAAAACACTTTCTATTTTATCTATGTCTTTATTGTCCCAGTTCCAAAATTCAACGTATTCAAATCCATGTTCTTTTGCTTTATAAAAGCGATCAATAAAGTCATACTCCGTAAAAATCATTTCAATGCAACAAGAAAATTTCATAATATTCTCCAATCTGTTTTTGTTATTAATACACTTTTCATCGTGTGTTATCCAATGTAAAACCCATCAACGTTGTTTTCAATAAAATTATGATGCATGTCTAAATAGTAAAAAGCTGCACCTGTAAATTTTCCTGATGAGTTGGTGCTGGAATATTTAAGCTGAATTTTGTTTATGAAAGTCGAAAAACCCATTTTGCTTAATTCGCTTTTCAGCTCTTTTAAGTATGTATCTCCAAGCAACCTTCCTTTACCTCCAATAACTATAACCTCCGGGTTGTAAAGTGATATCATGTTGCTTATGCCAAATGCCATATCACCAGCCAGTTTTTTTATTAGTTCAATTGCTTTTACATCATCTTGTGCTGCCAGTTGAGAAAGTAGTTTAAATGTTGCATATTCAGAATTGTTAAATACTTTGTTTACATCTCGTTTATAAAGCGCTTTTTCTCCGACAAAGTTTTCAAGGCACCCTTTATTTCCGCAATCGCAAACTTCGCCATTTCTGTCTATTGACAAGTGCCCAAACTGCATAGACATTCCTGTTGCACTTCCAAATATGCTGTCTCCGTATAACATTACAGCACCAACGCCATAATCTAAGTTTATAAGCGACACCACTGTATCCGGTTTGTTAAACCTAAATTCTCTATATGCAAAACACGATGTATCATTAAAAATTGAAACAGAGTATCCTGAAATAACTTTTTTCAAATCTAGCAAACTTGTCGCTATGTTCTTATGTGGCAAAACTGTTGAATACATTTTTTTGCTCGCTTTATCTAGTATAGCCGGCACGATAATGCATACATTTAAAATTTCTTGGTTTGGTTTCACGCCTTTAAGAATTTCGTTGTAAAAAATATCAACTGTTTTATCTACATAATTATCTTTGTCAGTTATTTCAGTTTCAATTTTAAATACTTCTTTTCCGTTTAAATTAATAAGCGTCCCTATTATAAAGTGGTTTTCCCAAGAAATAACTGCAATTAATTTATTTAAAGAAACTTTTAATAAATTTGGCTTTCTTCCAACACAGTTTCCGTTTTCGGTTACGGGTCCTACATCAACTATAAAATCTTTTTGTATCATTTCGTCGGTTAATATAGATACAGTTGCTTTACTTAATTTGAGTTGCTTTGCTATATCTGTTCTTGATATTGTTCCCATTCTGCTTATTAACATAAAAATTTTTTTCGTGTTGTCGTGCTTTATTGCCTGTAAGTTATTTTTTTCCATCAAAATACCAATACTCCAAACCATTTGTTCATTCAATAAACTAATTGTCATATAGAGGATATCACACATAAATTTAAAATGCAATGTTTTTTATTAATTTTTAACCATTTGTCATTATTTTTGTAAATAATGACAAATAACGAAAAACAAATCTTGCACATTTATTATAATCATGCTATTATAATAATGCAATTAGTTTATTAAATAAACAAATAAAAGCAACAGTAATACGTTAAAAAGGTAATTACCATTGCTTATTTTTATAAAATATTTGATTATTAATTAAATTTCGTCTTTTATAAAGGCTTTCATTTTGAAGGTTATAGTATCACCGCCTCCAATTTTTAATGCAGTTTTATTTCCGATAGTTTCATTCAAACTATCAATTCCCGTTTCCACTCTGCTTGAAAAAGGCTCTACGGCAACTGCATATGCCCTGCCAAACCAAGGGTACGTTCTTTCACCGTTATAGTTAGCCCAAAGCCAAACAAAAGGCATAACTTCTTTATCCCATTCCATTCCAAAGCCAACTTTTAAGTTGTTGTTATAAATTAAGTATTCGCCTTTTTCAAGTTCCGACAATATTATCATTGCACGTTCTTTAGAATTTTTTGGTAATACTTTTGACATATCAATTGTGCCGCCACTTGCTCGTTCCATAACAGGCCAACTGCTATTGTTCTCATCTGATTTAACAACTGCACCTTCTCCAAAACTTCCTCTTAAATGGTTTGTTTTTTTAGCAGGTATGTGCATTACAACACTTTCATCTAAAAATTTCCCACCAACTGCCGGGTGGTGTCCCCACATAAAATCTACTTCTTCTTCGCTATAGTTTGTAATTTTTTCGTCAAAGCAAACACAAGATTCGTTTGTTTTTAGTGTCATTGTTCTTTCTAGTATAAGTGGTAATTTTTGGCTGCTTAAAGTAAACTTCACACTTATTTCTTCTTCAGTATCTTTTAAAATGTCACAATCCCACTTACGGTAAAACGACTCTCCATGAAATGGAAAATTAGCACCCTTATAGTTTCCACCACCACTTGCCGATGGAAAAACTTCTTGCCAACCACCCTCGTATATACTTTGGAAGGTATCATCATAAGTTTCGGTGTAAAAACTTCTTTTTTCAGGCATACCTCTGGGAGATTTGAACATTACGTCAACATCTTTTGGCTTATATAAAAATTCTGTTATGTCTGCGCCTTTTTCTACCAAAATAGTTATGCGTAGTTTCTCATTTTCTAAAATTATTGAATCAATATCATTAATTTTAATGTTGCGATGTATTCTGCACCCATGATTACGATAATTGTCGTTCATTTTAAACCTCCATTATTTGTTAATTTATGTCTTATCGACATATTAAATTGCTTGAATAATATCAGACATATTATAATTTGTCAATAGTAAAACACAAACAGCATTTTTGCTTTAAATGTAAGAAATAATATAATAAAATATTTATAAAATTAAAATAATAAATAAATTATTTAGGAGTGAAAATAACTTATGAAAAATTTTGGAATTGATGTAAAAATTAAAAACATCCCGCCGCTAGACGAAAATTTTGTTCCTCTAAACAAATTTTGCGAAGAGTTTTTAAAAACTGCCAAAAACCCTTTTAGTATTGCAGTTGAACGATCAAACGAGCAAGTAGCAGTTTATAACACGTTTATACATGGCAGTGATGAAATGTTTGATGCCGATGTTTATTACATAGATAGAATTGTGAAGATGTTTTTGTGGATGAAAGGCGGATTTAAGGTATACATATGCGGAGATAAAAGAGTATATTCTGAGATAAGCAGTAGATATAGTTTAAATGGAAAACACACTTTTGATAGTGAATTTATGTCGAGAATATACTCCAGGCCTTTTGAAGTTGTTTATACCGATAAAATGCCACAAGAAAAAAGCCTTGGCAAAGCAATTGGCCGACATATGGACGGTTGCAGAATAGGCTTTGACGCCGGTGGAAGTGACAGGAAAGTTTCGGCAGTAATTAACGGAGAGAGTGTTTTTAGCCGCGAAGTGGTTTGGCATCCAAAAATAAACTCCGATCCTAATTATCATTACGATGGCATTGTAAGCTCTATGAAAGAGGCCGCGCAACATTTACCCAGAGTAGACGCAATAGGTGTTTCTTCTGCAGGTATTTACATAGATAACAAAACAAAGGCTGCATCTTTATTTTTAAAAGTTTCAAATGAAGATTTTAAAAGCAAGGTAGAAGATATTTACATTAGAGCAGCATCAGAATTTGGCGACGTTCCTGTTGTTGTTTGCAATGACGGAGATGTTACAGCCCTAGCCGGCGCTATTAGCATTGGCGACAACAATGTTTTAGGCATTGCTATGGGTACAAGCGAGGCCGTAGGATATGTGGACAAAGACGGAAACATAACAGGCTGGCTAAACGAGCTTGCTTTTGCTCCTGTTGATGTAAATCAAGGAGCTTTAATAGACGAATGGAGTAACGACATAGGTGTTGGCTGTAAATATTTTTCTCAAGACGCTGTAATAAAGCTTGCGCCTCTTGCAAATATAAACTTAGACGAAAGTTTATCTCCTGCTCAAAAGTTAAAGTTTGTTCAAGAGCTTATGGAAAGCGACCATAAAGGGGCAGCACTTGTTTTTGAGTCTATAGGTGTTTATTTAGGTCATGCTCTTGCAATGTACTACGATTTTTATAACTATAAAAATGTTCTTTTGCTTGGTAGGGTGATGTCAAAAAAGGGAGGAGACATTATTTATAGCACATGTAAAAATGTTCTCAAGCAAGAGTATACATCAATTTACAACAGTATAAATATTTGCTTGCCGGACGAAAAATTTCGCAGAGTGGGTCAATCGGCCGCGGCGGCATCTTTACCGCAAATTAAGTAATTTTTTAATTAGTGTAGTATGGAGTGAATTTAATGAGAGTTTATCAAAGTAGTGATTATAAAAGCATGTCGCGCAAAGCCGCAAATATAATATCCGCACAAATAATTGTAAAGCCAAATTGTGTGCTTGGGCTTGCTACGGGAAACACGCCTTTAGGCGCATACAAGCAACTTATTACCTGGGAACATAAGGGAGATTTGTCGTTTAGCTTAGTAAGCACTGTAAATTTAGACGAGTATGTTGGCCTTGATGCAAATAATAACCAGAGCTATAATTACTTTATGAATGAAAATTTGTTTTCTCATGTTAAAATTAAAAAAGAAAATACTTTTATACCTGATGGCTTGGCAAACAATTTACAAAATGAATGTGAGCGATATGACAATATAATAAAAAATTTAGGTGGAATAGATTTGCAGTTATTGGGAATAGGCCATAACGGACACATAGGCTTTAACGAGCCAAATGTTGCTTTTGAGCTAGGTACGCACACTGTAAATTTAGCTAAGGAAACCATAGCAGCAAACGCTAGATTTTTTAATTACGACGAGAGCAAAGTACCTACAAAGGCAATAACAATGGGAATAAAAAATATTATGCACGCAAAACAAGTACTTGTAACAGTTAGTGGACAAGACAAAGCCGATATTATTTTAAAAGCATTTAAAGGGCCTGTAACACCGGCGGTACCTGCGTCTATTTTACAACTTCATCCAAATTTAACCATTGTGGGTGATAAAGCAGCACTCGAAAAACTACTTAAGGAAGGTGTTCAATTATGCGATTAAAAAATGCATTTGTATTTGATGCGCACAAAGGATTTATTAAAAGAGACCTTTTTATAAACGGCGATATGATTTGTGAAAACAGTAATGGTGAAGAGTTAAATTTAGAAAACTGTTATATAATACCGGGCCTTACCGATTTGCATTTTCATGGGTGCGTGGGACACGATTTTTCTGACGGAGATATTGATGGCATAAAGAAAATGGCAGAATATGAGCTGTCTTGTGGTATAACACAAATATGCCCTACCGGTATGACACTTGCAACGCAAGACATTGATAATATTTGCAGTTTGGCCGCACAATACAGCAAAACAGCACATACAGGTGCCAAGCTTGTTGGCATACAGCTTGAAGGCCCGTTTTTCTCAGAAAAAAAGAAGGGTGCTCAAAATGCCGATTTTTTAAAACTACCTAACTTAGAGCTTTATGAGCGCTGGCAAAAAAAAGCAGATGGGCTTATTAAAATTATTGCAATAGCACCCGAACTAGACGGAGCCATAGAGTTGATAAGTGCCATTAAAGATAACGTTACTGTATCTTTAGCACACACGGCTGCAACATATAACGAAGCTGACTTAGCATTTAAAGCAGGTGCAAAACAAGTAACACACCTTTTTAATGCAATGAACGCGTTTGCCCACAGAGACCCGGGCCCTGTTGGTGCAGCTGCCGATAGCGATTGTTTTGTAGAGCTCATTTGTGACGGTATACACATTCACCCTGCTATGGTTAGGTCGGTTTTTAAATTGTTTGGGCCAAACAGGGTAATTTTAATTAGCGATACAATGCGTGCTGCCGGAATGAGTGATGGAACATATATGCTTGGTGGGCAAAAAGTTATTGTTAGCGATTCAAAAGCAACACTGTCAGATGGAACGATTGCCGGTTCAACAACTAATTTAATGGAATGCTTGCGTCGTGCTGTTTCTTTTGGCATTCCTCTTCACAGCGCAGTTATGGCCGCTAGCGTAAACCCTGCAAAATCTCTTAATATATTTAATAAATATGGCAGCTTAGACATTGGAAAAACTGCAAACATTGTTGTTCTTAACTTAGATTTAAGCTTGCGACATATAATTTTTAACGGTGAATGGTAGTATAACTTCTGAACAATTTTTTTGGACTCAGAGGAAATGCTACCA
>CAYJLZ010000077.1:4029-9959 GCA_964371265.1 uncultured Bacteroides sp. | reverse complement strand
CGGGCAAAATAGAATTTAATTTTCTATAATTTTTAAGCTCGCTCTCATTAAAATATCCTCTTTTTGCTAGAGTTGCGTAGTAAATAGGGCAGGCATGGCCTTTAGACAATATAAACCTATCTCTGCTTTCGGCTTTAGGCTCAGTAGGTTTTATGTTCATCTCGTTAAAATATAGTGTAGCCATAATTTCCGCAATAGAAAAGCTTGGAGCCATATGGCCTGTTTTTGCATTATATACCATGTCTAATACATTTTTACGCAATGAATAACTTATGTGGTACAACTGTTTTTCACTGTATTTCATATTAATCTCCATTCTGTACACATCACAAATAACTTTGAAAATCTCCATACAAAATGGAGATTAATTTATGCGTGCAATGTTACTTTTTCGAAAGAGTACTCTTTGCAGCGTCTACAATATCCTCTACATCAATTGAATGTATTTTTACAAGTTGCTCGTAACTTGCGCTCTGTGTGTAACAATCTTTAATGCCAATTTTGTAAAACGGAACACTTATGTTATTACTTAGCAAAGTTTCAGCTACAGCTGTTCCAACTCCGCCTACAACAGAATGTTCTTCAACAGTTACAATTGCACCTGTTTCTTTTGCGGCTTTAACAACACATTCTTCGTCAATAGGCTTAATGGTAAACATATCAATTACACGCGCATTTATATTGTTTTGCTCAAGTATTTCGGCAGCTTTTAATGCTCTTGCAACAGAAAGGCCATATGCAATAATTGTAATATCGGTGCCTTGTTTTGCGCATTTTGCTTTTCCGAATTCAAACTGCTCGTCTTCGGCATAAATATTGCCAAGGCCACAGCGCGAAATGCTTGCATAAGCCGGCCCTTTATGGCTCTGGGCAAAAGCTTTTACCATCCACCTTGTCATTACAGGGTCGCTTGGTGATACAACAAGCATATCGGGAATGGCTCTCATTACGTTAATATCGTCAAAACAGTGGTGAGTTGCACCGTCGTATCCACCTGTCAAACCATTGTTGCCGCCCATAATTTTTACGTTTAGTTTAGCATATGCCACAAGGCATTTTATAGGCATTGCACACATGCTAACTGCAAAAGTTGCAAATGTATTTATAAACGGCACTAAATTGCACGCAGCAAATCCTGCCGCCATCGATGCCATATTGGCCTCTGCAATACCCACATCAAAAAATCGATCGGGGCATTCGTTTGCAAAAAGCACGGTTCTGGTGCTTGTAGCTAAGTCGGCGTCAAGCACTACTACGTTTTTATTTGCTTTGCCAAATTCAAGCAAACTCTCGCCATATACTTCTCTTAAAGGTTTCATGCTAAACACCCCTTTCCAATTCTTTTACAGCAAGTGCAAATTCATTATCATCTATCGATTTACCGTGGTATTTATTTGTGTTTTCCATAAACGAAACACCTTTGCCCTTTATAGTGTTTGCTAAAATTACGCAGGGTTTGCCGTTTTGAAGAGCCTTTGCACTTTCAATGCAGTTTTAAAGCCAAAGCTGCTCCATTTTGCGGCTAAATCTCCCATTGGCATAACGTCTTTAGTTGCTCCGTCCAGTTGCACTTTGTTATAGTCTACAATTGTAATTAAGTTGTCGCACTTAAATTTGCTTGCAGACATAGCACCTTCCCAAACTGTGCCCTCGTTTAACTCACCATCGCCTAAAACAACAAACACAAGCCCTTTGCTTTTTGTAAGCTTATTTGCACAAGCCATGCCTACACCGGCTGAAAGCCCAATTCCCAGCGGACCTGTGGAAAGCTCTACACCCGGTGTTTTGCCCATGCAAGGGTGACCTTGCAAAATACTGCCGGGTTGGCGCAATGTGTCAAGTTGTTTGCTTGTTATAAAGCCTTTTTCGCAAAGGCATCTATACAGCGTTGGCGCACCATGGCCTTTGCTTAGTATTATTCTGTCTCTGCCATCACTGTCCATATTTTCAAGCGAAATATTGGCGCATTGCATGTAAAGTGTAACTAAAATTTCGCACACCGATAAAGATCCGCCTGCATGGCCTGTTTGCACTTTATGTAATAACTTAATTATGTCAAGCCTAAATTGCTTGCACAATAATGTCAGATCTTTTGCACGATGCTCGTTTAAATTCATATTCATGTACTTTATTCACTCTTTCACTGTTAATAGTTTAATAATTATTAAAACGTATAATAATTTTACCTGTTTTTGCATCGCGTTTATGTGCGTGTTCAAAAGCCTTTTTGCTATCGGAAAAATTGTAAACATCAGTAATAATTAGTTTAGCTGTATTTTCATAAAGCTTAAACCTTGCTAAAACAGGCACAAATTTATTCATTTGTAGGCGAGATGCAACTATTTTAAGCTGTTTTCTCATTGCCATATAGCCGTCGCACTCAAATTTTACTCCGGCAACAGGTACAAACCTTCCCGCAGGAGAAAGAATTTTAAAAGCCTGCTGTGCAAGAGAGGGTATTCCGGCACAATCGCATACAATGTTGGGACCTTCTCCATTTGTAATGCGCATTACTTCACTTTCTACATCTTGCGCTTTGGCATCAATTATGTGGGGAACACCTATCATTTGTGCAAGCTTCAATCTTCCATCAATAACTTCGCTTATTATAACAGTTAGCCCCATGTGTTTTGCGGTGTCGGCAAGCAATAGGCCGATTGGCCCTGCGCCGTGAATAAGCATTGTATCGTTTGCCTGCACCTGTGCTTGCGAGCAAATTTGCGCCGCAATTGTATACGGCTCTATAAGTGCTGCCATGTTCCAATCTATCCAATCGGGCAACTTGTGCCACTGCTTTTCGTCGGCTACAAAATACTCTTGCATTCCGCCGCTCATGTTGCAGCCCGTAACCTTAAGTGTTTTGCAAACATTGCCCTGATTGTTTTTGCAGGCGTAGCAAGTGCCGCAATAATTAATTGGCTCGTGCACTACTCTGTCGTTTACTTTAAAGTTTTGCACTTTGCTGCCAACCTCAACAACAACACCGGCAAACTCGTGTCCGGGTATGCGCTTTTCGCCTATCGATTGCGAATGAGTACCCTCGAATATTTTAATATCGGTACCGCAAATTCCAACAGATTCTACTCGCACTTTTACAGAAAAATCTCCATCCAGTATTGGCTCGTCAATTTGTGTAAAGTAAGATGTATTTTTATCCTCTATTACAAATGCTTTCATAGTTTACCTCCTAAAGTAACTGCAATGCTTTTTTTATGCTAAGCGCACAATTTTTAGGGCTTGTAAGAACAGGAACGCTTAAACAATTGTTTAAATCGTCTTCCATATGTGCCATAGAACCTTGTGCCAAAATAATTACATCAACATCATTTTGAATGCCAAGTGCAGCTTTTTTAACAAGCTCGTCGTGCAAACCGCTGTTTTTTTCAACACTTAATGCCTCATATGCACCGTTTGCAACGCAATCGATAACATTTATATTTGCATTCATGCTTTTTGCCTTCTCGTTTAATAATGTAACTGTCGGTTCTATTGTGGTTGCAACGCTTGCAACTACGCCTATTCTTAAACCTGTTTCAATTGCTTTTTCCATCATGGCCTCGTCTATGCGCATAACCTTAACACTGTATTTCTCATCGGCCAGTTGTGCTATTTGCCCAACAGATGAACAAGCAATTACAACAAGTTGTGCACCTGCTAAAATAGCACTTTCAATATGCAAGAATATGCGGTTTTTTATACCTTCATCGTGTGGGCCAAGTTTTTTTACATCTGCTATTAAGCTGTCGTCGGCAATTCTAATTATTTCGCAATCTGTAAGCACTGACTGCAACGTGTTTTTAAAATTGTCAACAAGTGGCCCATGGGAAGTGTAAATTACTGCAATTTTGTTCATAGTGTAATACCTCTTTATAAATTATTTATAGCAACTGTGCAAATTATATTTATTTTGTATTTAAACTGCAAAATGCAACATCTAATTTGTTAAATTTAAAGGCAAAAATGCAACTACTTTGCTGTGTAATTACCATATAGAAAAGACTTTAAAGGCAAAATAGGTTGTTATGAATTTAAATTATTGTCCAGCACAAAAGTGCTTCCGCTTGAAGAACCGCCGTCTACAAAAATTGACTGCCCTGTTAAATGTATGCTGCCCTTAGACAAAAGACATACAATCGGAGCAACAAGCCACTCAACTCTTCCGGCAACACCCCTTGGAATGCTTTGTACACGCTTTGCGAAATTTTCCGGATTACTCTCTATTAAGTGCCTGTTAATATCAGTTACAATTAAGCTTGGGCATATGGCGTTCACATTTATTCCGCTTTTCGCCCATTCTATTGCTAAAGACTGTGTAAAACTGTTTATTGCCGCTTTGCTGGAGGAGTAGGCTGTGTAAAATGCCTTTCCTTGAACCGAGCTGAGCGAAGATATATTAACCACTCTGCCTTTTTTAGCTTTTAGCATGTATCTACCAACAGATTTGCAACTCATTACAACACCCATGAAATTTACATTCATAACAGTGTTAAACTCTTCCACCGTAATATCGTTTAAACTTTTTATAATATTAATTCCTGCGCAGTTAATAAGTGCGTCAATTTTTTTATATTTTTTATAAACTTCATCTACTGCGTTGTTTAGCGCACTTTCATTTGTAATATCGGCGTTTAGTACCATAAAGCGCGATGAATCAAACTCATTCCCAAGCTTTTCTTTGGCATTAGTGCAACCTTCTTCGTTGTTTCCTATTGCTGCAATGTTAGCGCCTAATTGCAATAAACCACGGCATATTTCAAGGCCTATACTTCCGCAACCACCTGTAACTATTACTACATCTTCTTCTATGCCAAACATGTAATTTAAAGAATACTCCATAATAATTCATCTCCTTATCAACGTAAATGTGACATCGATTTCAATCATATTTCTTATAATAGCATACAAATATTTGCATGTCAATATATAAATTGCACAATTGCAAATGAAGCTTGATATGGCTTTAAATTTGTGAAATTTAGTTGATTTACAATTAATTAAAGAACTTCGTAAATTTTGCAATGTTCAAAATAATAATATGCGCAACAAATATTATAACATTAATATGTTGCAATCGAATTCAAATTTGCTGTTGCTATTAATTGGAAATAGTAGTATAATAGCTGAAATTAAGTAAAATTAGCTGATAGGTGGTGTTAATATGACAATTTACGACATTGCAAAATTGGCGGGGGTTTCCGCTAGTTCTGTTTCTCGTGTTGTAAACAACAGGCCGGGCGTAAATGACGAAACTAGGCAAAAAATTTTGAAGTTAATAGAAAAGCACAATTTTATGCCAAATGCAATTGCCCGTGGCCTAGTAAGCCAATCTTCCAAAACAATAGGTATATTGGTTGCTGATATTCGAAATATTCACCATACTGATGGTGCATACTACATTGAAAGAGAGCTTATTGCGCTTGGATATTGTTGTATTATATTAAACACCGGTGACAACGATAGTGACAAAGTTAATGCCATTGAAATATTAAAGCGCCGCCAAGTGGAAGGTGTTATTATTATGGGCTCTATTTTTCAATGCTCCGCAGTGGAAAAAGCTATTGAATTGAACCTAAGCAAAGTTCCGATAGCAATTGTTAACGGGACAATTAATTTACCTAATGTTTACAGTATTTTATCTGATGAGCAAGATGGAATAACTATGTGTGTAAATCATCTTATTGAAAGAGGAAAAAAGCATATTGCATTTGTATGTGATAAGCCGTATAACCCAAGCAATCATGCTAAAGAGAGAGGCTTTTTGGAATGTGCAAAAAAAATACACAAAGATGCAAAAAAGTGGTGCTATTTTGCAGATAATTCACTAGAGAGCAGCTATGATGTAACATTAAAAATATTAGAAGAACACCCACAGGTTGACGGTATTATTTATGCAATAGATTTACTTGCGGCCGGTGGGTTACAGGCTTTGC
>CAYJLZ010000077.1:0-4019 GCA_964371265.1 uncultured Bacteroides sp. | reverse complement strand
TATCCGGAAAAGAGAGCCCTAAACGTGTAATGTTGCTTTCGGAGTTAGTAATAAGGCAAAGTACTTAAAATTTACACATATATATCGGCAGTAATATTTTGCCAAATGAAATAATTTCATATAATTAAGAAATCGATTTCTATATAAAAAAGTTGCAATAATTGTAAGTTGTTTACAATTATTGCAACTTTTTTTAGTGCATAATGCGATTTTTATAAAAAATCTATTGCAATACCGAAGAAATATTGATAAGCTATGATTATCAGTTAAGTAATCGATAGCGGAAGAAAGCTTGTAAATAATGCAAAGTTCATATTTATTACTTTGATGGCTACAATAAAACATATTATTCTATTTGTGTTTGTTAATCCTTATTTATGAATTATGTTTATCAACTCATTTCTGTTTTTTAAATTATTAAGTATAGCGTTAAATTCGTTAGTGCTATATTTAACAATATATCATTATATATTAAAGGGGAGAAAGAAAATGAAAATGAATTACAAATCAATTCTTAGCCTAGCTCTGGCACTTGTTATGGTGTTTTTATTTGCAGCGTGTTCACCTGCACAAGAAACAACAGAGCCGGCACAATCAACAGCAGAAGAAGCTACATCGGTTGCAGCTGAGCCTGCAGCAGACGCAGTTACTTTAAGGCTTGGACACACTCAGTCTACCGAGCATTTAGTTAACCAATCGGCTGAAGAATTTGCCGCAATGGTAGAGGAGAAGACAGGCGGTTCGGTTATAATTGAAATTTACCCACAAGAGACATTGGGTACAAACACAGAGCTTGCAGAGGCAACAAGCAAAGGCGACGTTGATTTATATATTTCAGCGACAGGCCAGTACACAAGTAGATACAACCCATTCACAATTGTTGAAGCTTTTTACATGTTCCGCGATAGGGATCACCTATTTGCGTTTTATCAAAGTGATGAGCACCAAGTGCTTGTAGAAGGATTGGCTGAAGCTTGTGACGTTCATGTTCTGTCAGATCTATACTATGGTGCACGCCAAATGACAACATCAGGCACACCACTTAACACAGCAGATGATCTTAACGGTTTAAAAATGCGTGCCGCCAACGAACCAATGCCAATTGCTGCATTTACACAGCTTGGCGCCGTTCCTACACCTATCGCATTTAACGAAACATATCTTGCACTTCAACAAAACACTGTTGATGGCCAAGAAAACCCACCTGCATCAATTTCTTCGATGAAATTCTATGAAGTTCAAGACTACATGAATATGACATATCACCAATTCCAAATGCTAAGCATTTTCTTAAGTGATGCCACAATGCAAAGCCTATCTCAAGAGCAAATTGATGCCCTTTATGAGAGTGCCGCAGCTGTTGCTGAAACACACAATGTAGCTGCAGTAGAACTTGAGCAAACTTTTGTTGATGAAATTGGCGAAAGTTGTGAAATTATTGAGCCTGATTTAGAATCTTTCCGCACAAAAATTGCACCAATGTATGCAGAATTTGAGGATCAATGGATCGAAGGCATGTTTGATGCTATACAAGGCATGTAATTATTGTTATGATATAACATAAGATTTTAAGGCCTCCTGAAATTAAGGAGGCCTTTTTACAAAATTTTAAAATTAAGGATTTCAGAGTTATGTTACAAAAGATTTCAAACATTTTGTTTAAAGCGCAACGAATATTTTTCATAACTGTAATGGTGGCAATGACACTTATTTTGTCTGCACACGTAATAATGCGCTTTGTGTTTAGAAGCCCTATTATATGGACGGATGAGGTAGTTACAATGGTGCAAGGCGTTTTAGCTTTTGCAGGCATAGGTTACTGTTTTCATAAAAAACAACATGTAGAGCTTGAGGTTGTGTACTCACGTGTTTCGTATCCGGTTAAGTGCTTATTTGATATTGTAAGCAATTCGGTTATGCTATTTTGCGTTGGTTATATGGTGGTTTACTCTTTAGATTTTGCCATTTATAAAAACATACCTATGAATACAATACCATGGATGCAGCAGAGTTGGATATATATATTTATGGTTATTGGCTTTGTACTGGCCGGTGCATATATACTGGTGCAACTAATTACCGTTTTTTTTAATATGTATAAAACTATAAAAACAAAAAAGGAGGACACTTTGAAATGATACTTTTATTTGTTTGTTTTTTTGTTTTTTTAATAATTAAAATGCCCGTCGGATTTTGTATGCTATGTAGCTCTGTAATTTATTGTTTGGTTTATGATGAAAGTTTAAATATGATTGTATCTCGCGCTACTGCGGGTTCAAGCAGTTTTACACTACTTGCACTAAGCTTTTTTATGCTTGCAGGAAATTTAATGAACCGTGGCGGTGTTACAGATAAAATATTTAGTTTTTGCAAAAAATTAATAGGGTGGATACCCGGCGGACTGGGACATGCCAACGTATTAGCAAGCGTAATATTTGCAGGCATGTCGGGTTCGGCTGTGGCAGATGCCGGCGGCCTTGGCGCAATAGAGATAAAGGCAATGAAAGACGACGGATACGATGAAGACTTTGCTGTTGCAGTTACAGGGGCATCTTCATGCATTGGGCCAATTATTCCACCTACAATTTCCGGTGTAGTATTTGCTGTTGCAAGTGGTGTTTCTGTTGGTGCGATGTTTTTAGCCGGAATTATACCGGGGCTTGTAATAGCTGTGGTGCAAATGGTTTACATCTTTTTTTATGCTAAAAGAAAAACATATCCCCGGCATAAATTTGAGGGATTTGTGCCTTTGGCAAAATCTTTTGTACAGAGTTTTCCTTCATTATTAACTCCTGTAATAATACTCGGGTCAATTTTAACAGGTTTTTGCACACCTACCGAGGCATCGGTAATAGCTGTTTTATGGGCGTTGTTTTTGGGTTTTGCTACAAAAAAATTAAAAGCTAAAGATTTACCATCTTTATTTGACGACACAATTACAAATGCAATGAGTGTTTTGTTTATTGTAAGCTCAGCAAATGCTTTTGGTTATATTATTACGGCTGAACAAGTGCCAACAAAACTTGCCGAAGTATTTTTAGCTGTAATTACAAATAAATTTGTTGCACTTTTAGTAATAAATATATTTTTACTGCTTGTTGGTATGGTAATGGAAAGTTTAGCTGCTCTTGTTATTTTAGTACCTATTTTAATGCCTGTTGTGACTTCGTTTGGCATAGACCCGTTACAGTTTGGTATAATTTGTATTTTTAATATTACAATCGGAATGTTAACTCCACCTGTCGGAATGGTGCTGTTCACACTTGCCAAAGTAAGTAAATTGTCGTTTGAAAGAATAACTAAAGCAATGATGCCTCTGTTTGCAATAAACTGTGTTGCACTATTATTTATAACTTATATACCACCTCTTACTACATGGTTGCCGTCATGGCTGCTATAATAACATTTTTAATAGAAAGGATTTAATATGTTACCTGTTGAATTAAAACAAGAAATACGCGAGGGCGTGTTTAAATCTTTACCACAAGTATACGATATAAAAAATGAGGAGCTTAAAAATAAGGTTGTTGATGCGTGGGCATTTGCACTGCAAATTAACGGATATACAAAAATTGAAGAAATGCCGGGTTCCGGTATGCCAGATTCCGGAATTTTAGGCGACCAAAGCATGCACATCAGGGCGGTTGGGTACAACTCGGTCAGTCTATACAATAATTTATCCAAAGCATATAATATGGATCTAGGCCTTGATGTAGATGTGTTAATTGCCTGTGCGCTATTACATGATGTTGGAAAACCGTACGAGTTTAGCCCAACAAATAGAGAGCGCTGGGCTGAAAATTACAAAACAACCGGTGCGCCAAATGTAAGGCACCCAGCATATGGTGTGTATATTGCTATTACATGTGACTTGCCTGAAGAGGTTGTGCATGTGTGCGCATGCCATTCGCCTGAAGGTCGTTTTGTAAAGCGCAGCGCCTATGCAACCCTTGTGCATTACTCCGACGATGGTTCATGGTTTTCGCTTGCAAGTTTATTTGATTTAAACATACCAAAGT
>CAYJLZ010000076.1:4534-9999 GCA_964371265.1 uncultured Bacteroides sp. | reverse complement strand
AACCTTGTTTTTTGCATCAAGAGAACTCATAGTAACTTGATGCAACTCCATGTCAAGGCCAAGGCCGTTTAACAACATGTCTGCCTCTGTCTCAGCCTCCCAGCCGTTCATCTCGGCAAATTCCTCTTCAAGTAATGCAGCTCGTTCTCCGTCCTCTTGTGTAAAATCCTCTTTGGCATAAAGCTCGTCTTTTTCTTTCATTATTTCGTAAAGCCTAGGATTTCCCATAAGTACGGTTTCCATAACCGAGTATTCGTCGTATTTAAATTGGTCTTGTTCAAGTACGCTCATTCTGTCGGTATTATCCATTGTTATACTACCGGTTGTCGGTTCAAGTTCTTTAGATAATATACGTAATAGTGTAGATTTTCCTGCTCCGTTGGCTCCAATAATACCATAACAATTGCCGGGTGTGAAGCTTAAATCTACGTGTTTATAAAGCGTACTTCCTGCAAATTGAAGGCTAATGTCTGTTGCGTTTAACAAATTGTGTCTTCCTTTCATAAAAACATATATTTTAAATAAATTTACTTTTACACTTAACAATAACACGTTTTATATGTTTTGTAAACTACGAATTTGCAATTAGTTTTTTAATAATAAAACAATAAATTAGAAATATTGAAAAAAACAACGATAAATGATATAATAGCCACAATATTATACTTTGTTGTAATGTAAGGAGAAAAACTAATGCCTTTAATTATACCTCAAAATTTACCGGCGTTTTCAGCACTGGAAAATGATAACGTATTTGTTATGCAAAAGGCGAGGGCGATAAAACAAGATATACGACCGCTTAAAATTGTATTGGTTAACTTAATGCCTACAAAAATAAAAACAGAAATACAAATTGCCAGAGTATTGGCAAACAGTCCTTTACAGGTGGAATTATCACTTGTGCATATGGGCAGCCACGAGAGCAAAAATGTGCCTGTCACTCATTTGCAATCGTTTTATAAAACGTTTAATCAAATAGAAAACGAACGATTTGACGGTATGATAATTACAGGTGCGCCTGTGGAAAAAATGGACTATGAACAGGTGGACTACTGGGAAGAATTGTGCGAGATAATGAAATTTTCACAATCTAATGTTTACAGCACGCTTAATATTTGTTGGGGTGCACAGGCTGCGCTTTATTTTCATTACGGTATAAAAAAATTACCACTTAACAAAAAAATGTTTGGAGTATTTGAGCACGTTGTAACAAGGCCTAAAAGCCCTTTGATGCGTGGCTTTGACGAAGTTTTTTATGCGCCACACAGTAGGCACACCGCCGTTGATGAAACAGAGCTTAGAAATTGTAAGAAAATAAGAATTTTAGCTGAGAGTAGCCGTGCCGGAGTACATATTGCAGCTACGGATTCGGGCAGGCAAATATTTGTATTTGGCCATGCAGAGTACGATAAAAATACATTAAAAGACGAATATAAACGAGACATTGACAGAGGGCTGGAAATAGAAGTACCGGTAAACTATTTTTACAACGACAACCCTGAAAACGATGTTATATTTCGCTGGAGAGCGCATGCACAGCTTTTATTTTCAAACTGGTTGAACTATTACGTTTATCAAGACACTCCGTTTGATTTGAAAGACCTTAAATAATTTAAAAATAGTAAACACATATATTTTGAAGTGAGGCAAAAAATATGTTAAACTTTATAACAGGTGTTTCGGGAATGGGCAAAACTTACCGCATATTAAATAAACTTAAGTGTTTGGCACAAAAAAAACAAACATGTATTTTTGTTGTGCCTGAACAGTTTTCAACAACTGCAGAAACGCTTGTTTACAATAAGCTGGGCGATGAGCTTTCAAGCTATGTTAACGTTTTTAGCTTTACTTCTTTAAGTGAGCACTTACTTAAAATGTACGGGGGCATAAGCCTTAAAACACTTTCAGATGCGGCGGCTGTTGTTATGGTTAAAAGGGCAGTAAGCGAATTAAAAGATGAGCTTAAAGTATATAAGAGCAATACAAAAAATATTAGTATTTACAGCATGTTAGCACAAACATTTAAGGAGTTTAAAACGGCAGGCGCAACAACAGAAGACGTGCTTAAAATAGGGACGGAATTAGGCGAAGAAGGGCATAAATTTAAAGAGCTAGCCTTAATTTTTAGTGCATATAACGCACTTGTAATGCAAACGGCACTCGACAGTACTGATAGAATTAATTTGGCGGCTCAGCGCGTAGAATTAGACTATTTAAGTGATAAATATATTTTTTTAGATAACTTTGATGGCTTTACCTCACCACAGTACAATATGATAGAAAAGCTTGTTTTTGCAAAAGAAATAACAGTATCGCTATGCTGTGATTCGCCTTTGCAAAAAAACGATGATTCAAGTTTGTTTTCACCTGTTGCTCTTACTGCAAGGCGGCTTAGAAGAATAGCACAAAAACACATGGTTAGCGTTAGTAATGAAACCGATAGTGATTATGATTTTAGGCATGACTCAAACTTGAATTTGCGAATAATTAATAAAATATTATGCGAACAACTACTTGATGAGAGTGAAATTAATATTGTAAATAAGCATAACAAAAGCAGCGAATGTGATGCGCAAAACATAACTTTAAGCATATGTGAGGACTCATATAATGAATTGAAAATTGTTGCAACACAAATAGCAAAACTAAAAAGTGCAGGCGTAAATTACAGCGACATTGTAGTTATTTGTAGGCAACTAGAAAGGTATAGAACAGCGGTAGATTATGAGTTTAACCTAGCAAAAATACCTTTTTTTGCTGATGAACAACAGACACTTGAACATACTTCTCACTCGTACTTTTTGCGCTGCGCATTACAAATTGCTTATAGAGGACTTAACTCGGAACTTATATTAAAACTGCTAAAAACAAACATATGTGGCTTTGAAGATGAGCAGATAGGGCAACTTGAAAATTATGTATATACATGGCAAATTACACCCGAAGAATGGAAACAGCCATTTGTAAAATCGCCCCTGGGGTTTGGCAAGCAAAACCAATTAAGCCGGGCAGATACCGACACGCTTGAAATGGTTGAAAATGTGCGCCAACAAGTAATACCTATTTTGATTGGGTTTATTAATAGTGTTAAATATAGCGATATATCGGGTAGTAGCGTAACAAATAGGTGCACAGCAAAAACAATTACAAAAGCGCTTTACAACCTATTAATAAGCTTTAAAGCCGACGAAAATAGCATAAGTATTGCAAATTATTTGCAAACAGACGCATTAAAACAAAATAGTGAAAACATTTATAAAACATGGAATACAATGATGGTAATGCTTGATGAGATGAACGAGCTTTTAAAAGATGACATTGTAAGTGCTATTGAATACGAAGAACTTTTTACAATATTACTGCGCAGTTACGATATTGGACACGTACCTTTAACGCAAGATGTTGTTATGGTAACTACTGCCGATAGAATGAAACTTGAAAATCCTAAGTACTGTTTTGTATTGGGGTTAAATGAGGGAGAATTTCCAAAAACAGTAGGGTATAGCGGCATTTTAACGCATTTTGACAGAGATAAGCTTGTAGAAAACGGTATTGATATGCCGGGAAGTTTTGAAAAGAGAACTATGCTTGAAAAGATGTACTTTTATCGTGCGCTTACAGCACCCTCGCATGGGTTGTATTTAAGTGCGCTAAAGCAACAAACGTGTGGTGCGCCAATTTCAATTGAACTTGCACCTGTTACAGACGTTTTTAGTTTACCTAAACTAAATTTTAGCATTGAAGATTATTGCAGTACTCCGGATTGTGCAATGGATATGCTGTATGAGCTTTATAGGGAAAACACGCCTCAAAGTGCAGCTATTTTAAGCGCTGTGGAGACGTTTGGCGAACACGCAAAAAGTTTGCACGCTATGAAATTAATGCAAAATGCACAGCGATTTCATTGTACAAACAAAAATGCCGTTAAAGAACTTATAGGAAATAATTTAATATTGTCACCAACAAGAATTGAAAAGTATTATAAGTGCAAATTTAGCTATTTCTTACAGTATATATTAAAAATTTACCCAAGGCAAAAAGCTCAGCTTTCACCAATTGAAACAGGGAACATTGTCCATTACATATTAGAAAACACACTTAGGCAGGCAAAAGAAAACTTTATAAATTTATCGCACACTCAACTTGAGGAAATGGCAAACGATATAACACAAAAATATGTAAGTGAAAATATGCCGGGTATGTCATCAAGGCTTGATTACCTTGTAAAGCGGCTTGAAAATTCGGCTGTTGAGTTATTAAAATTTTTACAAGAAGAACAACGTCAGAGCAGCTTTTATCCAACAGCATTTGAATTGAGCATAGGATTTGAAAAACAAGATATAAAGCCACTTACACTTAAAACAAAATCCGGCGAAAGCATAACAGTTGTAGGAAAAATAGACAGAGTAGATGTAATGAAACGAGATGGAGTAGATTACATAAGAGTTGTAGACTACAAAACAGGCGATAAAAATTTTAGGCTGGATAACGTTTATTGTGGAATTGATATCCAAATGCTTTTTTATTTGTTTACACTTTGCAACACAAGTAACAAAATGTTTTCAAGCGCAATATCTGCAGGTGCACTTTATATTCAGGCCGACCCCACTATAAGTACAAATAATAGGCACGATGCAAAAACATCGCCAATATATAAAGTGGACGGAATAGTGCTTGATGATGAGGTGGTTATAAAGGGTATGGATAAAAATTCGTGCGGGGTGTTTGTTCCGTTTAGTTTTAGCAAAAAAGGCAACATATTAAAAACAAGCGATAAAATAGCCAGCCTTGAAAAATTAGGTAACATTAAAAAACATATAGAGGAAATAATTGTGCAAATGGCAAAGGGATTATACGAAGGTGAAATTGATGCAGTTCCGCTTTGCACCAACACAGCTAAGCCGTGCGACTACTGCGATTACAAAGCTGTTTGCAGGCATGAAGACGGTATGGACGAAAAAATAGTAAGCGCACCTAAAAATGTATTTGCACCAATAGAAAAATAAATTTTTAAAATACGTGCTGTGTAAAGAATGGAGATTTATATGGCAACTGAAAACACTAACATGGAAAAAAACGTTAATAAGTGGACGACAGAGCAAGAAAATGCAATATATGACGAAGGATCGACTTTGCTGATTTCGGCGGCAGCAGGTAGCGGAAAAACTGCTGTTTTGGTAGAGCGAGCCGTACAAATGATGGTGCGACAAAATAACCCCGTTAGTGCCGACAAATTGCTTATAGTAACATTTACAAGGGCTGCTGCACAAGAATTGCGCAGCCGTATAGGCTTGCGCCTTACAAAAGAGCTTGTGAAAACCCCTAGCGATATTAAAATAAAAAAACAACGAACTTTGCTTGGACGGGCAAATATTAGTACAATAGATGCATTTTGTATGCAACTATTACAAAATTATTTTACGCATGTTAATATACCGCCAGACTTTGAAATAGCAGATGAAGCA
>CAYJLZ010000076.1:0-4524 GCA_964371265.1 uncultured Bacteroides sp. | reverse complement strand
TCAATGTACGGCAGAGCCAAAAACGACAATAGTGTTGTCAATGCTGTGTTATCTTTATATAATTACTCTCAAAGCACAAAAAACCCAACAGAGTTTTTAGACAGTTTATTAATACAATACCAAGTGCATAATGATATTGTAAATACAGCCTACGGTAAAATTTTATTAAATAACGCGCATGAAACAGTAGAAAGTGCACTGGCTATGACAGTGAGCGCAAGACAGATTGTGGCAGTGCAAACACAGCTTTCAAAGTATGACATTGCCCTTAGCGAAGACGAGGCATATCTAAAAAGGCTTTTGCAGCTAATAAATGAAAACAGGTGGGATGATTGTGTTTTACATACACAAAACTTCGATCCGCCAAACCTTGCAAGGATAACAGGCGCAAATGATGCAAGTGCCGATATGGTTAAAATGCTAAGAAAAAAGGCTAGAAAATTGGTTGAAGACTTAGCAAAATACATATTTATTTGTACAAGCAACGAGTTTGTGCAAGACAATAAACTTGCGCTGCCAATGATAAAATCACTTATACAAGCCGTAAAACTTTTTTCAAATTTGTTTTTTGAAAGTAAAATAGATGAAAAAATATTGGAGTACAGCGATTTAGAGCACTTAACAATAAAGTTATTGTGCGATGAAAATGGTAATAAAAGTAAAATAGGCAAAACAATAGCTGCACAATTTGATGCAGTTATGATAGACGAGTATCAAGATACAAACGAAATACAGTCTACTATATATACATACCTTGCAAACGAGAGTGAAAGCAATTTGTTTTATGTTGGCGACGTAAAACAAAGCATTTACAGTTTTAGGCTTGCTAACCCCGAAATATTTATACAAAAGCGTCAACAATTTGCGCCTTTTCAAAAAAGTGCATTAAAGCCAAAAACAATAGTGCTTGGGCATAATTTTAGAAGTGGCGAAAATATAATAAACCAAATTAACGATGTGTTTTCACTATTGATGACAACACAGCTTGGAGATGTTGACTACACCAAAGGCGAGCAACTTATAAAAGGCGCACAAGACGAGTACAAAGGAACACCGCTTAACATAAAAATAGTTGAAACAAACGAAGATGGTGCACAAAATACAGATGCAAATATTGTTGCAAAGACAATTGACCATATGATAAAAAGCAAATATAAGGTTAAAGATAAAAGTGGCGATTTAAGAGATTGCAGCAGTGAAGATTTTTGTATATTGCTAAGGACAAAGGGTAAGTTTAATTTGTACGAGCAAGCGCTTGCGAAATTTGGGATAAACTCGTTTAGCGATACTGCAGAAAACTATTTAACAAGCAGTGAAGTAACAACATTTATTTGCATGTTAAAAGTGATAGACAACCCGATGCTGGATATAGAACTTATTGCAGTGCTTATGAGTGCACTTTATAATTTTACACCCGATGATATTATTAAAATTAGGCAGTGCGATAAAAATTCGAGGCTATATGCAGCGCTTTTAAAAAGCGATGAACCCATTGCAATTGATTTTTGCAAACAAATTAAAATGTTTCGCACACTTGCTGTAACTGTAAGCCCAAAACAACTTTGCAACGAAATACTAAGTGCCACACATTATATGGCAGCAATAAGTGCTATGGAAAATTCAAGCGAAAAACGAGAAAATATGCGCTTGTTTATACAGTTTATATCGGCAAAAAATGCACAGGGGCTGCAAAATTTAATTAAACGAATTGACAGTGCAATTAACGCAAATTCACATACGTCACTTGGCGCTGTGTCGGCAAAGGGCAGCGTATCGATAATGTCGATACACCGAAGTAAAGGGCTTGAATATCCCGTTTGCATATTGGCAGATGCGACACATGCATTTAACTTGCAAGATTTGAACAGCCCGCTGTTATTTAACCAAAACTTGGGAATAGGAATAAAATTGCGACAAAAAAGTGCGAATGTGTTATATCAAAGCGCACATCATGCAGCTATTAAAATTGCAATGCAAAACAGGCTTGTAAGTGAAGAGATGAGAATATTATATGTGGCACTTACAAGGGCAAGAGATAAATTAATAATTACAATGCCGATGAAAAATGCTGAAAACAAACTTAATGATTTAAGCACGCAACTTGCAGCGGTAAACGGTAAAATAGAGCACATATTAAAGAGTCAAAAAAGTTTTGGACTGTGGCTTTGCATATTTGCACTGTTGCACCCTGATTGTGATGCGCTTAGAAAAACAGCGGGCGGTAATATACTGCCGCTTATAAATGCAAAAGGAAATTTAGAAGTTGACTTGTTGCCGGCACAATATGAAGAACAGGAAACGGAGCAAAGCGAATTTGTACCCACTAGCCAAACAGATACAAAGCTTTTGGAAAAACTACTAAAAAAATTTGAAGAGTATAAACTACGCGACAATACACTTGCAAATATGCCAACGAAACTGAGCGTTTCAAGCATAAGCCATAAACAGCAAACACCAATACTTGCAAGGCCTGCCTTTACGTATAAGCAAGGGCTTACTGCCGCCGAAAAAGGTACAGCACAACATGCTTTTTTGCAATTTGCAAATTTTGATAAAGCGAAAGAGAACTTGGACGCAGAGATAAATAGACTTGTTGAAGATAACTTTATTGACAGCGAAATTGCAAAAAATTTACCAAAAAATAAAATATTGAATTTTTTAAACACCGAAACAGTAAAAAGAATGCAAAGTGCAAGTAAATTGTATAGGGAATATGAGTTTATAACGGCTATTTCGGCAAATTATGTGTACGACGACATTCCACCTCAACACCAAAACGCAACAATACAAGTGCAGGGAATAGCTGATGTTGTGTGTGTTAATGAAGATGGCGCAGAGATTATTGATTACAAAACAGATAAAAACAAATCAGCTGAAGACTTTATAAACACATATTCACAACAGCTATATTTGTACAAACTTGCAATAGAAAGGCGACTTAAAATTACTGTTACAAGATGCACCATATATTCGTTTGAGAACAGCGAGGAAATAAATATACCCATATAAATTTGCCCTGTGCAAATTTATATGGGTATAAAATTTTTATAGTGCTTAAAATTTTGCAAGCTCGGTGTATATTTTTTGAACCGGAAAGCCCATTACATTATAAAAACATCCATTTATACATTTTACAAATTTTGCTCCGCCGCTTTGAATACCATACCCGCCAGCTTTGTCGTACGGGTCATCGGTACTTATATAGTCCTCTACTTCCTGCGGTGTAAGCTGTGCAAAAGTAACTTGCGTTGTAACAGTAAAGCTTGTGTGCTGTTTGCCGTTTGTAATGTACACCGAAGTGTGCACAGAATGACTCTTGTCGCTCATGGAGGTTATCATTTGGCGTGCATGTTCTTTATCGGATGGTTTTTCAAGTGTTTTGCCGTTTAATTCTACTACTGTGTCACAACCTATTACAATGCTGTTTGGGTGCTGTTTTGATACAGCTAAGCACTTCTCCTTAGCTAAAAGCATCGTAAGTTCTATCGATGAATTTGCTCGCAGTATATTTTCATCTACATCACTTGCAACAGTTTTAAAATTGTCACATATTAGCCCTAAAAGCTCTTTTCGCCTTGGCGAAACAGATGCTAAAATAATATCTTTCATGCTATCGTTTACACCTTTCATGTATGTGTTTTTACAATATGCCTACTTCCCGGTAGAACCTAGCCCGCCATTTCCTCTTTGCGTTGCATTTAACTCGCTACTTTGCACAAAATTTGCCACATACACGGGCATTATACACACTTGTGCAATTCTGTCGCCGTTTTTTACGGTGTAGCCCTGCTTAGACAAGTTTACAAGCCCAACACTTATTTCGCCCCTATAATCAGAGTCAATAACTCCGACACCATTTGTAAGCGCTATACCGTGCTTAATTGCAAGTCCACTGCGTGCAAATATAAGCGCTACATAGTTTTTGCTTGGCAAAGATATGCAAATTCCTGTGGAAATAACGGCAGTTTCACCGGCGGGGATGAAAACATCATCTTGTGTAAGTGCGTATAAATCGGCTCCTGCACTTCCGGTTGTGGCATAGCTTGGTGCCTTGGCGCCAGCTTTTACTACTTTATATTCAACATCAATGTTTAAGTGTTGCATATAATCCTCCTAAAACGCAGCAGTTAATAAAAAAGTTTTTAAAAATTATAGTTAAAATGATGAACAATAAATAAAATTTACTTGTTATATAAAGAAAAAATTTAAAATTTAACTCTGCTTATTTTTTTCTAAAGCAATTTTAGGTTAAAAATTAACAGAATTGCATTTTATTTAAAATATAAACCTCGTGTATATCGACCCTCAATTAACCGGCCGTTTTTAACAGTGTTAAATATTTTTAATACTTCGCTTTTGCTCTCATATGTAAACATTGCAATTAGGTTGTCGGTGGGTATTTTGTGCTGTTTGTCGCTCATGCAAATAGCAACAGAATTGTAAATTGTTCGGTATCCGCTTTTAGCGTTGCCTGTACAAGTTACATTTAAAACTTCACCCTTGCGGTCGGTTAAAATGCCGCTT
>CAYJLZ010000075.1:9693-10292 GCA_964371265.1 uncultured Bacteroides sp. | reverse complement strand
AACCTCGGGCGGCAAGTGGTGGTCGGTAATAACCACGTCTATACCAAGCTCGTTTGCGCGTTCAATAGCTACATTTGCGCTTATACCGGTGTCCACTGTAATTATTAAGTCTACTTTTTTGCTTGCAAGCTCATCTATTATGTAAGGAAAAAGCCCGTATCCATCGTCTTCTCTGTTTGGCAATTTATAATAAACATCTGCGCCAATACTGTCAAGGTATGTGTAAACAAGTGCTGTTGCTGTAACGCCATCAACGTCGTAATCGCCAAAAATTACTATGCGCTGGCCGTTGTCCACAGCATAAAGAATTCTCTCGGTTGCCTTTTTCATACCGCTCATCTCTATGGGGTTTGGAAATTCAGAAGTGTCATCAATTATTTCGCTTACAAGGTGACTTTCAAAATTATCTCGAGCCAAAAGAACTCCGCAAACAAGTGGTGATAAATTGTATGTATTTTGTAAAAGCCTAATCTTTTCATTGTCGGGCTTATAAATATCCCAAGGACGATAAACCATAGCACAAAACCTTTCATAAAAACTTAAAAGGGCTTGTAAGTAAGCGCAATATTACTTGCAACTTTAAGCCCGTCTGTTGCGGC
>CAYJLZ010000075.1:0-9683 GCA_964371265.1 uncultured Bacteroides sp. | reverse complement strand
ACTCATTATGCCGCCGGCATACCCTGCACCCTCGCCGCATGGATAAACGCCAAAAATATCTTCGCTCTCGCAGTTTGCACCTCGTGCAAAACGTATGGGAGATGATGTTCGTGTTTCAACACCTGTTAAAATTATGCCATTTGCCGTATAACCTTTTATTTTTCTGTTAAATGTAGCTAACCCGTGTTTTAATGAGCTTGCTATTTGATGGGGAAATAATTTTGCGAGATTGTACGGAGTAACACCTATGGGATAAGTTGGCACTACACTTGAAATGTTAAGTTCGCACGTGTCGTTTAAAAAACTTTGGGCGTTTTGTGCCGGAGCGCTGTAATTTTTACCGCCAGCAACAAAAGCACTTTGCTCGAGCTGTTTTTGAAACTGAATTGCCTTTAATGCGTCGCCACCAAAATCGGTTGGCAAAACGTTGCAAACTACTGCCGCATTTGAATTTTTACCGTTTCGGGCATGCAAACTCATGCCGTTTGTAACAACTTCGCCCTCGCTACTTGCCCCTGCAACAACGCTGCCGCCCGGGCACATGCAAAAAGTATAAACACCCCTGCCGTTAACATGGCAAGACAATGCGTATTCTCCACAAGGGAGAGATGGATGGCCAGCCGCTTCGTGGTATAGCGCATTATCTATATCACTTTGTAAATGCTCGGCTCTAAAGCCAACACTAAACGGCTTTACTTGTGCCGCCATGCCGTTTTCCATAAGCATATAAAATGTGTCTCTAGCGCTGTGGCCATTTGCCATAACAAGTACATCGCAAGCAAAGCTACCGTTTGTGGTTTCTACCGATTTAATTCGGCCATTTTCGGTATTAATGTCTGTGATTTGGGTGTTAAAATAAACAGTGCCGCCAAGTGAAATAATCTCGTTTCTCAGCGACACTATAACACTGCGCAAAATGTCGGTTCCGACATGTGGCTTTTGCATATAGGCAATTTGCAAAGGCGCACCGTGGCTAATTAAAACGTCGGTAACATAAGTGCAGTGGGGGCTATTAATTCGTGTAGTCAACTTTCCGTCCGAAAAAGTACCTGCGCCGCCCTCTCCAAACTGAATATTCGTGTTTTCATCAATAATGCGCAAGTTTTCAAATTTTTGAACAGCTAAAACACGCTCACTTATTTTGCTGCCACGCTCGAATACAATAGGCCTGTAACCTGCTTTGGCAAGTGCAAGCGCGCAAAACATACCGGCAGGGCCAAAGCCGCAAATAATGGGGCGATTGTTTAATTTTGCAGTTCCGGTAACTAATTTATAATCGCTTTTTTGGTTTATTTGTATATTTTTGTTTTGATTATTTAACTCTAAGTATGCGCTCTCGTTTTTAAGAGATACGGCAACCGAGTATACAAGTACAGGATTTTTATTTCTCGCATCTACCGATATTTTTGCAATTTCTGCGCGTAAAATTTCGGATTTTGGAACACGTAAAATACTTATTGCCTTATCAACGGCGTTTTGCCCCGATTTATTTAAAGGCATGCGTATTTGGTTAACAATTACCATTCTACACCGCCTATGTTTCCGGCTGAGTTGTGGCAGAGGTATCTGTTTTAACATCGCACAAAATAGTGTAGCTGCCGGTGGCAAAAATAGTTTCGCCCGAGGGTACAATTATTTGTACAGGCGTTGTTTGCTGGCCGTTTGTAACGCCAAGATTAGTAGGAGAAAAGTCTACAACACCAACAACGCTAGTGTCCAATAAAGCTTCAAGTTCCTGTGCATCGCCAACAAGAGTTACGCTGTTTATTTGCTCGCTAGGGAAGGTTATCTCTACATTAGAGGGCACATTAATTGCCTGTATTTCGGTAACAGTAATAGTTTTTGTTGTATAGTTTGAAGTGCCCTCAAAGCTAACCGTAACACTTTGTAAGCCATCTACATTTTTAACGCTTTCAGGCAGTGTAATGTTTAGTATAACGTCGTCTCCCAGTTTTAAAGAAGATAAATCTACAATGCCTGCGCTTATAGATGTTAAAGAATCTATTTGCGATGAAGAACCGGCAATACGTATTGTTTTGTTGCTTAAAGTAGCTTGTAAAACGGCGGGGTCAAACCCTGTTGGAACATTTGTAAATTCAACTGTAAGAGGCAACTCCACTATTCGGTAAATTGGAACGGTAACCTCAACTTGCTCAACGTCGGCCACTATATCATCGGCTTGTATTTCGCCACCTGCCTCATCTAAATAAACAAGCCTGCTTGTAACTATGGCACTTTCGCTTCGTTGTTCGTCTAGCACAATATTTGCAACAACACTTGCCACGCGATTAACACTATTTTCGGGCCCGTTAAGCGTTACCGTTTGCGGAGATACAACAGGTACATCCATATAATATCCCTCGGCAATTTCAACACCTGTTATATTTACACCAATATTATAAGTATTGGCAATAAATTTATCAAACACAAGGTCCACAAAACCTAAGTTATCGTTTGTTATTTCAAAACGCTTTGTTCCTGCATTACGCACAACAAGGCGCAAAGAATACTCTCCCGCACCTTTAATGCTGGAGTAATCGGGGTAAACTAAAATATCGCTCTCACTCATACCGGCAAGCACTGTGCCATCGCCCTGAACTGTAACATTAACAGTTTTAGACGGAACACTTACAATGCTTAACCCTTGGCTTTTATATGCGGCGTCGTTAAAGGTAAAATCCACAGGTACGCTATATGTTTGTGTACTTCCGGGCTCTATAACAGTTTCAACGGCAAACCAAATAAATATAGCTATAATAACACTTATTACAGCTGTGCCTTGCCGTGTGCCAAGCCACTTTTTTAAACTGTATTCGCCATTACTGTTCATCTGTTTTTTCGTCATTGCTTCTCCTCCGAGTAGACCAAAACGGTTGTTTTTTCGTTTCTTCCTTAGGTGGTATAATATCGCTTTCAAGCATTTTGTAAAGGCTTTGTCTTTCAAGCCTGCGAATTAAAACGCCGTTTTTTACGCAAGATATTATACCTGTCTCTTCACTTACTACAACAACAACAGCATCAGAGTTCTCACTCATGCCTAGTGCGGCACGATGCCTTGTGCCCATCTCTCGGCCAATTTCAAGGTTGTTGCTAAGCGGTAAAAGGCAGCCTGCAGCCTCTATGTGCCCATTCCTTACAACAACTGCACCGTCGTGTAATGGCGAGCCGTCGTAAAAAATCGTATCAAGTAACTCCGAGTTAACAGTAGAGCGAAACATTGTGCCGGTTTTAATAATTTCATCAAGATTAGAAGACCGCTCTAGCACAATAAGTGCCCCGGTTTTTTTGCCCGATAAGTTTTCGGCTGTATCACATATCTCCACAACAGCCTTTGTCCAAACATCGCGTAAATTGTGCGGTGTTGAACCTTGCGCAAATGCTGCAACTCTTGCAAAACCTGTGCGGCCCATAAGCTCCAATGCTCGCCGAAGCTCGGGCTGGAAAACAACCACCATAGCAATAATACCGTAAAGGGTAAAGCTCTCCATCAAATACATTAATGTGCTCATCTGTAAAAAGTAAGCCAAAAAATATATAATTATAACAATTAATATTCCCTTGGCCATTTGCCACGTGTTTGTTTGCCTAACAAGCATAATTACTGCATAAACTAAAACGGCTACAACGGCAATGTCAAAAAAAACTACTACAGAAAAACTGTTTTGAACAGTATTTACAGCACTGCCGATTATACTTTGTATAGGTTGAAACATGCCGTCACACTCCTTTAATAATTATTTATAAACATATCAAACTACATACTACCATAAAATTGTGTAAAAATAAAGAAAATTTACTTATTTAATTGAAAAGAATTATTTTTTTGCAACATACAAATGCAATGCGCGCTTATGCCATGTTTGGAACCGGTAAAGCCCAAACCCTCTTCTGTTGTTGCCTTTACCGACACACAGCTTTTTTCCAAATTTGCTGCTCTTGCAATGTTTTCAATCATCTTTGGTATGTGCGGTAAAAGTTTTGGTGCTTGGCAAATAATCGTGCTATCTATGTTAACTATTAAATAGCCGTTTTCACCTATAAGTTCTACAACCTTTTTAAGCAGGTTTATGCTGTTTGCATCTTTGTAAGTGCCCTCGCTATCGGGAAAGTGATATCCAATATCTCTAAGTGCTGATGCACCTAAAATGCTGTCGCACACTGCGTGCACAAGCACATCGGCATCGCTGTGTCCAAGCAAACCAAGCTCGTAAGGTATATTAACGCCGCCAAGTATCAATTTACGGTTTTCCACAAGTCTGTGCACATCGTATCCGTGGCCTATTCTCATAGTATATAACTCCTCGTTAACGGCGCAACTTTGCAAATCTTCTACTGTTGTTATCTTTATATTTGCATAGTCTCCCTTTGTAAGTACAACGGTTTTTTGTGCGTTTTCATACAAGGCGCAGTCGTCGGTAATTTCTAAATTTGTATTACTTTGTGCAATTTGCAAGTACTGCGTGCGCACAAAACACTGAGGTGTTTGCACGGCAAAAAGGTTTTGCCTGTTTGGTGTTTTTAAAACAGTACCGTCTTCACTGGCAATTTTTATTGTGTCTTTAACATTAACACAAGGCGCACACGCACCCGATATTGCCACTTGCTCCAGTGCGTTTTTAATAACATTTTGTGTTACATACGGCCGTGCACCATCGTGAATTGCTATAAAGTGTCCGCTTGCTGCTTTTACGCCGTTAACAACGCTTTCAAACCTGTGCTTTGCGCCGCTAACAACTATTACGGGCTTTTTAAATATATTTATGCTTTTTTCAATTTCGGGTTTGTTTTTGCCGGCCACAACAATTATTTCATCTATTAAAATGCATTCGTCAAAAGCTTTTATGCTGTGCATTATAACGGGCAATCCGTTTATTTTATGCATAAGCTTGTCAAAACCCATGCGTGTGGAACTTCCCGCACCTACAATAACAGCGCTCACTTTTTTGTTGTCAATCATTATAAAATACCTTTCAAAAAACTATTTTATACCGTTGTTTTTGCTGTTTAATATAGTAAATAAAACAATAATTGGCACACTTACCAAATAAGGCAGTATTACACCTAATGCAAGCGTGGTACTAATAAAAACAGCTGCAATAACACTGCCAAAAATAATTATAATACGTAAAATATAACACAAAATAATTATTGTTTTACATAGCAAAAACTTAACAGGCAAAACGTATAAAAACATTGCAAACATACCGCCAATAATGCCAAAAGCACAACCGTAAATGTATATATACGGCATATTACTGCTAAAAACCCATACTGCTGCGCAAAGAAAAAAACTAAATATAAGCTGGCTAAAAAGACAGCCGATAGCATATTTTATTCTACTCATAATATAAAACATCGGTTTTAAAATATTCACTCATTGTTGCAATAAGGTGTGCTGTGTCGTTTGCACCGGCTGTTTCATAGGGCGAGTGCATGGCAAGCATAGCAATACCTATATCGGCGCAAGGAATTGACAGTTGAGAAATACTTATATTTCCAAGAGTACTTCCGCCGGCAATATCGGAATGATTGTGAAACACCTGATACGGCACATTTGCGTTTTTGCACAATTGCGCCATTGCTGCGCCGGTAAATGCCGAGGTAGTATATTTTTGGTTTGCGCTGTACTTTATAAGCACACCTCCGCCAACGTATGGGCGGTTTGTTTTGTCGTGCTTTTCGGGGTAATTTGGGTGTATGGCATGGCCGTTATCAGCCGATATCATACTGCTTTTTGAAAGCGCAATTATAAGCTGATCTTCGGATATATTTAAAGAAGATGCAATACGCCTCACTGTTCTTTTTAAAAAGGTAGATGCCGCACCCTGCATGGAAGAACTGCCAACCTCTTCGTTGTCGAAAATTGCCGACATGCAAATGCTGTTTTCGTTAGTATTGTTAACAAGTGCGGTTACACTGGCAAAACAGCACTGTAAATCGTCAAGCCTTGGTGCCGATATAAACTCGTCTTGTGCGCCCCAAACAGTGCCTTTTGCATTGTTGTAAAGGTATAAGTCTGCATCTAAAATATCGTCACTGTTAATGTTAAGTTCTTTTGCTACAATATCGTTCAACGTAGCGTTACTGCCCGCTCCGGCAAAAATAGGCAACATATCTTTTTGTATTTTGTACTCCATACCCTTGTTGGCGTCTCTGCTTAAATGAATTGCCATGTTAACAACACTTACTAAATTGCGTTTAATATTTACAAGGCGACTGCACAATTTGCCGTTTTGCATTACAATTACACGCCCCGCTATGGACAAAGGCCTGTCAAACCAAGGCGCAAGTAAATTTCCGCCGTATTCTTCAACGTTTAAAGATGTATACAAATTGTTTTCAAACTTAATTTCGGGGTTGTGTTTAATTTTAAAGCACGGTGTGTCTCCATGCGAGGCTATAATGCGGTAATTGCTTATGTTTTTGTTTGGTATTTTAAACGCTATAACGCTGGAAGAACCACAAACTATATAATATTTACCGCCTTTTTCAATATTCCAAATTTCGTCGTTTTTTAAAGGGGTAAAGCCATAACTATCAAAAATATCGCATGCGCTTTTCACTGCATGATGAGAACTTGGGCTATTTTCAATAAATTCAAATAAAAGGTTGTTTATATCCATTTTAATTACCTATTTTATGCCTTTCTAAGTGCTACCATAAAAAGCACTAAATTTTTATACTGTATAAATATATTGTACCAAAAAATACAAAAATTTACTACGGATTTTAAAATTAAAGTTAAATAATTATATTACATAATAATATGCTTTTTGCACATAATATACCGGAGGTGAAAATAATGAATTTAAACAAAGAAATAAATGATGAAAACACATTAGGCAAAAATGGCAGTATTTACAACGAAGAGGGAATAGCTGAGGACGGCACAAAGGTTTATTTGGGCAGCGGATCTTTAACATGGAGCGCAAACCAAAGGCGCATGGCTTTGCAAAATAACGCTGTAAAGCCTGCAATGGCGTACTCGCAAGAAGAGTTTATTAAAAATGAAAAAACAGGCCTGTGGGCAACCGAAAAAACTGTACAAGAGCAGGTAGAGCAACGACAAGATATGCCAAGGGGATAATTTACAAATATTTGCATAAAAGTTAATAGTATTAATAAAAGCGCCTGAATATATGCTTAATAAAAAGGCGCTTTTATTAATAATCTGTATTGATAATAAAAATGGAATATGATATAATACTTTAACGCATTTTATAATTGGCGGTATAAACTGAAAAATAAGTAAAATTTCAATGTAAATGGAGTTAATGAATGAAATTTTTAAAAATAAATAAAATACCTAAAGAGCTAAAACAAATATATGCCGAAGAGTCATCTTTACATAATTTTTTGCTGTTTTATTTTTTAAGTGTATGCCTTTTAATTACAGAAACAGCATTGCTGATATTTCAAATAATAAGGCTTGGGCCTTTATTGTTTACTCTTTTTTATTTTGTTGTTTATGTGCTTGCAATTATTTTTTCGGCTGTATTTACAACAATATATACTTTATATAAGTGCAACAAAATAACAAAGCACAAAAATTTTGTAGATATGCTATTTGTTCTTTGCCTAATTGCTTTAGTGCTGTTAACTTGTATAGCAGAGCTTAGCAGTAACTCCACACTTCCGCAAACTACACTGTTTGTAATAATGATGTTCAGCATATCAACGCTGATATATTTAAATTTAAAGGTAATAATAGCACTGCTTGTGGGAGGTAATTTAGCATATATATTAATTACTTTTTTAAGCGTTTTGCCTATGAACAATAAAATAAGCATGTCGCTTGATTACGCAGTATTGCTTGTAGTAAATATTTGCGTTGCTGTGGTATTTAACAATGTAAGAATTGAAACTTTTATTAGAAAAATAGAGTTGCAAAAAGCTAATAATGAGCTTAAAATTACAAACGAAAAACTGGAAGAATTAAACAAACAGCTTGAGCATATATCTACCACGGATACCTTGACGGGAGTTATGAATAGGCTTGCTTTTAACAATATATTAAAAACGCAATGGATAAACGCCAAACAGAGCAAAAAACATTTAGCCGCTATAATGCTGGATGTAGATTATTTTAAGCGATACAACGATTTTTATGGCCATATTGAGGGAGATAAATGTTTAAAATTGGTTGCAGATGCAATTGTTAAAAGTTTACGCACAAATGTAGACTTTGTATTTAGATACGGAGGAGAAGAATTTGTTTGTTTATTGCCGTATACAGATATAGAGGGGGCAAAAGTTGTGTGTAAAAGAATTATGAATGAGCTGGAAACGATGGCTCTTGTTCATTCAAAAATGGGAGAAACAGTTACGATAAGTGCAGGAATAAATTGTGTTGCACCTTCAGAAAACGATGATATGTTCGTGTTTATTGAACATGCCGACGATGCACTGTATTATGCAAAAGAAACAGGCAGAAACAAGTACTGTGTGTACGATATAGTTAAAGATAAAATAACAGATAAAAAAGTAAATATTTAGTATTATTGGCAAATTTTCTATAATTAAATAATAAAAACCGTGCGCACATATTTGTTGCACACGGTTTTTTGTTTTGCTGTAATTTAAGTTGAAATAATAATGCATATAAGTTACTGACCACTTTTTAATATAAGCATAACCTTGCCTTGTTCGGCCATGCAAAGCGGGCATTTATCCCACGCCTCGGTTAGTTTTGCCTCGTGCCCACAATCGGAGCACTTCCACTTAACAGGTTTTTCGCGCTTGTACATTGTGCCTTTTTCAAGCTGGTTTGCAATGTCCTTAAAAAGCAGCTTATGGCAATGCTCCACATCCGAAACAAGCGTAAATAAATTTGCTATGTCGTTAAAACCTTCCTCGGTTGCCACCTTTGCAAACTTTCGGTAAAGGCCTACTTCGTTCGTTTCGTTTTGTATTGCAAATAAAAAATTCTCTTCAAAATTCCACTTTTCTTTAAAGGGGTAACTTGCGTTTATAAGCACATCATCAATAGTTTTTTTGTCAGCGCCCTGCATTTTGGTGTAGTACATTCTAGCATGGTTAAACTCGTTTTTTTCAACAGTTGCAATAACGTCTGCAAGCGCAACAAGCCCTTTTTGCCTTGCGGCATACTCTAAAAACTGATACCTAACCCTGGCCTGGCACTCGCCGGCCCACGCTCTTGCTAAGTTTTCAAATGTTTTGCTGTTTTTTAAGTTTTTCATTTTTATGCTCCCAATAATTAATTTAATGTATTGCGTTAAACTCATCGTAAAATTATTTTCACACAATATTTTTTACAATGCTGTGTTACATTAAATATAATTACCAAAAAAAACAATCAATATACATTATTTTAAAATTGCGCCTTCGTTTGCTCCACTAACGGCACTAGCGTATCGTTTTAGCCAGCCTGTAAGGTTTTTGTCATCTTTAGGTTTGTATGCAGCTTTTCTTTGCAACATATCTTCGTCGCTTACTTTTATGTTCAACTTACCATTTGGTATGTCTATTTCAACAATATCGCCCTCTTTAACAAGTGCTATCGGGCCGCCTTGAGCTGCCTCAGGCGCAACGTGGCCTATCGAGGCGCCCCTACTTGCCCCCGAGAACCTTCCGTCGGTAATTAAGGCTACTGTTTTGTCTTGTCCCAGACCGGCAAGCGCACTTGTTGGGTTTAGCATTTCTCTCATTCCCGGACCGCCCTT
>CAYJLZ010000074.1:0-10304 GCA_964371265.1 uncultured Bacteroides sp. | reverse complement strand
ATCAGGAGTTGTAGGTGGTGTAGCGTCTTCCCATTTTGCGTAAAGCGTAATATTATTTGTCACAGGTGTAGTAAAATTGTAAAATACATTTCCGTTTTGTACAGTTGTCCAACCTTTAAACACAAACCCACTTTTACTTGGAATTCCACTGCCGCTAGGAATATTTATTGTTTCGCCTTTTATTACTTCCTGCGTTTTGGTTTGGCTTGTTGTGTCGGAATACTCACCGCTGTTTGCATCAAAAGTAACTTGAAGAATTTCACTTCTTGCGTAAATAGTAATAGTTACTTCTTCGGTGTCTGTTATATCTGTGCCCGACGTTGTGGTAACAGTGACAGTAATACTAGAACCGTCCGGATTATTTACTAAATCTCTTATTTTGTCCATGTCAGCATCAGAAATATCAAATTTGCCATCGCCGCCTGTTACTGTGCCGCCCTCTGACGATTTTTCATAAATGTCCGGGTCTTCAAACTCAACAGTAGTTGCTTTAGGGTCTATTAAATTAAGCACTTGCTGCTCTGTAATAGTATTTGCATCTTCTCTTGGCAACAAAACATCTTTTGCCGATTCAATTGTCGGCCTGCCTATTTCGTCTATATAAACATGGTGATTTACATTTCCTGTAAGTGTATTTCCCATAAACAAAAATATATCGCTAGCATTGTTAGTTACAGATTCTTTATCGACTAAATAAATATTATTATCCCATAAATTATTTGTTACTGTAACAATTTTTTCGCTTTCGGGTATATCTACACCGTTATTATTCATTAAATAACTTGGAAGTGTAACTTTATCAAAATCGTAATTAGCAACTTTATTGGTAACAGTTGCACTAATTATAATTCTGCGTTGATACATGTTTTTAACAACTTCTACGTCACTTGTAAACTCAGGGAACTCACCCTCGTAAATAACAGTGGCATTCGAGCCCATTTTGCCCGATTTGCCTATGTCCACAGTTTGAGGATTTGTAACATAAATCGTTCTAATTAATCTGTTTAAAAATATGTCATCAACTTGCATGGTTAAAGATCTTGGAATTATTACGCTTGTAATAACAATAGTGCCCAAATTTCCTACTCTGCTAAATGCCTCTTTTTCTATATTTGTTATTCCATCAGGCATAGAAAGTGTTCTAATTGGCACATCTGTAAACGCTTGTTCGCCAACAGTTTTAATATTTGGCGGCAACTCTACATCTGAAAAACCTGCGCCATAAAAAGCTTTTTTCCCTATCGAAGTTAAATTTTCAGGCCAGTATATTTTAATTAAAGATTCACACCCATAAAATGCTTGTTCTTCTATGGTGTTAATTAACTGGCTGCTATTAGCCGGTTTACTAAACTCTACTGTGCGCAGTTTTTTAGCAAGTGCAAAACTGTTATATCTTGTAATCGGCGTTACAAGGTATGTTATGCCCGTGTCGCTAATAATCGATTCACCTATGCTATTAACCGTTGTAGGAATTACAAACTTAGAATCGCTGCTTGAATAAACTAAGAATTGATTATTTTTAAATGCTTCTTCTTCTATAGTTTCTAATCCTTCATTAAGCTTAATAGTTTGTAAGTTTGTGCCATAAAACGCGGCGTTACCTATACTTTTTATCGACGATGGCAAACTTACAGCCGATAGTGTTGTGTTATTGCTAAACGCTAAGTTGCCAATACGCGTAATTGCATAGTTTGTGCCATTTACAGTAACACTTGCCGGTATATTTAATATTTTATTTGTGTTATCGCTTTCATCGCCAATGTATTTTGCAAGCTCGTTAATGGACGTGTTTAAATATGCGTCATCCTCTTTGTCGCCGTCAAGGTCAACTAGCTTTGTATCTTTCCAATAAACAGTAGGTATTGGGCTTCTGTTACTTGCCCATGGCTGGCCCAGCTCGGAGCTTGCAAGGCCCGTAAACCAAACTGTTTCAACGCCTGCACTTTGTTCTAGCATTTTAGCCGATATTGTTGGCGTAACCACTGCATCTATTATAAGTACAGCGTTTAAGCTAGATGAAGTCCCTCCGACAATTCTGTTTTCAAGGCTTATTAAACCGGTTTTTTGAATATGTATTTTTTCAATATTGTCAGCATCATAAAAAGCATCAGATGAAATGTTAATTTGTGTTCCTGTTACATTGTCATCAGATTTTAAAATAGTTATGTTTTCAACGGTAGAACCATCTACAATATTTGAAAAAATATTTGTTACGTCCTTACCTATTGTTAAATTTTTAAGCTTAGACATATTTGCAAAAGTAAGCGAATTTATGCTTGTGTACCCATCACCTACTACAATATCTGTAACGGTATCATTACCGTTAAATAGCGAGCCGTCCATTGTTGTAAAAGTAACTGTTTTACCTGCAACTGTTGCTGTTTTGGGCACAATAATATCAGTGTCTCCTCCAATATAGCTCAACAGCACACCTGATTTTGATGCGTAATAATAACGTTCTTTCACACCGTCACTATCTGCATCTATTTCTATTTCTTCATTGTCGTTCCACGTTACATAATTTACACTTGCAAACCATGGAGCATTTGTAAGTGTAACAGCTCCTGTTGAATCGGCGCTATCTGTATAAACTCTTAACAAATCTAATACAGATGATTGAAACGCATTTATGCCTATGCTAACCATGTTTGTGCCTTGCGTTTCGTTACCAATATAAACTTTTGCATCTTTATATTCACTATAAACACCATAAAACGCTTGGTTGCCAATTGTAGTTACGCTATATGGTATGTGCGCCTCCGAGTACGCTTTGCTGTACGGTGTATAGCCGGGGTTCATATACTCACTTATAGATCCTAAATATTTTAGCGTACCTGCACTGGCAAAAGTAGAACTTAAAATAGACTTTAGTGAATGCTCGGGCAAATAAACCTCTATGGGAAACTTGCCTGCAACACCGGGCGCAATATTAACAATACCTTCTTCAACTATTATAGTTTGATATAGATTGGAATCTTTAAAACCTGTTGCTGTTGTAAGGTTTTGCGGGTAAACAACTTTACTTAATTTGCTGGATGCACCAAAAGCCGTTTCTGCAATCGAGGTCAATTCGTTTGGCAAACGGTATATTTTATCTGCTTCTTTTACGCTAGTAGGATAGCTAAAAGTGGCTAAGTCAGAATAAACAAACGATGATATTTTATTATTGTAAAAACTATCTCTTCCAATAGTAGTAATACCATTGTGCCATTCCAATTTATCTTCAAGCGGTACATTATAAAACGCACCACTCGGTATAACTGTTATCGACTGCGGTATTGTTACCGAATTAAGGCTAGTATTATTACTAAAAGCATTTGCACCTAAGCTACTTACGCCATTTGGAATTACAATAGATGAAAGGTTCTCGTTATTCATAAACGCATTGCTTCCAATAGTAATTAAAGACGTAGGTAAATTTATTTGAGTTATTAAATTGTTTCTAAATGCATCTGTTTCAATTTGTGTTACAGTATTGCCCTCAAAATAAAATTCGGCAATGCTTTTATTGTTAAATAGTCCATCTCCCAGTGTTGTCACATTCTTTCCGTCTACAACACTTGGTATATCTACAACACCACCCAATTTTTCGGCATTGCTTTTAAAAGTTTTTAGCCTAATCTCACTACCATTAACTACCTCATAATCGTAATTTAAGGCACTGCCAATTGTCAGTGGAACAGAGCTAAAAAATATACTTTCAGAAGATGTATTATCTGTTTTTGTAAAGTTAACTTTAATTTGATATGTGGCGCCCTCTGCTATTGAGCTAAACAAAACTTTTTCGCTTACAAAATTTTGTGTAACTTTATCCGCTTCATTAGCAACACCACCGACAACCGGAATTAAGTCAATCGAAACAATTGAGGCTACCTGCGCCGCATTAGTTATAGATGTGTATACAACTAAATCACGCACGCCACCAACTATATGGCTAACGACTGGGTCAATGGCTACCATTCCTGTGTCTGATAGAGCTAGTGACGGGCCTACAAACATATTAAACAAACTAGCTCCTGAAAAAGCAAACGGTAAAATATTATTTGCGCTGTTTGGCGGCGCACTTTCGTCGCTGCTTGGCGGTGCGCTCTCGTCGCTGTTTGGCGGCATGATCTCGTCGCTGCTTGGCGGCGCGCTCTCATCGCCGTTTGTCGGTGTGCTCTCGTCGCTGCTTGGCGGTGCGCTCTCGTCGCTGTTTGGCGGTGTGCTCTCGTCGCTGTTTGGCGGTGTGCTCTCGTCGCTGTTTTTATCTTCTTCAATTTGCGTTGTGCTACTTGCTAATTCAAGGCTCAAGCCATTTAAACTTAATGCATAAACAGACAGCGCTCCTCCAAAAGCAAATTGAAAAATAAATGCAATCGATAATAATATAAATTTAATTCTTTTTAATTTCATTACTGTATCCCTCTTTCGCGCCAGAGCTGTGCAGTGCCAAATAGATGTACTTTGACACCTTTGAATAGTGACTTAGCGTACAGATGAAAAACTATATTGTTTTATTGATTTTAATTGCTTTGAATATGCATTTCTCCTTTTAATTTTTTTATTTAACCGCAAAATTTTTTAACGCAAAACAATGAAAATTTTAATAAAAAGCCTATTTTTTTCACTTTTTATGTTCAAATATTATATATTATCAATAATATTATAGCAAATTATGTACAAATAGTCAAAACGCTTTATATAAAAAACTATATAAAAGCTATGGTTCTTTGCACATTTTTAGCAAAAATTAACATGATATCTGTTTTTTATATAAAGTAAATTTTAAATAATATTTATAATAAAATAGCTCTCACAATATTTTATTTCAAACCCTTGGCATTTTGTGCAACAATACAGCGCTTCAACAGTAATATTTGTTGTTGCACTACCGTGTGTTATAATTGCATTGCCTGCCGCTTAAAAAGCACTTTTACACAGCTGTAAATAGTTAATAGCATAAAAAATAAAGTGCTATTGCAATAAAAAAGAAACATTACGACAGCGTAATGTTTCTTTTTTATTGTTTATTTTAATTATTAATTATACTTAGTTTCACAAAATATTAGGGCAACCTCTTAGCTTATACATATAATAAGTAGCCTAATTTTTCGTTTTTGATCTTTATTTTATGGTGTGAGATACAATGCCCCACATTCCAATTTATACTATAACAATTCTTTAACTTTTGCAATTGTGTTTTCAACCGACATGCCGTAGTAATCCATAAGTTCAGCGGCATCTCCGGATTGCCCAAAACAGTCTTGCATTCCTATAAATCTCATAGGAACAGGGTTATTTTCGCTTAGTGTTTGCGCCACTGCCGTGCCAAGTCCGCCAGAGACAAGCCCCTCTTCTAAAACAATAACTTTCCCTGTTTTCTTCGCACTGTCAATAACTGTTTGTTTATCTAGTGGTTTAATTGTAGGGTAGTTTAACACCTCGGCTTTTATTCCCTCTTTTTCAAGCTCTTTTGCGGCTTGTAGGGCAACACCAAGCAAGCTGCCTGTTGCAACAAGTGTTACATCGCTTCCCTGCACCATTTTAACCGCTTTTCCAATTTCAAATTTATATGTTTTTTCATCAAAAATAACCGGCACAGGGCTTCTTCCAAGTCGCAAATAAACAGGGCCGTCATATTCTATCATCGCCTTAACCGCCGCACGCATTTCAACAGCGTCGCACGGATTAATAACTACCATTTCAGGTAAAATATTCATAAGGGCCAAGTCTTCCACCGACTGATGCGTTGCTCCGTCCGGCCCAACAGATACGCCGCCATGACTGCCGCAAACCTTAACATTGAGCCTTGGATATGCCACAGAGTTGCGAATTTGTTCGAATGCCCTGCCTGCAGCGAATACAGCAAATGTACACGCAAAAGGTATTTTTCCGGCACTTGCAAGGCCTGCTGCAGTAGAAATAAGGTCGGCCTCGGCTATTCCCATGTTTATAAATCTTTCAGGCACGGTTTGTTGAAAACGACAGCTCATAGTTGCTTTTGAAAGGTCTGCGTCCATAACTATAATATCTTTATTATCTTTAGCAAATTCTGTAACGGCATCGCCAAATGCCACACGTGTTGCAATAAATTCACTCATTAGTTATTCCCCCAATTCTTTCAGCGCTTTTTCTGCTTCTTCACTCGACGGAGCCTTACCATGCCAACCGCACTCATTTTCCATAAACGAAACACCTTTGCCTTTAACAGTGTTCATAACAATAACGGTGGGTAATCCCTTTGTTTTTTTAGCTATTTCGATAGCAGTTAATATTTGTTTTATATCGTGGCCATCAATTAATATTGTATGCCAACCAAATGCCCTAAACTTACCCTCAATATTATCGTTTCCTATAATATCTTCCACTCGTCCGTCAATTTGTAGGTGATTGTAGTCCACAAAGGCAATAACGTTATCAAGGTTGTAATGGGCAGCGGTCATTGCAGCTTCCCAAACTTGCCCCTCTTCAATTTCACCGTCGCCCATTAGGCAGTATGTATAGTAATCTTTGTCGTCAAGTTTTGCCGCAAGTGCTATTCCGTTTGCTGCCGAAAGCCCCTGACCAAGCGAGCCCGTTGAAACGTCTACCCCCGGAGTTTTGCCCGAGTATGGGTGGCCTTGAAGTATGCTGCCAAAATCTCTCAGCGTATCAAGCTCTTCCATGGGGAAGTACCCTTTAAGTGCAAGTGCCGCGTAAAGCGCCGGGCATGCATGACCTTTTGATAAAACAAATCTGTCTCTGTCTTCCCATTTAGGGTTTTTGGGGTCTATATTCATAGCTTCAAAGTACAGCGCCGCATGTAAATCGGCACAGCTAAGCGAGCCTCCCGGGTGCCCTGACTTTGCATGTGCAAGCTGACGTATTATATGTTTGCGAATTTCATTTGCCTTTTTTTCAAGCATGGTAATATCGTGCATATTAAGTCCCTATTAAAGCCTTTCCTCTTATTTTCAGCGGCATTAACCGCCTTAATACTTATTTATGTATCTAATTATAAAATTTGTTTATCGCCCATTGCATTTTTCCAGTCGTTCATAAAACCCTCAATGCTTATGTCTGTCATTGGGTGCCAGAACATTTTTTTCATGCAATCGTAAGGAATTGTTGCAATGTGTGAGCCAGCTTTAGCTGCCCCCAAAACATAGGCAGGTGTACGCATGCTTGCGGCAATAATCTCTGTTTTAATGCCATACATACAATAAATTGTTGCAATTTCATCAACAACTTTCAAGCCATCCATTAATACATCATCGCTTCTTCCAACAAAAGGCGAAACATATGTTGCACCTGCTTTTGCCGCTATTAGCGCTTGTGCTGCATTAAATACTGTTGTAACGTTTGTTTTAATTCCAAGTTTTGTAAGCTCTTTAACTGCAACTATACCTTCTTGTGTCATCGGAATTTTTACAACCATATTTTTGTGCCAAGATGCTATCTCTTTACCCTCTTTTATCATCGTTTCTGCATCTAGTGCCAAAACTTCGCCGCTTATTGGTCCGTCTACCATATTACAAATTTTTATAAGCGTTTCTTTCAGGTCTTTTCCTTCTCTTGCAATTATAGATGGGTTTGTTGTAACTCCATCTACAATTCCACACTCAAGCATTTCTTCAATTTCGTTTAAGTTTGCTGTGTCGATAAAAAATTTCATTTTAGTTTTCTCCTTTTAGGTTGTTAAAAGTTTACGTTAACATTCATCTTATAAAATATAACATAAATTTGCTAAAAAGTATATATTATACATCATTAAATTGCTGTTTTAAAAAAATTTGCAAAAAATTAATTTAACTTGATTATTATAAAATTATATAATAACTTGTATTTTATTAAACGAAGTATTATCATATATATTAGGCATATAAACTGTACCTGCACCAGTGCTGAAATTGTATATATTATTTAATAGCGATATATTTTAAGCATATATTAACTAAAAGACATTTGGAAAAATGAATAATTTTTATAATCAAGAATATTGAAATATCTTTTAAAAGGAATTATTAGAATGATTAACAGCAGTAAAACAAAAATAAGCGCAAATAACTGGGTAGCAATGGTAATGCTAGCGTTGTCGGGGCAAATAGCGTGGGCGGTAGAAAACACGTGGTTTAATACTTTTGTAAACGATGAGATTTCGCCAAACCCCGGTATAATTAGTGCCATGGTGGCGGCAAGCGCTATAACAGCAACGCTTGCAACATTTTTAATGGGTACTTTTAGCGATAGAGTTGGAAAACGCAAGGCAATTATTTTGTGTGGCTATATTTTATGGGGTGTGTCAACTGCCGTGTTTCCGCTGTCATCTCTTGCAAACTCAACGGTGGTATCTGTTGTGCTTTTGCTGATTTTAGATTGCGTCATGACGTTTTTTGGCTCGACTGCAAACGACGCATGTTTTAATGCGTGGATAACAGACATTACAGACGGCACAAACAGAGGGTCGGTTAGCGGAATTTTAGAAGTTTTTCCGCTTGTTGCACTTGTTGTAACAACAGTCGCCTCCGGTGTTGTTATAGACACCTTTGGCTATACAGTGTTTTTTATATGCCTTGGCGCAATAGTAAGCCTTAGCGGCATTATAGGTGCATTTTTTATGAAAGATGTGACTACTCTTTCACCTAAAAACAATTTAAGCTATAAAAAACAGCTACTGCAAACGTTTTCTTTTAGCGCACTAAAAAAAGATAAAAAACTGAAATGGCTTTTAATATGTATACTTACTTTTACTGCGGCAGAGCAAATTGCCGTTCCATACCAAATAATATATTTTACACAAACTCTTAATTTTAATTATAGCGAAATTGGACTTTACCTTGGAATTATGACGCTTTTATCGGGTGCTTTAGGTGTTGCCTTTGGATTAATTGTAGACAAAGCAGAAAAATACAAGTCTATGGTTTTTTCTTTGGTCGTATCATCTGTTGGTTTTTTTATAGTGGCAAGCGCAAAAACAATGTTACTTTTATGTATAGGTATTTTTGTTATGGCGTTTGGCATTGTTGCAAAAATAATAGTGAGCGGTGCATGGCTGAGAGATTTAACACCACAAAATGAGGTTGGCGGTTTTCAAGGTGTGCGCATGGTTTTTAGGGTGCTTTTGCCTATGGTTATAGGGCCGTATATAGGCCAGCTCATTATTTCAACATTTGGCCAGGCAATTGTTGTAGATGGAAACAGCGGCTTTTTACCTACAAATTTAATTTTCGTAGTTGCCGGTGTATGTACACTGCTTGCGTTTATTCCCCTTTATATTATGAATAAAGTTGCTAATGGCAGAAAGGCTTGATTTGATATGCTAAATAACATAGATGTAAACAACGTTTTAAGCGAATATCCACGGCCGCAATTTTGGCGTGACAGCTATATAAATTTAAACGGTATTTGGGATTACTGCGTTGCAAACGAAAATGAGCCTGTAATATATGCCGAGAAAATTGTTGTGCCGTTTTCTCCGGAATGCGAGCTCTCGGGCGATGTTACAATTCCAAAACCCCATGAATATTTGTGGTACAAAAAAGAATTTACACTGCCGAAAAATTTTAACAAAGGCAACGTAATACTTCATTTTGGCGCAGTAGATTGGCACACAACAGTTATTTTAAATGGCAAAATTGTTGGCGAGCACAAAGGAGGATACACAAGCTTTTGTTTTGATATTACACAACATTTAAAAAACGAAAGCAATGTTTTAGTTGTAAAAGTACTCGATCCTCAAGACACAGCACCGCAAACAAGAGGAAAGCAAAAAATTAACAGTGGCGGAATTTGGTATACGCCCCAAAGCGGAATTTGGCAAACAGTGTGGCTTGAAAGTGTGCCCGACATTTTTATTAAAAGCGTTGATATTACACCTGATTTTGAGAATTCAAAAGTATATATCACTGTAAATTGCAGTGCAGGCGGCATGTGCGAAATTAACATAGAAGATCGCAAAATAACAGCAAAGCAGGGCGAAAAAACAGAAGTTGATATGCCTAATTTTATAGCGTGGGATATGAATAATCCGCACTTATATAATGTTGAAGTAAAATATGAAAGCGACTGTATAAAAACATATTTTGCTATGCGCACACTAAATATTAAACAAGACAAAAAAGGCATTAAGCGCCTTTTTTTAAACGGCAAAGAATGTTTTTGTAACGGCGTACTTGATCAAGGCTATTGGCACGACGGCCTGTATACAGCAAAAAGCGATGAAACGCTTGTTTATGATATAGTAAAAATGAAAGAGCTTGGATTTAATACTCTTAGAAAGCACATTAAAATAGAGCCCATGCGTTGGTACTACCACTGCGACAGGCTTGGCATGATGGTTTGGC
>CAYJLZ010000073.1:0-10461 GCA_964371265.1 uncultured Bacteroides sp. | reverse complement strand
ACAAACAGCAACCGATGGCAAGACGACATAGGTGTTGAGGCATAAATTATTAAATTATGCAATTTTATAATGTAATAATGCAAATTTACTTTTTTATTTTGGGTGCAATGGTAGGCAGTTTTTGCAACGTTTGTATAGTACGTTTGCCTATGCTGCAAAGCGTTGTAAATGTTCGCTCGCACTGTATGGTGTGTAACAAGCGCATAAAAATTTTACACATGATACCTGTTTTAAGCTATGCCATGCTGGGCGGAAAGTGTAAGTATTGCAGTACAAAAATACCAATTCAATATCCAATTGTAGAAATTATAAACGGCATTTTATGGCTTATAGTTTTTAATAAATTTTCACTTAGTTTTCAAACCATGTTAGTGCTGCCGTTTGTTTCAGCGCTGTTGGTGCTTAGCGTTATAGACGAAAAAACATGCGAAATTCCACCTCAGATAATTGCTTTTACAGCAGTAATTTCGGCCATTAAAACATTAACCGATTTGCAAAATATTATAAGCTATATTTTAGGGTTTATTGCTGTAAGCACGTTTTTACTTTGCCTGTACTATTTTACAAACGGCAGGGCAATTGGCGGTGGAGATATAAAATTAATGGCGATTTGTGGTTTGTTTTTAGGATTGAAATTAGTAATGTTTGCATTTATTACAGCGTGTTTTATAGGTTCTGTTGTGCATTTAATTCGAATGAAATTTTACAATGCGCCAAAAACGCTTGCAATGGGGCCATATTTATCAATAGGTGTGTTTATAGCAATTATGTGGGGCGAGGAATTAATTAACAACTATAATTTGTTATTGGGAATTAAACTTTAATTGTTATTTAAATTTGCGAAAGGAAATTATTTAAATGAAAAACGCTGTATTGAGTATTCAAATAAACGAAATGATTACAAAAATTTGTGTGCTTGAAAAATATAAAAATACAACAAAAATTATAAATGCGTTTGCATTTGAAACGCCCGAAAACACATTTGCAAATGGGCAAGTTATAAATACAGATGAATTGGCAAGCGCCATTTTAAGCCAAATTAACAAGAACAATTTAAACGAAATACAAAATGCTGTGATTGTGCTTTCCTCGCCTAAAATAGTAAGCAGAAAAGTAAGCCTGCCGCCAATGAACTTGAAAAAAATGAAGTCGGTTATAGCGTTAAATGCAAGCGACTATTTTCCAATTGATTTAACAAACTATCAAATTACGCACACTGTATTAAAAAAGATAAAAGAAAAAAACGGTGGCTATGAAGTGTTGGTTGCAGCTGTGCCAAAACAGCTGCTTTTAAGCTATACAAAACTTGCCGATACCTTAAATTTAAACATACAAACGTTTGATTTTGAGGCAAATATAAACAGGTGCCTATTTGAGCAAATAGGTGTTAGCGGCGTTACAATGTATGTAAGTTTAGGCTTAATGCAAAGCCTTGCCACTTTTATGAGTGACGACCAAATGATACTGCAAAGGGCAATACCGTTTGGAGTAAATGACATTGTATCGCATGTAATTAACGAGCAAAACTTGCACAGCAAAACACAGCAGGCATTACAGCTTTGCAGCGATGAAAAGTGGATGAGAGAAAACTATGATAAACAAAAGTTTGATGAAAATTCTCAGCGACTGTTAAGCGTTGTAAAGCGCACCGCTGATTTTTTTAAAACATCGTTTAAAGAGATTGATATAGAGCGCGTAATATTGCTGGACGAGGGTGCACAAATAGAAGGTATTAAACAAGCTGTACAAGAATTGTTAAATTTAAAAACGTATTTACTGGCAGAAATATCGGGAATAGATAAAATTTTAAGTGATAAAAACATAACATCTTTCGCAACTTGTGCCTCAAGCCTAATGGGTGATGTAAATTTAACGTACAATAAAAATTCTTCAGAAAAACGAAAAAGCAACAAACAAAATATAATTACTAAAAATTTAAGTGCAATTTTTTTTGCAAGCTGTATTGCCGTAGGTATAGTGCTTGGAGGTGCAAGCGTTTATAACTACGCTAAAGAAAATACACAGCTACAAAAAGCAACCGAAAACTTAAACAAATTAAGCTATGTACAGCAAACATACGATTTATATACAGAGTACCAGCAAATAAAAAATAATGTGCAAACAATTGAAAACGCTGCAGTAAACAACAATGCACAATTAAAAGCGTTTTTTGAAGAGATAGAACAAAAAATGCCTACAAATTTAAGCATGTTAAGTGCTGCTTGCGACAACTTTGGCGTTACAATAAACGTACAAACAACAACAATGCAAGAGGCGGCAAAAGTTTTGGAGCAACTGCGAGATTTTGACAGTATAGTGGAGATTTCAACAAGCAGTATTACGCAAACGCAAAATGCAGATGGCACAAATGCGGTTAGCTTTGCAGTTGTTTGTGCATATGCAAATGTAAACGAGCAACAACAGCAAAGCGGTACATCGCTGCAAACAAGCGAAATTTTTACAACCGACGAATTATTACAAGAGGGGCAGGCGCAATAAATGCAAGAAAAATCAAAACAAAATAAAGGCATTATATTTGTTTTGCTGGGTTTGTTTTTTATAGTAGCAGTATTTTTAACGATTTTTTTACCGCTGCAAAATGCAACTGTGCAAAAAACTGCCGAAATTGCAAGTATAAACTCTCAAACATCTATGCTTGAAAGGCACAGCGCAAGCCTTGATAGGTACGAGAGCACAATAGCTGAAAATAAAGAGTATATAAATAAAACGCTTGAAAATTATCCATCTAAAGTTAACCAAGAGGACATAATAATGTGGCTTGTAAATTTTGAAAACGCCACAGGCGCACAAATAGATACGCTAAATTTTGCCCAGCACCAAGAGTTGCTAAATTTTAATGCATATGTAAACACTGCACAGGGCGAGCAAAAAACTACTATGTCGGCAGGAAGTATATCGGCATCATTTAGCGGAACTTATGAATACAGTCAACTAAAAAATTCGCTTGACATTATTTATTCGTCAAGCAACAAAACAAGTGTAAACTCTGTAAATATCTCTTACAATGTTAACGCACAGCAGCTTACAGTAAATTATAATATTTTAAAATACTATATTAGCTATCCCGAGGCACCAAACGAAGATACCCCGATTTATGATGTTCAAACGGGTATTGATAACCCGTTTAGCGGCTAAAGTTACTGTTTTTTGCATTATAAACCACTGCTAGGGTTAATACTCAAATAAGATTGGAGAATTATTATAAAAAAAGCAATATTTTTAAACAGCGGTTTTAGCCTTATAGAGGTACTGGTAAGTATTACAATTTTATCGATAGTTGCAATTCCCATAGCTACGGTTTTTTCCTCTTCGGCAAGTCTTGTTAACAATAGTGCAAAAATTTACAACGTTACAAATGCCGCAAAAAATATTATAAATCAACTAAAATCTGTTAATTTTGAACATTGGTTTGAAAGTGAATTGAATATTTATATAAATTCGAGCAACACAGGCAATCAAATTACAGGTAACTTTGTAGTGCCAATAGAAACGACCCCACAAACAGATTACATTGACTTAAATACTCAATACAGCGAAAATAACGACAGGCATCACATAGAATTTAAAAAAATTCAATCCGGAAACAGCACATTTAATGCCGTTGTAACGCTAAGTAGTACCGATAATGCATTTTACGATACCATTAACAATATGCAAATGTTTAATGCGGTGCAACCAAACTATACAGCAGTGCAACCAAGTAATGCCTCACAAAACCCCGATGTACTTTCGAAGCGCGCTTTTTTGCTTGAGTGTGCAAGTGCCGGATACAACACTTTAAACGAAAGCGAATTTTTAAGCAGGGTTACATTAAAAAGGCAAATAATAATAAAAGTTGATGAAAATCAAGCAGATCAAACAATTAATATAACAATAACGTATTATTACAATTTTTTGTTTCCGCTACCTACAACTGATGAAATTGTCGACTCGAGTGCAGTAGGTACACAATTTGAATGGTCGGTAAGTACATCCGGCAACATAGCTAATTCGCCGCCTAGCACCCAAACCATCACACCAAAAAACACCGATGATAATCCTCAGGTATTTGTAGTTTTTTACCCGTGGTATAATTATCAAGATGAAATTGCTATTGAAAATACGAGTGATATTTTAATAAATATATCGCTTATAAAGCAAAGAAACAGTGCTTTAACTGAAAGTGAGCTTGCTGTGAGCGAGGGAAAATACAGTGCAAAAGTTGATGTGCTTGAAACACACGTGGATATAATGGACACACAGGTAAAAACGAATATTAGCAAAAATTTATTCAACTCACAAGCGCAGCAGGCGCCTGTAAATTATTTGTTTAACTTAAATAGTTTTACACCGCAAAGTATTGCGCAAATAAATAAGGCTAACAGGCTTTACACTGTTACAGTAGAGCTGTTTGACATAGGTGAAAACAACAACAGCTTGTATGAAAACGGGCCGGTGTACTCTGTTACAACAACAAATTTGCAATAGTGCTTAATATTTAAAGGAGATTTACAATGAACAAATTAACAAAAAAGCTAATTTCTCCTTTAAAATGCAATAGGGGCGCAAGCCTTGTAAGTGTGCTTATAACCATGTTTTTTTTAACTTACATGGGCGGAGCGATATTGCATACAAGCTACACAATTGCACTTATAAAAAATACGCACAGCAACTATGTTAAAACCACGTACACAACCGACGAATTAACAAGCTACATTAAAACAGGTTTTCAAAATATTGCATCTGCCGCAGCACATGAAGAGTATGAAAATACTGTTGAAAACTATTTAAATTTAAAAACACTGTTTGGTACAAAAATGATAAACAATATTTTAAATACAAGTATAGACCTTGAAAAAGTTGCAATGCAAAGCGGCATTGATTTTGAGGCCAATGCTGAATTTGTTTACAACACTGCAATTTTAGGTGTGTTTTTAACACAAGCAGGCGTTAATATTAACGATATTTATATTGCCGGGCATACCAGCGAAGATTTGGCAAATGCACCTATACAAATAAGCGGAAATTTGCAAGAAATTCCTACGGCGGTTTCGGGTTATATAAAAAACGGCGGAAGCATAAAATACACAGATTCAAAACTGACGTTTGAGGAAATAACAATTAGCTACACAAATCCGAGTACAGATATAAAAACACAAATTACAACGGACATATCTATAAATGTGCCAAATTTTTTTGAAAATGAAAACCACGATACAAATATGCAGTTTTCGCCTATTGCACAGTATGCTGTAATAGCCGGTGAAAATTTACAAATTAACGGTAAAATAAACAGTGGAAACATATATGCAAACGAAATAACACTTGAGAAAAATAAACAAACTAACATAAAGGGTACTTTAATAACGCCATCTGCAATTATATTGCCTATTGGGCACAGCATTACAGTAGAAGAAAACAGCACTGTATGGGCAAAATCAATAGTGCTTGAAGAAAATGCAAAACTGACAAGCGAAAAAAACAGTAACGTTTATATAGAAAACGATTTAGCGCTAAACGAACAGTACGCACAGGCTGTAATTAGCGGCAATTTATACGGTTTTGGAAACAGTGAAACACAGGCCGACAAAAGCAGTGCAGTAATGATAAATGCACCTAATACAAGCCTAGATTTTTCTCAGGCACAAAGGATAATGCTTGCAGGAAATGCATTTATTGTGCCGAATAGTGATGATGAAACTCAAAGCGAGATATTAATAGGTGAATCGGTGAGTATACAAAACACTCAAAGTGCATATTTAGCGCCAATGCAAATTTTGCCAACCAGCATTACAAGTAACCCATACACCGTGCAAACAGGTGCACCGCTGCCGGATATAGGCGCAATAGATACTAGCATACCAATAATAAACGAAAACTCTCTAGCCTATTACAGCGCAAGCGTAACACAGCTTATTTATCCCTCGCAAGTGGCAAATTATAGCGATGTATACTACTATTTAAAGTTTGATACTCCAAAGGGGGCAAGCAATTATTTTAAAGATTATTTTGCCGCAAACACCGAGCAAATATCTAATTATTTAAGCGTGTATACAAACCTTAGCACTTACAGTGAATATATAAAAGCAAACGGTAACATTATTGCAAAAAACGAGGATGGAACTTACGCTATACCAATAACAAACGCTGTAAGTGCGAGCTCGGCGCTGTTTATGCAAAACACATATACAAATGTTTGTAAATCGCTTACAGATACTCAAAGTACGGCAAAAAATCCATTTGAATATATTGTAAACACCGCTGCTGTTAGCGAATTTACAAGCAAAAATGTTTCAAGCGGCGGTGTGTTTGAATTTAACGATGAGCTTGGCAATACGGTTGCTGTGGTTACAAGTTCACCTTTTGTTTTAAATAGCGATATTTACAGAGATTTAAAAATAATTATAAGTACGCAAAATGTTAGTATAAATACCGAATTTAGCGGAATTGTGCTAAGCTCTAAAAATGTTGTGCTAGGAGAAAACGCAAGTTTAACATCAGATGAAAGTGGCGCGATTTTTGCATTTAACGCGCTGTTTAACGGTGAAATATCGCTTTTATCGTTGCTTGCAAGCAATGGTAATACGTTTGAAAACACATCAAAACTTGAAAGTTATTATGATATTACAGATTGTGTAAATTTTGAAAATTACAGTGTTGGATAGAAATAAAAGGAGTGCTTATATTGAAAAACAATAGAGGATTTACACTTGTGGAAGTTATTATTGTTGTAGCAATAATTGCAGTAACTTCTTCTGTGTTGGTTTCGGGTTTTTCTATTGTACCTAGCATGAACGTAAAAAGTGGAATTAATAAAATATCGTCGCTTTTAAGCTATACACGTGTTAGCGCATTAAGCGGTAAACAAAACGCATACCTTGAAATAACAAAAACAGACGACACTTATTACGCATATGTATTTTGCGATACAGGACAAATTAATAGCGAAAATTTGGGCAACAATATTGCTGTTTTTTTTACTAACACAAGTGGCGACATACAAGAAGTTGATGAAAGCACAAAACTGGCGCTATATTACAATAATATAGGTGCGTTTAGCGAAGAAGTAACAGTTGAGAGCATTATTGTAAAAAGTTCAAACGAGTCAAAAAGAATAAACATTACACCTACAACAGGACATCACGAAATTGCCTAGCTGGATATAAATTATCATTTTTTTTTGTTTTCATAACGCAAAAAATTACTCAATACACCAACAAAAGGCCTGTATAAACACTATATTTACGAAAGAGTTTTATAATATGAAAAACAACAGGGGATTTTCACTAATAGAGGTTGTTGTCGCAATTGCTGTTTCGAGCTTTGTGGTATTTGGTATTACTGTAATAACAGTTACATCTCAAAGAGCATATACATCGCTTTACAATACTGCTAATTTACAATTTAACTCGCAGGTTGCTATGTCGCAGCTGGAAAATCGCCTTGTAAATTGCAACGCAGGCATAGTATATATTGAAAACAGTAACACTTTTTGTGTAGTAAACGTAGATAAATTAGACAATATAGTGTTATATACTTATAAGATAGATGGCAATACTTTGTACTATTCGCAAATGCAAGGCGCAAGTAATTTGCCTGTTGAAAACTATGCAAGTTTTATAAATACACCGGCTAAAGATGGTGACATAATGTCGCAAAATATTGTGAGCCTTGAAATTATTACAGACAAAACACATAAAAATATTAACGATATAACAATATTAGCTACCTTTGAAAATTCACAAAAAAGCTTGCCTGTAAATTTAAATATAGCACTTGAAAACAAACCGTACTTTACACACGATATAGCCGATTTGTTAGAATACTTGCAAATGGAGTGAACAGAGCAGTAATTACAACAAAGTTATAATTTAAATTTATTACAATATTAGTGTTGCAAATTACTATAAAATATGTTAACATTCTATAAGTTAATATTATAAACACAATAACGAAGAGAGTATGCACATTTATAGCTTTAAGAGAGGGGTTTGCCTTGCTGAAAAAACCCTATGCGAGAATGTGAGGAAGTTCACTTTACCAGTGGCCTGTGCGAAAAATTTTTTAGTAGTGTAGGACGTTTGCCTCGTTACGGCAACAAGTGCCGTGTTTTAGCATGTGTAAAATACGGAATACGGGTGGTACCGCGGAGAATTATGCTTCGTCCCTTTTTAGGGGCGAAGTTTTTTGTTTTAATACAGCAAAATGCAGAATGGAGAATAATATGCAACAAATAATTGACAGCACAAGACAGAGCGCACAAAGTGATTTGAAAAAAGTAACTAATACACAGCAGTTATCACAATTTTGGCAGGAGTACCTAAGTAAAAACGGTAAGGTAACTCAACTTATGAAGGAGCTGCGCAATGTTGATAAAAACGACAGGCCACAAACAGGTAAGCTTATTAACGAGCTTAAACAAGAAATAGAACAGGAGTACGAGGCCTTTGCAAAAAGTATACAGCAATTAGAAATGAGCGCACGCAACGAAAAAGAGGCAATAGATATTACAATGCCAGCAAAAACTGCAAGCAGTGGCGCGCTTCATCCCATTACACTTGTTAAAAACGAAATAACCGATGCGTTTACAAGCATGGGCTTTTTTGTGTACGAAGGGCCGGAAATTGAAACAGACGACTATAACTTTACACGCCTTAACGTGCCTAAAGACCACCCGGCAAGGGATATGCAAGATACATTTTATCTCTCGCCCGATTAGCTTTTGCGCACGCATACATCTCCCGGGCAAATACGCACAATGGACAGCCATAAGCCGCCAATAAAAGTGCTTGTGCCGGGCAGGGTTTTCCGCAGCGACAGCGATGCAACACACAGCCCGATGTTTCATCAAATGGAGGGGCTTGTAGTTGACAAGGGTATAAATTTATGCGATTTACAGGGTATGTTAAACAGTTTTGTAAAGGCGCTTTTTGGCGATGATACGCTTACAAGGCTGCGCCCGTCTTACTTTCCGTTTACCGAGCCAAGCGTAGAGGTAGACGTTAGCTGTTTTGCATGTAAGGGCAAGGGGTGCTCGCTTTGTAAGCAAACAGGATGGATAGAAGTTTTGGGCGGCGGCGTTGTAAACCGCAAAGTTATTGCCAATTGCAACATAGACCCTAACGAGTACTCGGGCATTGCTTTTGGCATAGGAATAGAACGCATAGCGATGTTAAAATACGGAATTAACCACATGGGATTGCTTTTTGAAAACGATATAAGATTTTTAAAGCAGTTTAGTGAGTAAAGTTATTATTAGGCTTTAAATTTATTTTTAAACAATACTGCTTTATTGCCAAATAAATTTAATAAAAAACAGCAGCATTTTAATTAACTTAACTGTTTTATAAAATGCATGAAAGGATAAATACATTTATGAAAATAGCATTCAGCTGGTTAAAAGAATTTGTAGACATAAAAATAACGCCGCAGGAGCTGGAGAAAAAGTTGTTCTCGTGCGGATTTGAAGTAGAAGAGATAAAGTACTTAGGCGAGGAAATAAACAGAGTAGTTGCGGGTAAAATTACAAGTATTACTAAACAAGAGGGTACAAGCCATTTAAACCTTTGCGTGCTAAATTGTGGGAAGTACGGTGATAACATTGAAATTACAACAGGCGCACAAAATGTTTACGAGGGTGCAATGGTGTGCACAGCACTTGACGGCGCAACTTTGCCCGGGGGAATTACAATAAAAGCAAAACAATTGCAGGGTGTAAAATCAAACGGTATGCTTTGCTCGGGTGCCGAGCTTGGCATTAACGACGATTGGTATGACGGCGCAGACGTTGACGGCATTTTAATACTTGATGACAGCACAAAACCCGGCGACGATATTTGCGAAATTGTGGGTTTAAACGACTATATTTTCGATATATCAATTACTGCAAACAGGCCCGATTGCCAAAGTGTACTTGGCATGGCAAGAGAAGTATCGGCACTGCTTGACACACCGCTTAAAATGCCCGATACATCGTATACTTGCACACAAGATGAGGATAAAAGTATTGACGTTAGCGTAGAGGATAAAGACCTTTGCCCAAAATATATGGCGCATTATGTTAAAAACATACGGCCATCTAAATCTCCGTTGTGGCTGCGCCGCCATTTGGCACTAGCGGGTTTGCGCAGTATTAACAATGTTGTAGACATTACAAACCATTCGCTTATAGAGATAGGACAGCCCATGCACGCATTTGATTTGAGCAAAATAGCAGACAGAAAAATTATTGTGCGCAGGGCAAAGCAGGGCGAAAAAATAACAACACTTGATGAAAAAGAGTTTAGCTTAAACACCGACAACCTTGTTATATGCGATACAAAAGGCCCTGTTGCAATTGCGGGTGTTATGGGTGGCCTATACAGTGGCATAGCCGATTCGTCAAAAGAACTGCTGTTTGAATGTGCAACTTTTGCACGTGACAGCGTAAGAAAAACTTCGCGTGCGCTGGGGCAAAGCAGC
>CAYJLZ010000072.1:1999-10602 GCA_964371265.1 uncultured Bacteroides sp. | reverse complement strand
TTTTATTTTTGGCATGATTACTAATTCAGTAACTGTAGGTGGGTTCAAAAAAATTGCGAGCGAAAATGTTAAATTAAATGATGGACTTTTTGAAATTATGCTTGCGTACAAACCTAAAACCATAGCAGACTGCCAAGCCGTAGCACAATCTTTATTAACTAAAACTTATAATCCAAAGTGTATTTTTAAAACATCTGTTAACAGTGCTCACATAATAAGCGATGAGCCGATTTCGTATAATATAGATGGTGAGTATGCCGGAAAATATTCAGATGTCAATATTAAAAACCATATGCGAGCATTAAGTGTACTAACAGATAAGCATTGACAAATTGATCTTATTATAGCTTTAATCGCACAGAATAATCTCAAAACAGCTGTTCCATTATGTTCATTGTCATTGCTCCTCTCAAAATAGCAAACGGTCGTCTATATCAGAATTTCTGAATAGACGACCGTTTGTTATTCCATTATTTAATTTATTTATTATTTGCCATGCTAAGATAAATACTATTTTAATAACTCTATCTATACAGAATTTATCATACAGGATAAGATGGTGCTTTACCATCTAAAACTTCTACTATTCCCTGTGCGCCCATAAGCCACATTCTCTCAAGGGTATCTTTTGTAAATGCGGCTTTGTGTGCTGAAAACACAACATTGTCCAAATCGCTCAACTTTGAATCTTTAGGCAGTGGTTCAACTTCATAAACATCTATACCTGCTGCAGCTATTACTTTGTTTTTCAGTGCTTCATACAAATCTTTCTCGTTAACAACAGGGCCTCTTGCACAATTTATCAGTATCGCATCATCTTTCATCATCTCAAACTCTTTTTTTCCAATCATGCTTTTTGTTTTTTCTGTAAGTGGCACGTGTATAGATATGATATCAGATGTTTTATAAAGTTCGTCTAACGTTTCTACTCTTGTTGCATTTTCAGGCAATGTTTTTGCAAATGGGTCATATATTTGGCACTCTACATCAAATGCACTTGCCATTTTAACAACATAAGCACCAATGTTACCACAGCCTATAAGGCCCAGCTTTTTACCGTAAAAATCGCCGTTCAAATCATCAAACCTGTCAAGCCAAGCCGATCTATCGCGCACTTTACTGTCGTTTGATATAATTTTTTTAATACATGCAAGTATTAATGCTATTGTGTGTTCACCAACAGAGCGTGCATTTGCACCTGGCGCATATGTAACAGTAATTCCCCTTTGTTTTGCACCCTCAACATCTATGAAATTTGTACCTGCACTGCCAAGGCTAATTACTTTAAGTTCTGGTTTATTGTCCATATCACTTCCAAAACAACCGCCGGCATTAAACATAAAAAATGCTGCACATCCTTCAAGTGCTTTAGATACATGAACATCTTTTGTGTGTGCAATAACTTCACAATTATGCTTTTCAAGGTATGGTTTTACAACGTCAATTGCAACTTGAGATACAAGAACCTTCCTATTTTGCATTAACTTTACTCTCCTTAAATTGTTTTACAATTGTATAAACAATTGATATAGCAGCAATTATAAAGAAGAACATTGCAATTGGGCTTGTTACAAACGGCATTAAAGAGCCATCTGATGCCATTAATGCGCGCCTTAAATTTGTTTCGGCCATTGGGCCTAAAATGTATCCTATAATTAGCGGTGCTATCGGGAAGTTGAATTTCCTCAAAATATATCCTATTATACCGAAAATTGCCAGCCAAACAACGTCAAAAACTCTGTTGTTGCTTCCAAAAGCGCCAACGCAGCAAAGTATCATAATTATAGGCATAAGTATATATTTTTTAATAGTTAAAACTTTTGTTAAAAGGCGAATACCAAAAAACTCCATTATAAACATCATTATAGTTGCAACAAATAAAGCTGCAAATATTGTGTATACAAGGCTTGCATTTGTTGTTAACAAAAGCGGGCCGGGTACTATTCCGTGTATCATAAGTGCACCTAGCAAAAGCGCTGTACCAATATCTCCGGGTACGCCAAGCGTTAATAGCGGTATTATAGCTCCGCAAACAGTTGCGTTGTTTGATGTTTCAGAGGCAACTATACCATCCATACAACCTGTGCCAAACTTTTCAGGTGTTTTAGATGAATTTTTTGCCGTTGTATATGCAATTAGGTTGCCTGTACCTGCGCCAACACCCGGTAAAATTCCTATTGCTATGCCAATTACAGCCGAGCGCAAAGCGTTTGGAATTTGAGTAACAAACTCTTTTAAAGAGAACCCAAGGCCTTTAATTTTGCAATCTACAAAATCTTCTGATGTTATATTTTGTGTTTTGCTTGTGTTAGTAAGTATTTCGGCAAGGGCAAAAATACCTGTTAAAACACTAACCATGCTAAAGCCTGCTCTCATTGCAATAGTGTCAAATGTAAAGCGCGGTATCGAATCTATTGGCGACAAACCAAACATAGCTAAATACATGCCAAGGCAACCTGTAATAAGTCCTCTTACCAAAGACTTGCCCGATAGGCTTGCCATCATTGTAAGAGAGAACACAGATATTGCAAAATACTCTACAGGTGAGAACTGAAGTGCGAAATCGGCCAAAATTGGCGACAATGTTACTATTGCAATAATACCTATTATAGTGCCTATAAACGAAAAGCAAATGCCTATGCCAAGCGCCCTACCTGCCTGTCCCTTATTTGCCATTGGGTGTCCGTCAAAAGTAGTGGCAAGCGATGCCGCAGTGCCGGGTATATTAAGCAATATAGCAGTAATTAATCCGCCTGAAACGCCACCTATAAAAAGACCCATTATCATAGATACTCCGTGAGTAGCGCTCATAGTATATGTAATAGGCAAGCACAATGCAACGCCCATAGCTGTACTAAGCCCCGGCAATGCACCAAATATAATTCCAATAAAAACACCAGCAGCTATAATAAGTAAGCTTTCTAAAGCAAGAACAGATGCAAAGCTGCTAAAAAGTAAATCTACCATATAAACATATCCTCCTTAACCGAGTATGCCCGGCGGCAACATTAAATAGAAAAAGTTAGTGAACACATAAAAAATTATTGCCGGCAATGTAAAAGAAACAAGGCATATAACAATATAGTTTCTTTTTTGTTTGCATGTCATTATATGCATTTGCAAAAAGCAAAATATAGATGATGAAATTACAAATCCCAAATAATCCATAGATAAAACATACAAAAGCATAAGTGCTGCGCTAACCCAGTCTAGGTGAGAATAAAACCATTCTTTAAATGTTACTTTAGGTTTTTCCTGCGTACTTTTTTCGGGTTTTGGTGTGTTTTTTAGTTTTTTTGTACAGCTGTATAAATTTATAACACCAAGGCCAAAAACTAAAACCGAAACAGCTTGTGGCATAAATTCAGGCCCTAAAGTAGAAATTGTGCTCTCATCAAGCATTGTGGCTGCCACAAAAAAAACAACTGCAACAATTAACACAACTATCCCTGAAATAATATCTTTATATCTGTTAAAAAGCATTTGGAAACCTCCGATTATAATACATAAGCGACATAAATTCAATTATGTCGCTTATGTTTGTTAATTAAAATGTGTCGTTGCGAACTGTGTCTTGCATTCCTGTAAAGAACTCTGCATTTTCTTGTAAAAATGCTGTTAATTCATCTCCACTGCGAACAGTAGGTACAAATAATGAGTTTTGGAATTCTTCTAAAGAAGCCTCATCGGCCATCATTTCTTCAACAGCTGTAACAACTTTTTCAATTACATCGTCGGGTGTGCCGGGTTTAGCAAGCAAAATATATGTTGCAGCAAATCCCGGGCCAAGGTCTATTCCTTGCTCTGTAAATGTTGCAATGTCGGGCGCAAATTCGCTGCGTTCAGCACAAATGCTGCCAAGTGCAATTGCCTCGCCTGTTTCCAAATAGTCTTTCATTAGGCTGTAAGTAGATGAAAGTACGTTAACTTGTCCGCTTAGCATAGAAATAGTTTTATCTGCGCCGCTACCTACGTCAATCTTTTTAAATTTGCCACCTGTTTCTTGCTCTATTGCAACAGCATGAAATTGGCTTGGTGCGCCAAGTGTAGCCGAGAAAGTAATTGTGCCCGGCTCGTTAACAAGTGCTTGCTCAAGCTCTTCCACAGTAGTTACCGGAGAATCTTTAGAAACTACAAGAATTAAAGAGTCTGACATAGAAGTAGTTGCAACAGGTAGGTAATCTTCGTAACTATAAGGAGATGTGCCCGCAGCAAAGCTTGTAAACAGTGCTAGGTTTGTTAGCATAAATGTATAGCCGTCTGCCTCTGAATCAAGTAGTTGTTGGCCTGCGATAGAACCGCCGCCACCTGCTACGTTAACAGGAACCATAGGTTGACCTAAAAATTGCTCGATGTTTTTTGCCATTAAACGTCCGTTTTGGTCGATATCACCGCCCGGATTAGTGGGCATTAACAGTTGAATTGGTTTTTCCGGATAATTCGAATCTGCTGTTTGCTCAGCAGCCGCTTCGCTTTCTGCCGGTGCTTGTGAGTCTGCTGCCGGGGTTTCTTGTGGGGCTGCGCATGATACAAAAGTTAGCATCAATAGAACTGCCAATAGTAGTGCTGATAGTTTTTTCATAATATTTACTCCTTTTATTTATAATATTTATTCATTAAATATTAAGCTCTTTTTTATAGCTGTTTACTTTACCTGTAAAGTGAGAAACAAGAGTTTGCAAATCAGAACCCGCATTAATTCTCACCGCACCTTGATTTATAAGTTCTTCACCTTTTTCAATTGTATATGCTTGGCCGCTAACGCCAAAACCGGCTGCAGCAATTTTTGTGCGAGCTGTTTTAAGTGCATTTTTAACTTCGGGATGATCTAAATCTCCGGGATAGCCAAAAGATGCAGAAACATCTGACGGACCAACAGCAATAAAATCAATTTCTTTAATTGTAAGTATTCTGTCTAAATCTTCAATGCCGTCTTTAGTTTCTACCATAATGCCCACTATGCTGTTTTCGTTAGATGTCTTAACATACTGCGGCAAAGTCATGCCTATTCCGTAATATGCGCTTCGTGTTATTGGGCAAAAACCCCTTTTTCCTACGGGCGCAAATTTAATTGCGTTTACAACATTTAATGCCTGCTCATAGCTGTCTACATGCGGAACAAGCACACCGTTAGCACCCATGTCCATCACCCTTGAAATTGTTGCCAAATCGTTGTTTGTTACACGAACAACGCAATCGGCACCTTTGCTTTGTATTGCTCTTATGCAGTTTACAAGTTGTTTGTCGGAAAACGGATAATGCTCGTTATCCAGTGTAACTAAGTCCGATCCTGCAAGAGCAAGTATCTCGCTTATTGCAGGGTTTGCAATTCTTTGCATTGTAGATATAATTAGCTGTTTGTTTTTAAATTTGTCTTTGCTGTTACTATTTAAATACATAATTATATCTCCCTCTTGTTTGATTTTTCTCTAAGCGCACCTAAATGTTCTTTAAGATCGTTGACAAGACATTGAACATCGGAGCCTATATTTAACATTGTTACACCTTTTTCAACACTCGTTTTTGCAGATTCTAACGTGTATCCAAGCCCACAAATAGCAACTTTACTGTTTAAAGCTTTTTCGTGCGCAAGTTTCATTGCATTAACAACATTTTCATTTTGCCTGTCGCCCGGCACACCGTAAGATGCAGATAAATCCGATGGCCCAACAGCAATAAAATCAACTTCATCAATAGCAAGTATTCTGTCTAAGTCTTCAATTGCCTGTTTACACTCAATCATCAAGCCTACTATTGTGTTTTCGTTAGTATCTTTTATGTATTCGTCTTCGCTTATTGTTGCACCGTACTGTGCACTTTTAGATATAGGGCAAAAACCTCTTTTGCCAACTGGTGCATATTTAATTGCATCTACAACCTCTTTAGCCTCTTCATAGCTTGCAACTTGCGGTGCAAGTATGCCGTCTGCTCCCATGTCCATTACTCGCGACATTGTAGAAAAATCTCGAGAATTAACCCTAACCATCATGCAAGCACCAAGTGCCTTTCCCGCAGTAATACATTCCATTAAATCACTGTCGGCAAAAGTGTAATGCTCGTTGTCTAAGCAAATAATATCTACGCCACTAAATGCCATTATTTCTGTAATCATTGGGTCTGCAATTCTTTGCATTGTTTTTAAAATTATTTTCTTATTTCTAATTTTCTTTCTAACACTATCTGCCATAAAGCCACTCCAAACTAAAGTAAATTTAAACAAATTTTTTGTCTAATTCAGTAATTAATGTGTTCAGTATATATGTTTGTGAATGTTTTGTCAATAGTTTTTTAAAATATTTTGAAAATATTTTGAACACGATTTATGAAATAATTGACATGCAGTTAAACTTGCGTTATTATAATTATACTTGCACTACTTTAAGGAGTGATAAATATGAGCAAATTTTCTATTAAATTAAGAGAATTAATAGCGACAAAAAATGTAGATAAGTTAAAACTTGCATCGTCTTTAAATATAGACAGAGCTTTATTATACAGATATTTAAATGATGCAAGCTTTCCTCAAAGTGATGAATTTGTTTCAAAAGTAAGTGCAGAGCTTTGCCTTACTCCTTATGAGAGCAAAGAGTTGCATACAAGCTATGAAATAACAAAGCTTGGCGAAGAGGTTTGCGAACAGCGCAAAATTGTATCCGACATGATAAACAAGATTTATTTTAAAAATACTGCGTGGCAAAACACAGTTTTTTTAGACAACAAAGGCAAAAGTTTAGTTAACGAGCCAATAACCACTTTTTTTGGTGTTGAAAATGTATTTACTGCATTAAAAAATATAATTGATGACGATAAAACAACTTTTTTAAAGTTAAGTTTGCAACCTGATAACTCATTTGTTGTAAATTCGTTAATTCCTATAATGCAAAACAGGGCAGAAAATAAAAAAATCACAATTCAGCATTTGATGCGTTTTCAAAGCAAAACTAACGATAACCCAAGCCTTTATAACTTAAAAATATTCGGAAACGTATTGCCCATTTTATATCATTGCAATTATCATACCGAAAGTGAGTATATTGCGCACTACTACTACAACAATCATGCATCTGCAAGCGAAAGCGCGATGGAGCTGTTTTCTAACACAATAATAACCCCTTGGTGCGTGTGTCTTTTAAAGCACGATTATTCGGACGCAATTGTTTTAAACAGCGAAAATGTATGCGAACAATATATTAAACATTTTAAGTTTATACACGATTTATCTACCCCGTTTGCCATAGATGCAAAAAAACAACGCTTTTGGGAATGGAAAGAAGATAATTTGCAGCAGACAGAATTTAGAGAGTTTGTTTTTAAAGCACATCCGTCTGTTCACTTGGGGTTTCCTAAAAATTATTTTGAAACATTAAAAAAAGACGCCGATGAGGAGTTGCTCAACAGGCGCCTAACTTATAACAGAACACTACACTCACAAACACACGTTGCCAGGCATGACTTTTTTACTACGTATGGCTTGCAAAACTTAATAACAACAGGCAAATTTTCAACCAGCTATGCCAATGCACTCACAAATTACTCTAAGCTTTCGCTTAAAGATTTTTTGCACAACTACATTGGAAATATGGAAAAATACGACTACTTTTTCACACACATTATTAAAAGCGATTTGCCCGGATGTGAAACGAGCGATTTTAGCCTTTATATAGTTGGCGATGATGTTATATACCTTGAAAGTCCGCATCGCGAAGAAAAATCTCGCTTTGTAATACAAGTTACCGAGAGTAGTATTGTAGAGGCATTTTCTGAATATTTGAATAGCGGAATATGGAGCGAAGACAGAGTAATTAGTAACGAAGAAACTTTGGAGTATTTAAAAGATGTATATAATAATTTGTTTGAAAAAGAGGAAGTGTAAATGCAAGAATTTCTAAATGTATTTTTTGCACAATTGTCACTTTTTGTCTTTATTGTAATAGGTATGTATTGCCGTAAATCAAAAATAATAACTACCGAAAATCAAAACCACATAAGCAAAATGATAACAGATGTGCTTATGCCTTGCCTCGCATTTAAAGCTTTTATGAGCGACATAAGCATTGAAGAATGGCAAATGGGCCTTTCTGTCGTAATAATTTCAATTGTCGCACATACTATTTCATATTTTGCAGGTAAATTGTTATATCGTAAATACAAATTCGAGCAAAGAAGCATACTTAATTACTCTACACTAATTAATAATGCAGGTTTTGCCGGCTTGCTTATAGCTCAAAGTTTGTATGGAGATATAGGTATTTTTTATGGCTCTATGTATTTAATTCCTACCAGAATTTTTATGTGGTCTTTAGGGCTTTCAAATTTTTGCAACACAAATATTAAAGGCGTGCTTAAAACAATAGCAACTAACCCCAACAACATAGCTTGTTGCCTTGGAATAGTTAGGGCGATTACTGCTATACAAATACCTTCGTTTATAGCCACACCAATAATCTCAATAGGCAACTGTGTATCGCCATTATCTATGGTTTTGGCCGGTGCAATTTTTTACGATTTACCATTTAAAAAGATTTTTAATAAAACTGCTTTTTATGCCAGCGCAATAAGGCTTTTGCTAATTCCTTTATTGTGCGTTGGGCTTATTTCTTTTT
>CAYJLZ010000072.1:0-1989 GCA_964371265.1 uncultured Bacteroides sp. | reverse complement strand
CGATGTTATCGTTAAGCAAATTGTAATTTTATTTGTTGCAATGCCGGCTGGGGCAACCTCTATAATTTTGGCATCAAGGTTTAAGGCAGACGTACAGCTCGCCTCGAAAGTTGTATTACTGTCTACAATTTTGTCATTAGTTACTGCACCTTCAATTTTATTGCTTATTTAGTTATTAGTTATTTTATAAAATACTGTGGCGTTGCTACAAACTACATTACAAAAACTACAACACCAACCTCTTGGTGTTGTAGTTTTGTTTTAAAAGAAGAAAACTTTAATTTTTCAGCACAGAACTTTACAACAAATCTAAACTTATTCATTTCTCATCTACTTATGTTAATTTTACAAAAAGGTATTCACCATAATTATCTCATTAATTATTGCATTAAATTTTAAAACTCCTATTTAATAATATCTAAAATACTGCTAACAATTAGTTTTTGCAAATTTTCCGGGTATAAATTGATGTTGTACATCGCGTTATTCCCTTCTCGCTGCTCTTGAACTATACCTTCAACAAACCCTTTTTCACTGGGCACTTTTGTGCGTTTTCCGTCAGCTTCTAAAACTTCAAGATATCCATTTTCTACAAGCCAGTTCGCTGTTTTCACAGGCGAAATTTTGGTGCAATCGTTAAATTCAAGCACTTCGTTAATTAAACTTGCAATTTCACTAATGCTCAATAAATCTTTTCTTGTTTCAATTTGATTTATAACTTCCTCGCTTGGCAACGCAATAACTTTACTGTTTTCTCTGCTGATTTTCACTTTATCAGGCGGCGTTTCAATTGCATTGCTTTCACAAAAGCGCATAATTTCTTCTGTAAAAAGTGTGCCATATTTTTCAAGCTTTTGTTTGCCCACTCCTGAAACATCAACAAACTGCTTTTCATTTACAGGAAGTTTATTGCACATATCAATAAGCGATAAATCGCTAAAAATCATAAACGGAGGCACTTTTTCTTCTCTTGCAATTTTCAAGCGAAGTTCTCGCAGTTTTTCAAACAACGGTATTTTATCCTCTTTTAAATCTCGGCTCTTTGCTTTTTTAACCGTTTTAATTTTTTCATGTGATTTTTCGCTTAATGCTTTTATTTTTGACACTTGTTCTTTAGGCAATTTTATTGTAAATTCAGTGCTTTCGTATAAAAGTTCTTTAGATTTTTTAGTTGTTTTTATTACAGCATATTGGCTATCTGTTTGCTGCAAATATCCAAGTAATATTAAATTGTCAGTTATGGCTCTAAGCCTTTGTGCGCTTATTTCACTAGCACCGTAAGTTTTTATTTTATCAAAGTCAAATTGCAAAACTTTTTTACTTTTGCTACCTTTAAGCACATCTATTATCATCACTTTACCAAATCGCTCGCCTGTGCGTATAACACATGATATAATTTTTTGTGCTTCTTTAAGTGCGTCTATCGTTTCAAATTCAGTGTCACAATTTCCGCAATACCCACAGCACAAATTTGGGTTTTCGCCAAAATATTTTAATATGAAGTTTCTCAAACAGTCGTTAGTTGTTGCGTAAAATGTAATTTGCTTCAGCCTATTATAGTCATTTTCAATCAATTGCTGTGCATTTTCCAAATTTTCATTCTCTTCGTGCCCTTTTTGTATTAAAAACTGGTTAGTAATAACATCTTGCCCGCTATAAAGCATAAGGCAATGAGCAATGGAGCCGTCACGCCCTGCCCTACCTGCTTCTTGGTAATAACTCTCCATGTCTTTTGGCATGTTATAATGCACAACAAATTTCACATTAGATTTATCAATGCCCATGCCAAACGCATTTGTCGCCACTATTATATTAATTTTATCATATATAAAGTCATTTTGATTTTCACTGCGCTGTTTTTGTGTCATTCCTGCATGGTATTTTGCCGCTGAAAATCCTTTTTCTACAAGCTCGTCACACACAAGCTCAACATTTTTTCTTGTGGCGCAATAAATTATACCGCTTTCCTCTTCTCTGCCTTTTAAAAAC
>CAYJLZ010000071.1:7510-10891 GCA_964371265.1 uncultured Bacteroides sp. | reverse complement strand
AACAAGCTATCCTTACCGCATTTTATTGCGGTCTAAAGTCCAAAAGGAGGTGTACAAAATGGCTAATTTGTACGAGACAATGCTTATTACTTCTACAACACTAGATGAAGAAGCATCTGCTGCGTTAATTTCAAAGTTTACTAAACTTATCGAGAAAAACGGCGAAATTGTTAAAGTAGATGACTGGGGCAAAAAAAGGCTCGCATACCCAATTCAAGATGAAACAGAAGGTGTTTACACACTTATTACTTTTAAGTGCGAAACTGGTTTTATTGCAGAGCTTGAGCGTGTTTACGGCATTACCGACGGTGTTTTACGCTCGATGGTAGTTACTACTCAAAATGCTGAAAAGGCAGATGCTAAAAAAGAGTCGGAGGGTGAATAATGCTTAATGTAATAGCTTTAGTGGGTCGCTTTGTGGCAGACCCGGAACTCAGACACACACCAAATGGCAATGCAACATGTACGTTTCGCATTGCGGTAGATCGCAATTATGTAAGACAAGGCGAAGAGCGCAAAGCTGATTTTATAGACATAGTTGTTTGGCGCACAAGTGCCGAATTTGTTTGCAAATATTTTAAAAAGGGTAACCTTATTGCTATTAATGGCAGTTTGCAAACACGAAACTACGAAGATAAAAACGGCAACAAACGCACAGCCTATGAAGTATTGGCTGATAATGTTCATTTCGTAGAGAGCAAGTCGTCAGCTAATAATACAAGTAGTGGTGGCTATTCAGCTCCATCGTCTTACTCCTCTACTCCTGCAAGAACCACGCAGGAACAAGATGCAGGCTTTTCTGCTGGTAGTGATGATGACTTTTCGGTTATCAGCGATGATGACGATTTACCTTTTTAATACTAACCTAAAATAAATAGGAGGAAACTTGAATGGCATATGACAGAGATGGCTCCGACGGCAAATTCGGCGGCCGTAATCAGCGCCGTAGCCGCAAAAAAGTTTGCAGCTTTTGCGTTGACAGAATAGATAGCATCGACTATAAAGATGTACCTCGCCTACGCAAGTACATTTCAGAGCGTGCTAAAATTATACCTCGCAGAGTTACAGGAACTTGTGCATTTCACCAGCGTGAGCTTACAGTTGCAATTAAACGTGCACGCCACGTTGCACTGCTACCTTATGTTAGCGACTAATAGCTTTTTATGCTAAAAAATTATTTTTAGTAATTAATTTTTATATTAAAACCATCGGTTTTACCGATGGTTTTTATATTTTTATGGACAATAAAAAAAGCAGCACTGCATTATATTTAAATGCAGTGCTGCTTTTAATATTTATTTTTCTATTTCTTTTTTATTGCTTTTAAATATTTATCCTTGTATTCAAGGTACATTACTTTAAATTCGGCACTCTCGCTAAGTTTTGTTTTATACTCGTGTCTATCCACTTGTTTGTCGGCATTGTAAGACAACACCGACTCCGCAATATTGCTGCACAAATCTCCAACTCTCTCTAGGCTACGCAATATTGTGTTAAATGGAAACGCCGAATCCACATTACATTTACCTTTGCGCAATCTATCTAAATGCTTTTCTCTAAGTTGTTCTTCCATGTCATCAATTACAGCCTCAAGTGGCATTACTTTATTGGCGTATTCAGAGCTTGTATCTTTTACGGCAAGTATCGCAAGTTGTAGTATCTCTACATTTGCACTGGTAAATATGTCAAGTTCATCTTGTGCCTTTTTCGAAAAAGTTACTTTTGCTTGCTTTATTTTTTGAACACTCTCAAGTACTTCAACTGCGTGGTCTGCTACTCTTTCAAACTCTCCGCTTATGTGCAAAAGCCTTGATAAACTTCTCGAATCGGAATCACTCAACTCTTTTTCCGAAAGTCCAATTAAATAGTTTTCAGTTTTATCTTGAAGTTTATCGATTATTTCTTCTTTTTCTAATATTTGTTCAACAATCTCTTTATCATATTTTGTAAGAAGCCCTGTTGAGCTTACAAGATTTTGTTGTGCCAGTGTTGCAATTTGCATAATTGCCTCTCTACTATGCTGTATTGCAAGGCCGGGTGATTTGTATAGTAGCGTGTCCAACACTACAACATCAGGCATTGTATCCTCTGTACCCGATTTATCTTTAATAAAGGTTTTGGCTGTTTTTTCAAGTAATCCCACAAACGGTATAAACAAAACGGTTACCGAAACGTTAAAAACAGTATGGAAATTTGCAATAGTGCCCATATCTATAATATCGTTAAAAAATTTAAACGGCATAATAAAATAGTGTATAGCATAAAAACCTAATAAAAATACAACCGTACCTGTTATGTTAAATAAAACATGTATTAATGCTGTTCTTTTAGCGTTTTTGCTTGCGCCTATTGAAGCGAGCACGGGTGTAATTGTTGTACCAATGTTTTGGCCCATAATAATGGGAAATGCCATTGCAAACGATATTACGCCTGTTGTTGAAAGCGCTTGCAAAATACCTACCGACGCAGAGGACGATTGCAACACCGCAGTTACTGCCGTACCTGTAAGCACACCCAAAACCGGCACATCTTCAAACATGTTAAATGCGCTTAAAAACAAATCGGACGATGCAAGCGGGCGTACCGCACTGCTCATAGTAAGCATTCCCGTAAACAAAATACCAAAACCTAAAAGCACAACACCAAGGTCTTTTCTTTTTCCTTTTGCGTTAAGTAAAAACAGGCCTACACCAATTATACATGCCATAGGTGCTAGGCTTGATGGCTCGAGCAAACTCATAAAAAAGTTTGCAGAATCAATATCAGACAAACTTAAAATATGCGCCGTTACAGTTGTTCCGATATTTGCACCCATAATAACGCCTATTGCATTGCGCAATTTTAAAACCTTAGCGTTAACAAGGCCAACAACAATTACCGTTGTTGCCGACGACGATTGTACTGCCACCGTTGCAATTGTGCCAAGAATTACACCTTTTAATACTGTATTTGTAAGTTTTTCAAGCGTTTTTTCCAGCTTTCCCCCCGAAACTTTTTCAAGGCTAGAGCTCAGCAACACCATTCCGTATAAAAATAGTGCTAAACCACCAAAAAATTCTAATGTGCCAAAAATACCCACAACAACTCTCCTTTTTGTAACCCAAAATTAATTATTTGTTAATATATATTATATCAAATAAGTGCTGCGTTGTATATTGTATAAATGTGTAAAAATAAAGATTAAATTAATAAATATTGTTTAAATTGCTTTTATTTGTGTTTTAAGAGTAAATGCTACTTGTAAAATGCAACAAGTAAATCTGTTACTCTTCCATAACTCTTTATGCCGTCCTCTTGTCCATAGCTTTGCAAAAAACCATCGTAGACGTTGTTTGCAATATCTGCTGCCGGTGTGTCGTACTGCGCCCAGTACGCCGAATT
>CAYJLZ010000071.1:5335-7500 GCA_964371265.1 uncultured Bacteroides sp. | reverse complement strand
AACACCCCTTACATGTGCCAGCTCGTGGGCAATTGTACTTGGCAAAAGGCACAGTGGCTGATCTTTATTTATATTAGCCTCTCCCGTAAAGGGAAAAAATATTCCTGTATAATTTGTATGACTCATGTATTTTGAAAATACCATTTTTTTAGGTGTCACGCTTGGCCCTTGTAAAAATGGGTATATTTCTTCTATTCCATCGTACAAATTTTCACTCATGTCATAAATTTCTTGTGTGTCCATAACAAAAACTCCGTCTTCATTGCGGGGTACTTTTTTGGCGCTCTCATTCAGCATATCTAAAAAAAGTGTTGTTACATCATCTAACTCTTCAACACTTATTGGCTGTTGATAAATGTCCATTTTTTGCGTAACGCTTAGTGCATAATAGTTTATTCCCCATACAAATGTGAGCGCACAAATTGTACCCATTGCAATTACAACGCAGCCCAGCAGCCTTTTAAATATATAAGCAGCTTTATTCTTCTTATTTTTTATGGCACAAATTATCGACTTAATTACATAGCAAAGGCAGCAAAAAATATAAACTACCACAAAAATTTCGGCAAGAGAAAACGGAAAAATATTGCTAAACATTCCCATTACATATTTATACCTGTCGGTAATATTGTGTGTAATCCACTCCATAACCGGTGTGTTGTTTTTAAAAATTAAAAACAACACAAAAAACAAACCAAAACTTGCAATAGCTACGTACTTTTGTTTGTTTTCTCTTATATTTATAATTTCAATTATGGTTTTCATAGCTTGTCCAGTGCGGTAAAAAGCTCGTCTATTTTACCGTCTTGACCGTTTTTTATTGCGTCTTTAATACAGTTTTCAACATGTGCTTTTAAAACAAGCTTATTTGCCTTTTTTATAATACTGCTTGCTGCCAACAGTTGCGTAGATACATCAATACAATATCTATCATCATCTATCATTTGCAATATGCCTTCCAGCTGTCCCCTAGCTGTTTTTATAAGTGTTGCAACTTGCTTTTTATTAGCTTTCATTACTATTCCTCTCTGGTATCGGTTACCTTATATCCTGCCTCGGTTACGGCATTTACAAGTTCTTTGTTGTTTGTATCTTGCTCAACATTGCAAATTGCTATATTATTTTCCAGCTCAACAACCGCACTAACTCCGCTAATATTGTTAAGCGCCTTTTCCACATGGTTTTTACAATGATTGCACATCATGCCCTCAATGCTTAAAATAACTTTTTTCATATTCTCTTCTCCTATTTCTGTTTTGTTTTTTGTTATAATATCTTCATCAGTTGCATTAAAAATTACAATTTCTGCTTGTTGTTCTTTTTGCTCTTTTACTTGGCTATGCTCATTTAATACGCTTGGCATAATTTTTTTAAACCCGCGCAGCCTAAGCGCATTTGAAACTACACAAATACTTGAAAGGCTCATAGCACCGGCGGCAAACATTGGCGAGAGTTGCATATTCCATATGGGGATAAGTAGCCCTGCTGCAAGCGGTATACCTATTGTATTGTAAAAAAACGCCCAAAATAAATTTTGCTTTATGTTGCGCATAACGGCTTTGGCCAGCCTAATAGTGTGAACAACGTCTGACAAATCGTTTTTAATAAGCACTATATCGGCACTGTCCACAGCAACGTCTGTGCCCGCTCCTATTGCTATGCCAACGTCGGCCCTAACAAGTGCAGGTGCGTCGTTAACTCCGTCGCCTACCATTGCTACAACGTTGTTTTGACTTTGCAGTTGTTTAATTTTTTGCTCCTTTTGCGCCGGCATTACATCAGCTAGCACATTGGTAACTCCAACTTTTTGCGCAATTACTTTAGCGGTTTTTTCATTGTCTCCCGTTAGCATTGTTACTTGTATACCCAAATTTTTAAGCATTTTTACGGCATTTGCACTTGTAGGCTTAACGGTATCCGCAACAGCAATTATACCTATAAGCGTGTTGCTTTTAGCAAAATACAGTGGTGTTTTACCTTTACTTACATATGCATCTGCCTGATTTTGCGCATTTTTAGTAATGCTTATGTTGTTTTGCTTCATAAACATTAAATTTCCGCCAATACATAATTTGCCGTCTATTTGGCCTTCTACTCCCCTGCCAAACTCTGCGTTAAAATTTTGTATTTTGGGTGCGGTTATATTTTTTTGTTTAGCATATTCC
>CAYJLZ010000071.1:0-5325 GCA_964371265.1 uncultured Bacteroides sp. | reverse complement strand
TGTGCCATTGGGTGTTCGCTGTTTTGCTCAAGCCCCAGTGCAACTAACAAAAGCTCATCCTCGCCCTCACATTCAACGTAAACGTCGGTTACAGCGGGTTTTCCGTTTGTTATAGTACCGGTTTTATCAAAAACAACATGCGTTATTTTATGTGCTTGCTGCAAGGCCTCGCCCGATTTAATTAAAATGCCGTTTTCGGCACCCTTACCCGTACCAACCATAATTGCCACAGGTGTTGCAAGGCCCAGCGCACACGGGCAAGATATTACAAGTACTGCTATTGATACAGACAGTGCAAACTCGCTGCTTTGGCCTGCAATTAACCAAGCAACGCCCGAAATTATTGAAATTGCGATTACAATTGGCACAAATACTCCCGATACTTTGTCGGCAAGCTTTGCAATTGGAGCCTTGCTTGACGATGCTTGTTCTACCAGTTGAATTATTTGAGAGTGTGTTGTGTCTTCGCCCACCTTTGTTGCCTTAAACCTAAATGCACCCGACGTATTAATGCTTGATGCAAAAACACTGTCGCCCACTGTTTTATCGGCAGGCACGCTCTCTCCTGTCAGTGCCGACTCGTTAAGCGCCGAAGCTCCCTGTGTAATTATTCCGTCTACCGGCACACTGGCACCCGGTTTTACCGCGAGTATATCGCCAATTTTCACCTGTTCCACAGGTGTTTCAATCTCATTTTCTCCATCAACAACAATTGCAGTTTTCGGTGCTAAATTAATAAGTTTCGTAATTGCCTCACTGGTTTTGCCCTTACTTTGCGACTCAAAATATTTACCAAGTGTTATTAATGTCAATATTGTAGCAGCAGACTCAAAATACAAATCGGTATGATACCTCATAACAAGCTCTAAGTTGCCCGTGCCAAGGCCGTTACCCATGCGCATTATTGCAAAAACGCCGTATGCAACAGCAGCACCGCTGCCTAGTGCAATAAGGCTATCCATATTAGGTGCGCCCTTAGCAAGTGTTTTAAACCCTGTTTTGTAAAACCTGTTGTTTAAAATTATTATTGGCAGTGTAAGCAAAAACTGCACCATACCAAAACTTACTGCGTTTTCGTGCCCAATTAAAAACGACGGCAGTGGCAAACCAACCATATGCCCCATAGAAACATACATAAGCGGAACTAAAAATGCAACCGAAATAATCAATATTCTTTTCATTTTTTCGCTTTCGGCTATTTTTTCGTCTGCAAAAGATGTATTTGCTTTAGCCGTTGCCCCTTGCGATGAAATAGCAGCCAACTTTGCGCCGTAACCGGCATCTATAACTGCTTTAATTACTTTTTCGGGGTTTGCACTTCCCTTTATAGTCATAGTATTGGTAAGCAAATTCACACTTACTTCGTTTGCACCGTCAACACTTTTTGCCGCCTTTTCAACGCGTGCACTGCAAGCCGAGCATGTCATTCCTGTTACGTAATATTTTTCGTTATTCTTATCCATATAAAACCTCGTTTTTTCTGTTACAATTTATATATGATTTTTGTTCTATTAAAACAAAACACTAATATTAAACACCCCCACCGGGTGTAGGTGATTTATTTAATTGTAACACTTACATTGTTAAAATACAATATTAAAATAAAAAAACACCTGTTAAACCTTTTATAGCTTTGCAGATGTTTTTTATTAACTAGTAAACTGTAAATACAAATAATGCAAGCGTCTACATTAATTTATTAAAATATTTTGATAAATAAAACCATAAAAAAAGCAAATTTGCACTTTTAAACATTATAACAATTGCCAAAAGTATATAGGGAAAACTTTTTCCCCTTGCCGCAAAAAGTTCTTTTACCGTTATAATTTTTACGTTTAATAAGTATTTATAGCACTTAATTATGTCATTTCTTGTTGTCGATTTACCTTGTATTTCTCTTGCCCTTGCAATAAAATTATCTGTCCAATACCTTGCAATGCATATTTTATCTTCGGTCAATGTTAGCTCAAATTTATCTGCAATTTTGTTAAGTGTTTGTTTTAGCATTGGGTAAACGCTAAGCATTTTTTTTGTAAAAACGCTTTTACTAAGAGATCCGTCAATTTCATTTGCTACGTATTTTGTGTTACCTGTAAGTGCAATTTTTTTAGAATTTAATATATATTGCAAATTAAACAATGTGTCTTCACCGTAACAAAACTTATCGTTAAATGTATGTTTTAGCAAGCTAGCTTTAATTAACCTACTGCTTGTTCGCCCAAACGAGCCAATCGGGTTTATATCGCCAATAAGCGACATTTTAATAAACTGCTTAGTGCTAACCGTTTTGTTTGGCATATATACACTCTCTTGCAATATATTGTTTTTCATAAATTCGGTTGTGCATACACTCATACAACAATCAACATTTATTGCACTATACAGCTCTTCTAAATAGTTTGTTGGTACAACATCGTCGCTATCTGTAAAGCATATATATTCACCCTTTGCAATATTAAGGCCCGCATTTCTTGCAAGCGAAACGCCTTTATTATTTTGATGTATAACAACTATTCTGTCATCTTTTTGCTTATAATCATTTAAAATATTGCCTGTGCTGTCTGTGCTACCGTCGTTTATAAGTATAAGCTCAAAATCTTTGTACTCCTGATTAAGCATACTATCTATGCAATTTTTTACATAGTTTTGCGCATTGTATACAGGTATAATTACAGAAATCATATTAAAACCGCCGTTTTTTTATTTTAAATTTTAATTTTGCCAATTAATTATACAATATTTGCACAAAAAAATAAATGTTTTTTTGATAATATTAATAAACTTTAATAAACTATTTAATTTTTTGCAAAGTTTATAAATAGTTAAAACTTTTTTACTGTTTTTCTGTTATAATGTCTATTGTGTTTTAATTTAAACTAATTTTATTAAAAGTTGGTAAATTCAATTATCCAATCGGGAGGGTTCTATGTTACGCATAGGCATTGATATTGGATCGACTACACTAAAGTGTGTAATTGTAGACGATTTAGGCAATATTTTATTTAAAAATTATGAGCGACATTTATCTCAAATATCTGAAAAGATATTGGGATTACTTGATAGCATACAAGAGCAGTTTGGCAACGAACAAACTTTTAATGTTAAAATATCGGGTTCGGCGGGTTTAGGCTTTGCTACCGACATTGACATACCTTTTGTACAAGAGGTGTATGCAACAGGGCTTGCAGTAAAAAAATTATTACCCGGCACAGACGTTGTAGTTGAGCTTGGCGGTGAAGATGCAAAAATAATTTTCACCTCCGGCTTATCGGAAGTGAGAATGAACGGAACTTGTGCGGGTGGCACGGGCGCTTTCATTGATCAAATGGCAACACTTCTTGGCATACAGCCCGATCAGATGAATGAGATGGCTAAAGATTACTCTAAAATATACAGTATAGCATCGCGCTGCGGTGTTTTTGCAAAGAGTGATATACAACCGCTACTTAACCAAGGCGCATTAAAAAGTGATATATCCGCAAGTATTTTTTATGCCATAGTAAACCAAACAGTTGCCGGCCTTGCACAGGGCCGAGATATTACCGGCAACGTTGTTTATTTGGGTGGGCCTTTAAGTTTTTTATCTCAGCTGCGCCTTGCCTTTGACGATACGCTTAAATTAAAGGGTGTTTGCCCTGAAAATTCGCTTTACTATGTTGCAATCGGCACCGCGCTCTCGAGTGATGAATCGTGCTTTACAATAGGCAAGTTGAAAGAGAAAATTGAAAAATTTTCCTCAAAGCATCACTATGACAGTTGTGAGCCGCTTTTCAACTCTGAAGAGGAGTATGAGCAATTTCAAGTAAGGCACAAAACAAACGAAGGTATAAAATATTATCCGCTTAAGGGTAAATCTTACATAGGTATAGATGCAGGTAGCACAACACTTAAGGCTGTTGTAATTAATAGCGAAGAAGAGCTTGTTTACAGCAAATACATGCAAAACGGAGGCACGCCCGTACCGCTTGTTAAAGATTTTTTAATAGAGTTATATGAGAAATTCCCCAATATAGAAATTGGTGGTTTTGCGACAACGGGATACGGTGAAGAGATAATTAAAAACGCTTTTCACGCCGATATGGGCATAGTTGAAACTATTGCACACTTTACAGCCGCTAAAAAGTACAACCCTAAAGTCGATTTTATAATTGACATTGGCGGACAAGACATTAAGTGCTTTAAAATTAGAAACGGCGCAATAGACAATATATTTTTAAACGAAGCTTGTTCCTCTGGGTGCGGCTCGTTTTTGCAAACATTTAGCGAAACTTTAGGGCAAAGTATTGATGAATTTGCAAAATTGGGCCTAATGGCAAAGCGCCCTGTTGATTTAGGCTCACGATGTACCGTTTTTATGAACTCGTCTGTTAAGCAGGCACAAAAAGATGGTGCAGGAATTGAAAATATATCTGCGGGACTTTCTATAAGCGTAGTAAAAAATGCTTTGTACAAAGTAATTCGTGTTGCCGACGCAAGCACTTTAGGCGAAAACATAGCCGTACAAGGTGGTACATTTTTAAACGATGCTGTTTTGCGCACATTTGAAAAAGAAATAGGCAAAAATGTAATAAGGCCAAATATATCGGGTTTAATGGGGGCATACGGCGCTGCACTTTATGTAAAGCACAACAATAAAAAAGAAAACAGCTCTGTTTTAAGCCATAGTTCGCTTAAAACATTTAGGCACGAGGTAAGCGCAGTTACATGCGGTATATGCCAAAATAAATGTAAGCTTACAGTTAACACGTTTGATGATGGACGAAAGTTTATTGGCGGTAACAGATGTGAAAAACCGCTTAAGCTAAATAAAAGCAAAGATATTTACAATATGTTTGAATACAAGCTGAACTTGCTTGATTCGTACAAAAGTTATAATGGCACAAGGCAAACGATAGGCATACCAATGGGGCTTAATAACTTTGAATTGCTGCCGTTTTGGCATACATTTTTCAAAACTCTGGGTTTTGGATTAAACGTAAGCAGTCACTCGACAAGAGATTTGTATTTAAAAGGTCAACATACAATTCCCTCTGATACAGTATGTTACCCTGCAAAAATTATACACGGACACATTGAAGAATTAATAGAAAAAAATGTAGACGCTATTTTTTACCCGTGCATGAGCTATGCAATGGACGAAAAGCTCGGAGATAACCATTATAATTGTCCTGTTGTTGCATATTACCCCGAGGTTATAGGTGCAAACGTTAATATACCCAGCAATATAAAATTTATTAACAATTACGTTGGATTGCACCGTAAAAATGATTTTTATAAAAAAATGCACGCTATTTTATGTGAAAATTTTGGCGAGATAGCTTTAAG